>NZ_CP092417.1:952857-1257142 GCF_023716865.1 Endozoicomonas sp. SCSIO W0465
GGTATGACCTGATTGTTGCGGAGAAGTTTTTGTTAATGCGGTTGGGGACAGAGAAGTGCTTTTTAAAAGTACTTACGCTCATTGACTGGGGTCGAAGAGAGCGAATTAATGTTCGGTGCCGTTGACTGCTGGATTGGTAGTAGGCTGGCAACACATAAGTCACTCGACAGCATATTCAAGCTTCTGGTAGCATGCTATCGCTTTCTGGCTGCTGAGGGAAGTGTGGATGCTGCGCCATCCAAACTGCGTATTTTGATTCCTGCTTCATTAACGGGCTTGATATAGCGCCGCTAATGCCAACCTTTCCACCTCTTGGAAAGCAACTGGATGATTCCTTTATGATCCCCTGTATGATCGATTGTGCACATCATACTCGTTGAAACCATTTACCAGATTTGTGACGGGTAACCAGATAAAGGGTGGGGTATTGGGCTATTACACTCATTTTTGGCGAAGGTTGGTGAAGCTTTGGCTTGAATCCAGGCATTCGTTTGCTGCGTTTGCTGTTTTTGCCAACGGTTTGCTGATTGTTAAAACCATCTGGGGGATGCCGGTTGATCTTCTTGATCTTTTTCAGATCAATAACCTTGTTGATATGGATTGGTCTGACGTGGCCGATGGACCGTGGTTTTTGCTCAGTGTTTTCCTGATGCTGAATGCGCTGGGTATGTTGTTCCGGGCAAGAATTGCCTGGGCTCTCAGTGTATTTTTGTTAATTATTACATTGGCATTTACCATGCACTTTTATCCCTTGCTACGGACAAGAATTCTGTTTTGTGCGTTGACGCTGTTCGGAATACTGTTGCTGGGAAGGGATTTCAATCGTTCCAGTGCAACTGCAGGGAGTATTTTTGCCATCATCAGCTTTTCAATTCTACTGTTTTATGCCAGTTACGGATCGCTCTATTTTGGCAGTGGCTTTTCTCCGGAAATTGATAACCTGGTAACGGCTTTCTACTATTCCATTGTCACGATGACGACGGTCGGATATGGCGACATTATTCCCAAAACAGAGTCGGCCCGGTTGTTCACCGTGTCTATGATAATCGCCGGTATCACCGTGTTTGCTACATCGCTGACGACGATTTTTGGTTCGGTAATTCGCAGTGGTATTGGCAAGTTGATTAAAGGCAAAGAGCGGGCTATGAACAGGACAGATCATTTTAGGCTCTTTTCGAATTCCGAACTGCTGAACTATCCTTGGTGGATATAATTAGCCATCGCCAGCATTGACCATGAATATAGGCCGAATCTCAGATCTCATCAGTAATGACACCTGCTTTGAGATGATCCGTGAGAACCGCTGGCCAGATGGCACTGTTCTCTGTCCGCACTGTGATTCTGAGAATGTCAAAAAGAATGGACACGACAATGTGCAGGTAGAGTGCCAGCACTATTACTGTAAGTCCTGTAAGCGCTACTTCGATGACCTGACAAATACGGTTTTCGCAGGACACCACCGACCACTCAAAGTCTGGATTGCCTGTCTCTATTTAATGGGGCTGAACGTCTCCAACAGCCAGATAGCTCAGGAACTTGATCTGTGTGTCAGTGATGCACACCATATGACCACAGTCTTACGAAATGGTGTTGTTGACCGAAAGCCTGAAGTGATTCTTGATGGCGAAGTTGAATTCGACGAGGTCTACATTGTAGCTGGTCACAAGGGACACCCTGAAGCATTAAAAAAATCTGGATCGTCCACCGAGAAAAAGAAGGCTTAAAGGCGCTCCGGGCCGTGGGACTCTTGAAAAAGACAAACCGCCGGTATTGGGAATGATTCAAAGGGGAGGTCAGGTCATTATCAACATGCTGTCGAACGTTAAGAAGGCGACAATCGAACCATTTATCAAGAAACACGTAGCCCCACAGAGCCAGATTTATACCGATGAATACAACATCTATGATGACCTTGAAAGCTGGGGCTTCAGACATAAAACGGTCTGTCACGGCAAAGGTGAGTATGCTCGTGATGATGACAAAGACGGTATTTACGAGGTGCATGTTAATACTATGGAGGGGTTTTGGTCACTTCTACGCTCGTGGCTAAGGCCTCACAGGGGAATATCCCAAGAGGCTTTACCCCTTTACCTTGGCTTTTTTGAGTTTTTGCATAATATTGGCCGAAGAGGCAAAAGTCTTCTTCAGCCCTTAGTCAACTTGCTGGTTACATAGTTCTCGTCCAAAAACGCATCAGGCAATCATAATTAGATTGTACGTGCGTTTTGATATTTCCTGAAATTCCAGAGAGCCGCAAAAACTCTTCCCTTTTTTTCTCTAATCTGGGACGGATATTGGAGAAAAACGCGAAAAGCAGGCAGAAAACATCCTCCCACCATGCTGGAAAGGTACTTTCATGTAGCGTGGAGGTGGCTATCAGGATGGTGCCGGGTGTCTGGCCAGAATCACCAGGTTGTAACAGACCACCGATAACCAGCAATGAGAATCAAAACGCTCAGAACCCTTGCAGTGGCAACGTGATAGCCCAAAACATCTCTTTAGCCACGAAATTCCCGCTTCAATACCTGCCCGGAAGCGAAAGAGCGTTTTATACACATACTGACTTTTAGTCATCTCTTCGACTTCAAGTCCGCGCTTCTTATTAAAAGCTACATCGCTGATTCCCATGGCCTTGGCTTTTTCCAAATTAGCGCGACACGCGTATCCGCCGTCACCGCTTGTCTGGCGAGGTACACGACCATAAATTTCTTTTTGTCTTTCCATCATCGGAATGAATTGGTCCGAATCCGCTGGGTTACCTTCCTCAATAACCAGGTCCAGGATCAATCGACTTTTTCCCTGAACCAGGTTCAGTTTATGGCCATACTGTACTTGCCGCCTGTCTTTTACGATGATATCCGTATGGGGTTCATACAGGCTAACCACTTTTTCCTGGGCTGGCACCTTTTCACCCTTAAAGACCCTGCGCTCTGTCTGGGAGACTATTGCATCCACCAGGGGTAACAGGTGATCCACATCGGCCTGCCACTTGTCGGCATCATCAGCCAGGAGACACTGCCCCTGCTGACGGGCGTTTGCTAGCGTGACAGTAGCTTCGATAAGTACCTTCCGGGATTTTCGGGTCAACTGCAGCAGTTTTTTATAATGCTGATGCCGCTCTTCTTTGCCAGCGTAGATGCATTTTCTGGCCGCATCTTTTACGGCTCGGTTGTGATGGGTATATTCATAAAGCGGTGTCGCTGTCAGTGTTTGTCCCCGTTCCAGCAGCCGACAAATTTCTTTAACGGAACTGGCTAAAAGATCACTGTCGCAAGGAGGTTTGATATCCGATTCGGTGACTGTGCTGTCAATAGCCACAGTGCGCCCTTTTTCAATACCCTGATCTTTAGCGGTCATTAGCTGACAGTTATTAATCCGTTCCCATGTAGATGCAGTAAGAAGGCTGATGAGCCCATGCAAACTGGAGCGACTGGGGCGCTGGTTTGGTTCGAGGCGACAAAAGTCTCGAAAGAGCATGGAGTCCATCAAAACAAACGACAAGTAGTCATAATCACAATTCAAATACTGTTTCAGGAGTGCCGCACGAAGAACGGATTCTGCTGATAGTCCGTTCCGCCCAGTGTTCTGTTTATCACCAGAACTTAAGTCCTCATAAATCCAGTCATTGAACTGTGGATGGGCGTCAAGCCATTGCGAGATACCGGAAAGCTGGGAGCAGATTTCATGAGGTACGTAATGGAGTTCCATACTACACTGCGGGTTGCGTTTTTTGCGCATTTGGAGTCCTCTGTTTTTGGCAATCCCTTATGTTTCTTGCTCTTGGGAAGTTTAGTCGCCAGATAGCAGTAGGGCTCCACTTAATTTTTCAGGATAAAATCTACAGTTTTCAATTGGTTGTGTTTTTGGACGAGAACTACATAGCAGTCTGGAATTGGAAAAGAGCCTCATTTTATTGTCTGTGGTACTTCCATTATGGCAATGGGAACTATCAACCAACTGATTCAGCGGGGGCTTGATTTTGTGGTAGTCACGGAGCGTCCGGAAAATGAATTTCCCCTGATAGAGCAGAAAATAGGGAAAAAACTGGACTTGATTTCCGGGGACACTACGGATAACACCGTGTTAGGCAATGCTGGAATTATGAGTTGCCGTGCTTTGTTAGCGCTCACTGATGATGATGCAGCGAACGCATTTATTGTATTGTCTGCGAAAGAAATAAACCCTGAGGTCAGAACCGTACTTGTGGTGAATGATGCTAAAAACATGAAAAAAATCAAACAGGTCAAGGCAGATGTTCTCCTATCGCCACAACTGTTTGGCAGCGAGATTCTGGCCTGTGTGCTCAATGGTGAAACACTGGATCATGCAAAATTGACATCCATGCTGCTCACTTCAGGGCATGGGCTGTTTGATTGAGTCACAAGTTTTTATCACCTGGTTATTAGTAAAACGTTGCCCCCCAGGCAGAGCGTTTTTTTATGAGAAGTGAAGAAGGGAGTCTTTATGTTTCAGCTATGGTTGAGTAATACTTATCTTGCTGATAACGTTACTACTCTTGGATATTATGAGCGCTGTATGGATAAAGTTGCCAACGCACTTGACCATCAGAAGAGTGCGGTATGTGTTAACTGGTAATATGCACTAATACCTAATTTTCCTGTTTATCTTTTATTGTCTTCTGCTGTCACAGCCATATCTTATAAGATATTATCTTCATGGCTTTTACTGTACCGGCTGATGTTAATCTCAGTTATTTTCACGTGTACACTTTTATTTCTCTCGGTTTTCTGGTTCGAGGTTATTCAAACAACGTTTGATCTTGATTTACAGGCAGTTTGCAAAAAGATTATGGCAAGATCCAAAAGTAGTGGTCGCTGGTTAAAAGAGCATTTTGATGACCATTATGTTAAACAGTCGCAAAAAGACGGGTGGCGATCCAGGGCCAGCTATAAACTTCTGGAGATTCAGGAGAAAGATAAAATCTTTCGCCCGGGCATTCGGGTAGTTGACCTTGGTGCGGCACCCGGTGGCTGGTCCCAGGTAGCGGTTGAACTGGTCGGTGACCAGGGGCGGGTGGTTGCTTCTGATATTCTGCCAATGGACCCTATTGCCGGGGTTGATTTTGTTCAGGGTGACTTCACGGCAGATGCCGTACTGGAGAGAATACTTGAAACCATTGGTTCGGACCGGGTAGACCTTGTAATTTCCGATATGGCCCCCAATATGACCGGAGCACTCTCAGTTGATCAGCCCAATGCCATGTACCTGGTTGAACTGGCACTGGATCTGTCAAGGCAGGTATTGCGTAAAGGAGGTGTTTTTCTGGTTAAAGTCTTTCAGGGTGAAGGCTTTGATGCCTACCTGAAAGACATGAAAAGCGGTTTTGACAAAGTGCAGACTCGGAAGCCTACGGCTTCCAGGGCGCGCTCGAGAGAAGTATATCTGCTGGCCACGGGCTTCAGGGGATGATACGGAATCGTGTCAATAAAAGACAATTATAGGATGCATTAATCAGCATGATAGAAGACAATCACTGTCACACTGTTCGCTGATCATGTATTGTTGCAGATAAGCATTAGTACGTAATCCCGATGAGTCAGGGTACCGTGCTCAATATAAACGATTACCTGAGGCTTAAGTACGCTCGAGAGAGGTTAGCCCCTTGAATGATATGGCAAAAAATTTGATTCTCTGGGTCATAATCGCCTTGGTGTTATTGACCGTCTTTAAAAACTTTGATGGCATGCAGTCGTCCAGCCAGAAGGTTGCCTATTCTGACTTCATCAGCATGGTAGAGAATCGCCAGGTCAGCAAAGTTGTCATCGATGGTTTTACCATTACCGGCATGTTAAACAACAGTGAGCGTTTTGAAACCAATTTGCCGCCCACTGTGCCGGACAACAAACTGATGGATGAACTCTTGCTGGGTAAGGTGCAGGTTGAATCCAAGCCGATTGAGAAGCAGAGTATCTGGACGCAGCTATTGGTAGCCAGCTTCCCGATTCTGGTGATTCTTGCCGTATTTATGTTCTTCATGCGTCAGATGCAGGGCGGCGGCGGAGGCCGGGGTGGCCCGATGAGTTTTGGCAAAAGCAAGGCCCGTCTGCTGTCTGAAGATCAGATCAAAACCACGTTTGCCGATGTGGCCGGTGTTGAAGAAGCCAAGGAAGATGTTCAGGAACTGGTGGACTTCCTGAAAGATCCCGGTAAATTCCAGCGTCTGGGTGGACGTATACCCCGGGGTGTTCTCATGGTTGGCCCTCCGGGTACCGGTAAAACCCTGATCGCCAAGGCCATTGCCGGTGAGGCCAAGGTGCCGTTCTTCACCATCTCCGGTTCTGACTTTGTTGAAATGTTCGTGGGTGTTGGTGCTTCCCGTGTCCGTGACATGTTTGAACAGGCCAAGAAGCAGGCACCCTGCATTATCTTTATTGACGAGATTGATGCGGTCGGTCGTCATCGTGGTGCCGGTATGGGTGGTGGTCACGATGAGCGTGAACAGACCCTTAACCAGCTGCTGGTTGAGATGGATGGTTTTGAAGCAAACGACGGTATTATTGTTATTGCTGCCACTAACCGTCCGGATGTGCTTGATCCTGCATTGTTGCGTCCCGGTCGTTTTGACCGTCAGGTTGTCGTTGGGTTACCTGATATCCGTGGTCGTGAGCAGATCCTCAAGGTACACATGCGCAAGGTTCCGGTTTCAGACAATGTGAAGCCTTCGGTTATCGCCCGTGGTACTCCGGGATTCTCCGGTGCTGATCTGGCAAACCTGGTCAACGAGGCGGCACTCTTTGCTGCGCGAGCTAACCAGCGCACGGTGGGGCAGAAAGAGTTTGATCTGGCAAAAGATAAGATCATGATGGGGGCCGAGCGCAAGTCCATGGTCATGAGTGATAAGGAGAAGAGCAATACTGCTTATCACGAAGCCGGACATGCGATTGTCGGTCGATTGGTTCCTGATCATGACCCGGTGTATAAAGTGAGTATCATTCCACGGGGCCGGGCGCTTGGGGTTACCATGTTCCTGCCTGAGGAGGACCGTTACAGTCAGAGCCGACAGGCGCTGCTTAGTCAGATCTCCTCACTATTTGGTGGCCGTATCGCCGAAGAGATGACGCTGGGGAAAGATGGTGTCACAACCGGTGCCTCCAATGATATTCAGCGCGCTACCCAGATTGCCAGAAGCATGGTGACCAAGTGGGGTCTCTCTGACAAGCTGGGTCCACTGCTTTACGATGAAGATGAAGGTGAAGTCTTTCTGGGCAAAAGCTATGGCAGTGGGGGCTCCAGAATGAATGTCTCCGGTGAAACGGCAAAGATCATTGATGAGGAAGTTCGACGGGTGGTTGATGAGTGCTATTCCCGTGCTAACCAGATTCTCGTCGATAATCGCGACAAGCTGGATAAAATGGCTGAGGCTCTGATTCAGTACGAAACCATCGACAGTGATCAGATTGATGACATCATGTCCGGCCGTGAAGTTCGCCCTCCAAAAGATTCTGGTGACCAGGATAACGGTGACAGTGGTGTTAAGGCTGTTGCCGATGAGCCGGAGGCGACGGCTGACGACAAGACTGAAGAGCGTGATAACAAGGATTCGGGCGGTTCGATTGGTGGCCCTGCCGGGGAACACTGATCTTACGTCAGGTCTATGATCGTCAAGGGCAGGTTTATCCTGCCCTTTTTTGTATCTGGGGAGTTTTCATGAGCAACGAATTTAAGTTGAATTGTGCAGGGAAAATACTGGATCTGAAAAAGCCGGGGGTGATGGGGATTTTGAACGTTACCCCCGACTCTTTTTATCAAGGAAGCCGCTGTTCTGATAACTGGCTGAATGTGGCACAGGAGATGATCCGGGACGGGGCAGAAATTCTCGATATTGGTGGTGAGTCGACACGCCCCGGTGCCTCAGGTGCGCCAACCCCAGAGCAGGAGTTGGAACGGGTTCTGCCCGTGATTGAAGGTTTGGCATCGCGTTTTAACGTGGTTATCTCAGTGGATACCAGCTCTCCCCTGGTGATCAGGGAAGCGGTGAAAGCGGGGGCGGGGATGATTAATGATGTACGGGCGTTGCATCGTGAAGGCGCGTTGGAAGCGGCAGCTGAAACGGATGTTCCCATTATTTTGATGCACTCCTTCGTTGATCAGCCTGAGCCAGGGTTGGTACCTGTCTATGGTGATGTTGTTGAAGAGGTCCGCCAGTATTTGATGGATTGTGTGCAGCGCTGTGAACATGCAGGGATTCTCCGGGAGCGCTTGATACTGGATCCGGGCTTTGGAGGGGGCATGTTTGGTAAAACGCCGATGTACGATCTTGAAATGCTGAAGGGCTTTCGTCGCTTTCATGAGTTGGGTCTGCCGGTATTGGCAGGCATGTCCAGAAAGTCCTTTATTGGCGCAACCTTGGACCGGGATGCCGAAGACCGGCTCCCGGGTAGTCTGGCTGCAGCCATGCTGGCTATACAGGCAGGTGCTCATATCATTCGTGTGCATGATGTCAGGGAGACGGTTGATGTTCTCCGTTTTCTACAGGCAGTTGATGAAGCGTAGTTGATTATCGTTGTTTAATAATGCACGTCAGCCCGGAAGTATGGTTTTCCGAAGGGGGAGCGTTGACGGATAAGTCTCTAATACTGCTTATTTCATCATTTCATTCCTGTTGTCAACATGACCTGATAGTACTGGAGGTTCAATTGAATGAGTGAGATGATGATTGGTTATTGCTTTCAGAAATTTTTGGTAAATGTCTATGGCGCGTAAATATTTTGGTACTGATGGAGTTCGGGGAAAGGTTGGTGAATTTCCCATCACACCGGACTTTGTCCTGAAGCTGGGTTGGGCCGCAGGCCGGGTACTGGCTGAGGAAGGTGAAGGGAAGGTCATTATTGGCAAAGATACCCGCATTTCCGGCTATATGTTTGAGTCCGCTCTTGAGGCAGGTCTGTCTGCTGCCGGTATTGATGTTGTCCTGACCGGTCCAATGCCGACCCCTGCTATTGCCTATCTGACCCGAACCTTTAATGGGCAGGCGGGTATTGTGATCAGCGCCTCCCATAACCCATTTTACGACAATGGTATAAAGTTCTTTGCCGGTGACGGTACCAAGTTATCCGACGACGTTGAACAAAAGATTGAAGCATTGCTCGAGTCAGAAATTGACGTGGTTGATTCCCAGAGCCTGGGAAAAGTGACCCGGATGAATGATGCTGCAGGCCGGTACATTGAGTACTGCAAGGGCAGCACTTCCCAGCAGCTGGATCTGCGTGGCATGAAAATGGTGATTGATGCCGGTCATGGTGCAACTTATCAGGTTGGACCTGCAGTTTTTTGTGAACTGGGTGCTGAAGTGATCACAATGGGCACTCATCCGGATGGCGTCAATATCAATGAGAATGCAGGCTCTACCAACCCGGAAGGCATGGCAGCCAGAGTTCGGGAAACCGGTGCGGATCTGGGGATTGCTTTTGACGGTGATGGAGACCGGGTCATTATGGTGGATGATCAGGGGGAGATCGTCGATGGTGACCAGCTGCTCTTTATTATTGCCATGGACCGCCATTCCAGAGGAATATTGAATGGTGGTGTGGTGGGTACCTTGATGACCAATCTGGGGATGGAGAAGGCGCTTGAAGCTGCCGGGATACCATTTGCCAGGGCCAAAGTTGGTGACCGTTATGTTAATGAACTGCTGATAGCCAATGACTGGCAGCTGGGTGGTGAGTCTTCAGGCCACATTATCTGTCGCGATGCATCGACTACCGGTGATGGTATTGTGTCAGCCCTGAAAGTATTAAAAGCGATGCAAACAGCAGGTCAGTCTCTGTCAGAAATGGTAGGGGCGATTACCCTTTATCCACAAGTGATGATCAATGTTCGGGTTCAGAATAAGCGGGATACTGATGGTATTCCCGGTATTGTTGACGCGGTAAAAAAAGCAGAACGGGAAATGGCTGGCAAAGGCCGTGTACTTCTGAGACCTTCCGGAACAGAACCGGTTATCCGGGTGATGGTTGAGGGTGAAGATGGTGCCCAGGTAAAGGCTCAGGCTGAACAACTGGCAAAAGTGGTTGAGCAGGAAATGTGCTGATTGATGCCCGTTGCAGGCATTGGCTTATACCGGGGCTGTGTTGTCCGGGTATGGTCTTGATTTCAATCAGTTCAGAGGACTTGACTTATTGTATGTTGGCGTCTTTCAGGTTAGTATTCCGGCCTCGCGATCAAAGAGGTAAGCGGTATGCGTCAGCCACTGGTAGCCGGAAACTGGAAGATGAATGGGTCTTCAGACAGTATCCGTGAGCTTGTTGATGGAATCCTTTCTGGACTTGAAACGAAGGCTGAGGTGCTCGTTTTTCCACCTAGTGTATACGTTCAGCAGGTACGCGACTTGCTGAAGGGGTCTCCTGTTAAATTTGGTGTGCAAAATGCCTCCGATAAGTTGTCAGGAGCCTACACAGGTGAAATCTCTCCTCTGATGGCCAAAGACCTTGGCTGTGAATATGTACTGATTGGTCACTCTGAGCGTCGCTCCCTCTATGGCGAAACCGATGCTGATGTGGCTGCGAAATTCTGTGCTCTGGTTGATCAGGGTCTGGTGCCAGTCCTTTGTGTTGGTGAGACTCTGTCGGAACGCGAAGCTGGTGACACTATGAAAGTAGTGGCTCATCAGATTAATACTGTGCTTCGAACTGCTGGTTCGGAGCGTCTGGCTAATTTTGTAATTGCCTATGAACCAGTTTGGGCTATTGGAACTGGTCTGACTGCAACCCCGGAGCAGGCGCAGGAAGTTCATGCTGAAATTCGTGCGCTGCTGGCAGAAAGCGATCCGTCCATGGCGGACAGAACCCGTGTTCTGTATGGTGGTAGCATGAAGGCTGACAACGCGGCAGAACTGATGAGCCAGCCTGATGTTGATGGTGGTCTGATTGGTGGAGCTTCGCTGGTAGCTGCTGATTTCAAGGTGATTTGTCACGCTGCGGGATAGTAATGGAAACCATTATTCTTCTTGTGCACGTGCTGGTAGCTGTTGGCGTGATCGCTCTGATCATGCTGCAGCAGGGCAAAGGTGCAGAAACAGGAGCCAGTTTTGGCTCAGGGGCTTCTCAAACGGTGTTTGGGAGTCAGGGCTCAGCAAACTTTCTGAGTCGTACGACCGCTATTCTGGCAACGATTTTTTTCGTAACCAGTATCGGTTTGGCGATGATGGCCAGGCAGAAAGCTGACAGTGTTGCTGATGTCGGTTTGCCTTCTGTTCAGGTTGAACAGATTGTGCCGGTAAACGACGCACCTTTTTCGGTTGATTCATTAGAAGATGCTACCGAAAGCGATGCGCCTGTGTTAGAGTCTCAGCCGGTTGAGAGCAGTGGCTTCAATAGCTCTGAAAACACGCAGTAAGATTTATAATCCTATTGATTTATAAAGAGTTTTCAGAAATAATTTAACTGTCGCTGAGAGTGACAGTTATGGCCGAAGTGGTGGAATTGGTAGACACGCTGTCTTGAGGGGGCAGTGCCTGTATGGGCGTACGAGTTCGAGTCTCGTCTTCGGCACCAATAGAGTCAATGAGTTATGGGAGTTTTGGAATAGACTTACATAGTCTTTTACAAAAAAATACCCAAAAAAAGCGGCCAAAAAAAACAGCCTCTTAATAGTACTTTGATTCATTACTGTTGTTTGACAATAGTCGTATATACAAGGCCTGAGATGGTCTTTTTTTGTATCTTCGTTTTCTTTATCTCGTTCCTTTGACTTCCTGTGTCTTACGGATATAAACCTTCTTGACTTCCGGGGTTTGGTGTCCGGATACCTTTCCTTCATGATGAGTATAATTCGACAACTCAGCAACAATTACATCACGTAACCTATTGCTTCCTTATATTAGGTTGCACCAGAGTGGCGGGGTTTGTTAAGAGGTGTTGGAAATAGTGAGGTGGTGAGTACGAAGGGTAATTTCTGCCACGTTAGCAGCCTGTTTCAACAGCCAGATTTTGGTGGGGCCATCGCCAAGGGTTGTTACAAGGTGGCTGCCATCGGGGCTGAAGCGGCCACTTTTCACCGATTTAGCGTGGCGAATGGTGTCTTTTTTCTGCCATTGTCCGGCAAAAATCCCCCAGATTTGGGTTGTGTGATCCTCAGAGGCTGTTGCAAGGTGGGTTCCATCGGGGCTGAAGCTGACACTATTTACCTGGTTTGAATGAACGATGGTGGCTTTTTCCTGCCAATGCCCGTTAACAATCCCCCAGATTTTGGCGGTTCCATCGTGTGAGGCTGTCGCAAGGTGACTTCCATCGGGGCTGAAGCTGGCATTCATTACCTGGTCAGAGTGCTGGATGGTCGCTTTTTCCTGCCATTTCCCAGCAACTAGTCCCCAGATTATGGCGGTGTTATCAAAAGAGGCTGTCGCAAAGTGACTGCCATCGGGGCTGAAGCTGGCATCGCTCAACTGAGCAGAATGCTGTATGAAGAATTTTTTATGCCATTGTCCGGCATCAGGCTCCCAGATTATCGCAGTTTTATGACCAGATGTCATAAGGTGGCGTCCATTGGGGCTAAAGCTGGCGTTGATTACCGGTTTAAGATGTTGGATGGTAGCTTTTTCGTACCATTGTCCGGAAACAAGTTCCCAGATTTTGGCCGTGGTATCCCGGGAGGCCGTTACAAGGAGACTTCCATCGGGGCTGAAGTTGGCATTCATCACCCAATTAGAATGGTGGATAGTGGCTATTTCCTGCCATTGCCCGGCAACAAGTCCCCAGATTTTAGCGGAGTGATCGAGAGAAGATGTTACAAGATAAGTTCCATCGGGGCTGAACTTGGCATTCATCACCCAATCAGAATGTTGGATGGTCGCTTTTTCCTGCCATTGTCCGGCAACAAGCTCCCGGATTTTGGCGGTGTGATCTTCAGAGGCTGTCACAAGGTAACGCCCCCCGGGGCTGAAGCTGGCATTATTCACCCAATTTGAATGTTGGATGGTGGCTTTTTCCAACCATTGCCCCGCAACAAGCCTTAAGATTTTAGTGGTTTTATCGCGAGAGGCTGTCGCAAAGTGAATTCCGTCGAGGTTGAAGCTGGTATTGTCCACCGTGCCAGAATGATGGGCGGTGTATACATTTTGGCAGGTTAAAAGCTTTGTGTTAGCTAATAGTTGGGCAATGTTGAAAAATAATATCTCAGGGAAGTATTGATGCTCCAGGATATTATCTAACTGGCCGGCTAATTCTTTTCCTTTGTTGCTAAATCCTGTTAGCCAGCTTCTGACGAATAAATGGTAGTGCTCAACGGGTTGTAGAAAAGGTTGATGGTGGCGACTTCGACTGAAAGCGAGGGCTTGTAAGTGATTTTTATCAACAAGTGCTTCCCAGAGGCTGTTTACTCGCTTGCAAGCAGAAACATTTCTTATGTCCAGGTTGGAAAGGATTTTTACCACCAATTCATTTGGAAGGGCTGTTATACCTTTGTTAGCAAAAATTTCCGATCGTCCAAATGAGTTACCCGGGCACTTTGTTGAATTGTGTAGCTGCCAGCTGTTTTTTTGATGAGACTTTCTTTTATGAGACTTTTCATCTTGATTAGAAACAGAGCCAACGGTCGAGCTGGTACTGGGTATGTCATAGAGTGATGCGCTTGCATTGTGATGCTTTTCAATCATTAAATCATTCTCTAACTATCGCAACCGAGGCGTCGGTCGATTGGACAATTGTTTCGTTGTTTAGTTCTTGGTATCCGGTAATAAACCGGTAAAAAAGCCTTCAACTTATCGTGGTGGTAGGTGAAGAAAAAATTGTGGGCGTTTGTGCCAGGAAGGTGGAGTGGAAGATATAGAGTGCGTCGATTGTCGTCTGCTTGATTTCTCCGGGGTCAGGGCGGGTTTTACCGCTGTCGGCGTAGCCGATAATCACCAGAGGCGGTGGTAACTGCTAAACAGACTGCTGCTCACAGTCGAAGGAGAGATTGCTGCTGGTTTTTGCCAAACAGCATCGATATTTCTTATGCGTCAGTAGCTGGGTAAGGTAACTCGGTGACCTATTGGAGCGTCAACAACAATTCAGCAACAAAATTCAGCAACAACAAAACAACAACAAACAACAACAAGTAGGTGGGTGAGGTCTTCTTCTTTAGCATCTATGGCAATGTCTTGATCGAGTTGACAGTGGTGGGAAAAGGTAGATAATAGCAGCGTTTGTTGTATGGTATAGAGTTTAGCCACTACCATTTGTATGCTGGTTTTGTGAAGTTCTGCTGATCAGGTTAAGCACTAACTCTTTGCCGGTGGGTAGTAAATTTGATAATGGGGAGAGGTTGTCAGCTGGCTCTTGCCGAAGTATACTGATACACACTTTGATGCGGGGTGGAGCAGCCTGGTAGCTCGTCGGGCTCATAACCCGAAGGTCGTTGGTTCGAATCCAGCCCCCGCTACCAAACTTGAAAAACCCCCTTTGCGGGGTTTTTTATTAGGTGGCGAGTAATTGATGTGTAATGGCTGTTCTGGCCATTGTGCGAATACATGGGGCTTTATAGCCCTTTTTTTGTTTTTTTAGCAGGTGTTCAGTCGTGGCAGGTAAGCAGTCGCAGCTGGAGACACTTATCGAGCCGATTGTGGAGTCGCTTGATTACCGTCTCTGGGGTATTGAGTTTGTTTCCCGTGGGCGGAATTCGCTGCTTCGGGTTTATATCGATGCAGAAAATGGCATCAGCCTGGATGATTGTGAAAAAGTCAGCCGTCAGGTGAGTGCCGTTATGGATGTAGAAGACCCCATTGCAGACGAATATACCTTGGAAGTATCTTCTCCGGGATTGGACAGGCCGCTGTTCCGGCTTGAGCAGTATGAGATGATGACTGGCTATGTAGCCAATCTACGCCTGAGGGTGCCTTTTGAAGGGCGCAGAAAGTATCGGGGCATCATCAAGGGAATTGAAGATCAGGATGTCGTTATAGAGGCCGATGGCCATGAGCTTCTGTTGCCAATCGAGAGTATCGAGAAGGCGCAGGTGATACCACAGTTCGACTGAATTATCCTTCAGGCCGGGCGGATATCCCGGTTTAGCGGCCAGGGATGTGTTGGCATAGGCATGGACTGGTTCAGCATAGGCGAGGCAGAGCATGAGTAAAGAGATTCTGTTGGTCGTAGAGTCCGTATCCAATGAGAAGGGAGTACCGCCCGAGGTCATCTTTGAGGCGTTGGAAACCGCTCTGGCGACAGCGACCAAAAAACGGTATGAAACCGAAGTGGATATCCGGGTGGCGATCAACCGGGCTAATGGGGAGTACGATACCTTCCGTCGCTGGACTGTGGTTGCGGACGAGGATTTTGAGTTTCCCGGCATGCATCTGACGCTTGATGAAGGCAAGGAGCAGGATGAGTCTCTTGAAATCGGTGGTATCTGGGAAGAGCCGATTGAGTCGGTCGGTTTTGGGCGTATTGCCGCCCAGACAGCCAAGCAGGTGATTGTTCAGAAGGTGCGTGAAGCTGAGCGCCTGCAGATGGTTGAACAGTACCGTGACAAAATGGGTACCCTCATTTCCGGTACCGTTAAGAAGACAACCCGTGACAGCATTATTGTGGATCTGGGCAATAACGCTGAGGCGGTATTAAAGAAAGATCAGGTCTTGCCCCGTGAAAACTTCAGAATGGGTGCTCATGTTCGGGCTTTGCTCCATGAAGTTTCCACTGAGGGGCGCGGTCCCCAGTTGATGCTGTCAAGAACAGCACCGGCCATGCTGATTGAGCTGTTTCGTATTGAAGTTCCTGAAATTTCAGAAGAAGTGATTGAGATTCGAGGTGCTGCCAGAGATCCGGGTTCTCGGGCCAAGATAGCCGTAAAAACCAATGACGGCCGGATTGATCCGGTAGGTGCCTGCGTTGGTATGCGTGGTGCCCGTGTTCAGGCGGTTTCCGGCGAACTGGGCAATGAGCGTGTTGATATTGTGCTTTACGATGATAACCCGGTTCAGTACGTGATTAACGCCATGCAGCCGGCAGAAGTGGCTTCGATCGTTGTTGATGAAGACAAAGGCACGATGGATATTGCCGTCAGTGAAGATAATCTGGCCCAGGCCATTGGACGAGGTGGTCAGAACGTCCGCCTCGCCAGTGAGCTGACAGGCTGGATCCTGAATGTCATGACCGAAGAAGATGCCGCCGCCAAGCAGGAGCAGGAAGCGGGTCGGGTGGTTCAGACCTTCAGGGAAAGGCTGGATGTTGATGATGATCTGGCAGAACTGCTGGTGGCGGAAGGTTTTACCTCCATGGAAGAAATTGCATACGTTCCCTTGGAGGAGATGCTGGCCATTGAAGGCTTTGATGAAGAGATCGTTGAACAGTTGCGCTCAAGGGCCAAGGATCAGTTATTGACTCAGGCCATTGCCCAGGAAGAAAAGCTCGATGGTACCCAGCCTGCTGATGACCTTCTGAATATGGAAGGTATGGAGCAGCAACTGGCCTATGAGCTGGCCAGTCGCGGTGTCGTCACGATGGAAGACCTGGCTGAACAGTCGATCGATGACCTTCTGGATATTGAAGGAATGGATGAAGATCGGGCTGGTGAGCTGATCATGACGGCACGGAAACCGTGGTTTGAAGAAGCGGGTAACTGAGCGGGCCACTGAGAGGAGAAGTGTGAATGGCAGATGTAACCGTAGAGCAACTCGCAGCAGTGGTCGGCGCTCCAGTGGAGCGGTTGTTGCAGCAGATGAAGGACGCTGGTCTTACTAAAAACAGCGCCCAGGAATCTGTGTCCGATGCAGAGAAACAGCAACTGCTGGCCCACCTGAAGCAAACTCATGGTGATGCCGGTACCGGTTCTGAACCGACCAGGATTACGCTGAAGCGCAAGACGGTCAGCCGCATGAAAGTGTCTGGCGGTAGTTCAGGCAAAAACAAAGTTGTTAACGTAGAAGTGCGCAAAAAGCGTACCTACGTCAAGCGTGATGCGGCTGAAGAAGCACCAAAAGCTGATGAGGCGGCCGCTCGCTCTGATAAGCAGGAAGAGCGCGGTCAGCGTCGGGATGATAGTGGTCAGCGTAAAGATGACCGCAGCCCACGCAGAGATGATCGTGGCCAGGATCGCGGTCAGAAAGATGAGCGCGGTGCCCGAAGTGATGACCGTGCTCCCCGTTCGGGTGATCGGGGTCGTCCGGGGGGGGATCGTTCCGGTGGTGATCGTGGCCCACGTCCCGGTGGTGATCGTGGCCCGCGTCCCGGTGGTGACCGTGGTCCGCGCACTGGTGGCGCACCGGCACCTTCGGCAGCTCCTTCATTTGGTGATGCGCCACCACCGCCGGCTGATGACCGTAAGTCACGTAACAAGCGTGGCAGTAAAGGCAAGGATCGTCGCAATGACAATGACGATATGCCCCGCCGTGGTAAAGGTGGTCGCAATGAGCGCGATGATCGTCGTGGCGGCAGTCGTAAATTTGCGCGCACCATGGCACCTGAGTCCATGGCGGCTCATGGCTTTACCAAGCCAACGGCTCCGGTAGTTCGTGAAGTTTCAATTCCTGAAACCATCACGGTTGCTGAACTGGCCAGCAAGATGGCGGTCAAAGCGGCTGACGTTATCAAGACCATGTTCAAAATGGGCTCCATGGTAACGATTAACCAGGTCATCGATCAGGATACGGCCAGTATTGTGGTTGAAGAAATGGGCCACAAATACAAGCTGACCAAGGCGGATGCCATCGAAGATACGCTGGTGGATGATCAGCTGGAAGATGTGTCTTACGAAGCCAAGCCTCGTGCACCGGTGGTGACCGTAATGGGTCACGTTGACCATGGTAAGACCTCTCTTCTGGACTACATTCGCAAGAGTCGCGTTCAGGCTGGCGAAGCCGGTGGTATTACCCAGCACATCGGTGCGTATCACGTAGAAACGGATCGTGGCATGGTGTCCTTCCTGGATACGCCCGGACACGCGGCGTTTACCGCCATGCGTGCCCGTGGTGCCAAGGCTACGGATATCGTTATCCTGGTTGTTGCTGCAGACGACGGCGTAATGCCACAGACCGAAGAAGCGGTTCAACACGCTAAAGCGGCTGGTGTACCCATAGTCGTTGCGGTCAATAAGATGGATAAGCCGGAAGCGGATCCGGATCGCGTGAAGAACGAACTGGCTGCCCGTGACGTTATTCCTGAGGAGTGGGGTGGTGATACGCAGTTTATGCCTGTGTCCGCCCTGACCGGGGAGGGTATTGAAGATCTGCTGGAAGCCGTTATTCTTCAGGCGGAAGTTCTTGAGCTGACCGCTCCGGATGAAGGCCCTGCTCGCGGCGTAGTTGTTGAGTCCCGACTGGATAAAGGTCGTGGTCCTGTGGCGACCGTTCTGGTTCAGGGCGGTAAACTGAATCAGGGTGATAACATTCTGGTGGGCCAGCAATACGGCCGTGTTCGTGCGATGCTGGATGAGAATGGTCAGCCTATCAAGGAAGCGGGTCCTTCTATTCCGGTAGAGATCCTGGGCCTGGATGGTACTCCGGATGCCGGTGACGAAATGCTGGTGGTTCGCGATGAGCGTAAAGCCCGTGAAATTGCCCTGTTCCGTCAGGGTAAGTTCCGCGAAGTGAAGCTGGCTCGTCAGCAGGCGTCGAAACTGGAGAACATGTTCTCCAGAATGGGAACTGCCGAGAAGAAGACGCTGAACATTGTCCTGAAAGCTGACGTTCGTGGTTCTCTCGAAGCGCTGACTGCTTCCCTGGAAGAGCAGGGTAACGACGAAGTCGAAGTACGCGTTATCTCCGGGGGTGTGGGTGGTATTACCGAAACCGACGCTAACCTGGCCCTGGCTTCGAATGCGGTTATCGTCGGCTTTAACGTTCGTGCTGATGCTTCTGCCCGTAAAGTGGTTGAGACTGAAGAGCTGGATCTGCGTTACTACAGTGTTATCTACGACATTATTGATGACGTGAAGAAAGCACTGACCGGTATGTTGGGCTCCGATATCCGTGAACAGATCGTGGGTACCGCTGAAGTTCGTGAAGTATTCCGTTCACCGAAGTTTGGCGCTGTGGCTGGCTGTATGGTTATTGAAGGTACCGTGTACCGCAACGACCGCATCCGCGTACTGCGTGATAACGTGGTGATCTACGAAGGTGAGCTGGAGTCACTGCGTCGTTACAAGGATGATGTCAACGACGTTCGTAACGGTATGGAGTGTGGTATCGCCGTTAAGAGCTACAACGACGTTAAGCCTGGCGACAAGATCGAGGTTTACAAGACGATTGAAGTACAGCGTACACTTTAATTCGTGGCTCTTTTCGTATTGCAGACTGCTGATTTCATAAATCAGGCTGGAATCCTCCTGTGGCAGGGCTTGGCAATATTTAGCCAGCAGTTTCCTGAAGGCATTGTATATCAAGGCCTTTGGCCAATTTTCATTGCAGAGCAGTCTGTAACCCGAAAAGAGCCTAATTCGTTTTGCGTGTGAAATTGCGTGTGAAATAAATAGACGCCAAAGCCTGCGGTTTCTTTCGCAGGCTTTTTTTAACCACAAAGGCACAAAGTCACAAAGGGAGGTATTGCTTTGTGTCTCTGTGCCTTTTTGGTTTTTGGAGTGAGTATTCAATGGCTAAAGAGTACAGTCGTACCCAGCGAGTAGCCGACCAGATTCAGAAAGAACTGGCTCAGCTGATTCAGCTGGAAATGAAAGATCCCCGTCTGGGTATGGTCACGGTTAGTGTGGTCGAAGTCAGTCGGGATCTCGCTTTTGCAGATGTTTATGTCTCTTTTCTGGGGGTTGATGACCAGAAGAAAATTGATGAGTCCCTGGCGATATTGAGTCAGGCTGCAGGGTTTCTGCGCTCTCAGCTGGCTAAAGCCATCAAGCTGAGGTTTACCCCACGGCTCCGCTTTTACTATGACAACAGCCTGCGGCGCGGGGCTTATCTGTCCTCGCTGATCGATCAGGCTGTTGCCAGCGATACTAAAGCGGATAAAGGCTCAGAAGAAGGTACTGAGGAGTAAATCATGGCCAGAAGAGGTCGACGCGCTAATCGGGGCCGTCCGGTGGACGGCATTATTGTGGTTGATAAAGTGTATGGCGCTTCTTCCAATGAGGTGCTCCAGCGAGTGAAGCGGCTGTTTAATGCTGCCAAGGCGGGTCATACAGGCAGTCTCGATCCGCTGGCAACGGGCGTTTTGCCCATCTGTCTGGGGGAGGCGACCAAGTTTTCCCAGTATTTGCTGGATTCTGACAAGTCCTACCGTACCACCATGAAAATGGGGGTGAGAACCACCACTGGTGATCGTGAAGGGGAGATCGTTGCAGAGCGCCCTGTGACGGTAACTCGCTCCGATGTGGAGGCTGTTCTGCAACAGTTCCGGGGTGATATTGAACAGGTGCCCAGTATGTTCTCTGCGCTCAAGCACAACGGCAGGCCGCTGTATGAGTATGCCCGGGAAGGTATTGAAATTGAGCGCCCTGCGCGCACCATTACCATTCACCGTCTGGAACTGCTGGACTTTGAGGGTGATGAGTGTGTTTTTGAGGTGGATTGTACCAAGGGAACCTATATCCGCACATTGATTGAAGATATTGGTGAGGCTCTGGGCTGCCTGGGGCATGTTGCTGAGCTGAAGCGGCTCAAGGCAGGCCCTTACACTGAGCATCAGGCGCACTCTCTGGATGAGCTTGCCAGCATGCGTGATGAAGCCCGTGAGTCTGCCCTGGATGTCGACGAGCGTATTGAGTTTGCCGAACTGTCCGGACAGGCACAAGAGCTGGGACGTGACAAGCTGGAAAAAGCGCAGTCAGAGCGTCTGAAGGTATTGTCCAAAATCCGGAATATGGCCGGTGATCGTGTGATTGATGATCTGCTGTTGCCCCAGGATAGTGCCGTCAGTGACTGGCCGCAGGTAAAACTGGGCGAAACCAGCAGTTTTTATATTTCCCAGGGGAATCCCGTCCAGGTGCCTCAGGCGCCGACATCAGGCAATGTCCGTATTTATGGTGTTGCTGAAGGTGTTGACGGTCTGGTGTTTCTGGGGATCGGCGAAATTACGGATGATGGTCTGGTTGCACCTAAACGCCTGGTCAAGGGCTAAGCCACCAGGCATTCTGAGTGGCTATCCGAACATCGTTTTCTTGGACGCCCTCGCAACATAGTGATAGAATTCGTCGCTTGTTTAAATGGCTGGCTGTAAATATGCACGGTCATGCCGGTTTTCTGTATTGCATATTATCTGGAGATTGAACAATGGCTTTGACTGCTGAAAAGAAAGCTGAAATCCTGAAGAAATTCGCTCGCTCTGAAGGCGACACCGGATCACCTGAAGTTCAGGTGGCTCTGCTGACTGCTAACATTGAAGGTCTGCAGGGACACTTCAAGGCGAATCATAAGGATCATCACTCCCGTCGTGGTTTGATTCGCATGGTAAACCAGCGTCGTAACCTGCTGGACTACCTGAAGCGTAAGGATGTTGAACGTTACCGTAGCCTGATCCAGCTTCTGGGTCTGCGTCGCTAACCGTTTGATCGGTCATATGGGATGGTGGTGTCTTGATATCACCGCCCACAGTCAAGGCACCGCGAGCTGCATTATCTGTGGCTGGCGGTGTTTTGTTATTTACGGGTTGAGAATGTTATCTGACCTGTTGCTGGTCAGGACTGTCGATGGACGTGTTCCCTGTTAGTCCTGATGGGTGAGACAAGAGTTGCCCATGCCTGCACTCTGTCTGCATGGGGTGCAATTCAGAGACTTTTGTTCAGAGGTCTCTGAATTGCATCCATCTCTATGACAGTGTGGATGCAGGCGGGGTGATATCGTTTGGTAATAAAGGAAAATAACGTGAGTATTGCTCCAAAAGCGTATACAAAAACTTTCCAGTTCGGTGAGCACACCGTCACGCTGGAAACCGGGCGGATTGCCCGTCAGGCCAGCGGTGCTGTGCTGGCCACCATGGGCGAACTTCAGGTGCTGGCAACGGTAGTGGGTGCCAAGAGTGCCCGTGATGGCCAGGACTTTTTCCCGCTGTCCGTACACTATCAGGAAAAGGTTTACGCTGCGGGAAAAATTCCCGGCGGCTTTATGAAGCGTGAAGGTAAGGCCAGCGAAAAAGAGACGCTGACTTCCCGTTTGATTGACCGTCCTATTCGTCCGCTGTTCCCGAAAGGCTTCATGAACGAAGTTCAGGTCATTATCACGGTGATGTCTGTGGATAAGAAGAACGATCCTGACATTCTGGGAATGATTGCCACGTCTGCAGCCCTGGCGATTTCCGGTATTCCGTTCGCCGGTCCTGTGGGGGCTGCCCGTGTTGGTTTCACTGAAGACGATGGTTACATCCTTAACCCTTCCTTCGAGCAGATGAAAAAGTCTGAGCTGGACATGGTGGTTGCCGGTACCAGTGACGCGGTTCTGATGGTTGAGTCTGAAGCTCAGGAACTGACGGAAGATGAAATGCTCGGTGCCGTTCTGTTTGCCCAGCAGGAGTACCAGGCGGTTATTGCTGCCGTTAAAGATTTTGCCGCACAAGCGGGTAAGCCAACCTGGGATTGGCAGCCGGAGCCAGAAAAGACCGCTGTTAAAGAAGCCGTTGCCGCTGGTTTTGAGCAGAAAATTCGTGACGCCTATGGCATCACCATCAAACAGGAGCGCAGCAATAAGTTGGCTGAGCTGCGGACTGAAGCTGAAGCTGCGCTGGTTGGCGAAGGCGAAGGCAAGTTCAGTGCTGATGACGTTCAGACCTACTTCAGCAAGCTGGAGAAGTCTGTCGTTCGTGGCAATATCATTAACGGTCAGCCACGTATCGATGGCCGTGACACCAAAACCGTTCGCCCGATCACGGTAGAAGTCGGCGTTCTGAAAAAGACCCACGGTTCTGCCCTGTTCACTCGTGGTGAAACTCAGGCAATTGTGACCACGACACTGGGTACTGCCCGCGATGCGCAGTTTGTCGACGCCCTGGAAGGTGAAAGTCGTGACCCGTTCATGCTGCACTACAACTTTCCTCCCTACTCTGTAGGCGAAGCTGGTCGTATGGGGCCTCCGGGACGCCGTGAAATCGGTCACGGTCGTCTGGCTCGTCGTGGTATCCAGGCGGTACTGCCAGGAGAAGAGGAGTTCCCTTATACCATTCGTGTGGTTTCTGAAATTACCGAATCCAACGGTTCCAGCTCCATGGCTTCTGTCTGCGGTTCTTCCCTGGCACTGATGGATGCGGGTGTGCCTCTGAAAGCCCCGGTTGCCGGTATTGCCATGGGCCTGGTTAAGGAAGGTGAGCAGTTTGCTGTACTGACCGATATTCTGGGAGATGAAGATTACCTGGGTGATATGGACTTTAAAGTGGCCGGTACTGCCCATGGTGTAACTGCGCTGCAGATGGATATCAAGATTGCCGGTATCACTGAAGAGATCATGGATATCGCTCTTGAGCAGGCTCTGCAGGCGCGTCTGCATATCCTGGCCGAGATGAATAAGGTCATTGCCCGTTCCCGCAATGAGCTGTCGCCCAATGCACCAATGACCATGACCCTGAAGATTGATCAGGACAAGATACGTGACGTTATTGGTAAAGGCGGCGCCACCATCCGTTCGATCTGTGAAGATACCGGTGCATCAGTTGATATTTCTGACGATGGCACCGTTAAGATTTATGGTGAGACCCGTGAAGCCTGTCAGGCTGCTTATGACCGTGTCTATGGCGTCACTGCTGAAGCTGAAATCGGTAAGATTTACAGCGGTACGGTAACTCGCATTGTCGAGTTTGGTGCTTTTGTTAACATTCTGCCCGGTCAGGATGGTCTGGTGCATATTTCCCAGATTGCTGATCACCGGGTTGAGAACGTTGCTGACTACGTCAAGATGGGTCAGAAGCTGGACGTGATTGTGATGGATCTGGATAGTCGCGGTCGCATCAAGCTGAGTATGAAAGAAGTTGCTCGTATTAAAGAGCAGCAGGCAGCAGCGGCTACGGAATAAGGCCCTGGTAATAAAAAGCGCCTTACGGCGCTTTTTTATTCATCAAGGAAGCTGCGGAGGTGGTCCGAGCGAGTTGGATGGCGAAGTTTTCTCAAGGCCTTCGCTTCGATCTGACGGATACGCTCACGAGTAACATCGAACTGCTTGCCCACTTCTTCCAGTGTGTGGTCGGTGTTCATGTCGATACCAAAGCGCATTCTCAGGACCTTGGCTTCCCGGGCAGTCAGGCCAGCCAGAACCATACGGGTCGATTCTTTCAGGCCTTCACCCGTTGCACGGTCGATTGGCGACTGCATGGTGGCGTCTTCAATAAAGTCACCCAGGTGAGAATCTTCATCATCACCAATGGGAGTCTCCATGGAAATTGGCTCTTTGGAGATCTTCAGTACCTTGCGAATCTTGTCTTCTGGCATATCCATGCGCAAAGCCAGTTCGTCAGGTGTTGGCTCCCGACCCATCTCCTGAAGCATCTGTCGTGAGATCCGGTTCAGCTTGTTGATGGTTTCAATCATATGCACCGGAATACGGATGGTGCGGGCCTGGTCCGCGATTGATCGGGTAATTGCCTGTCGAATCCACCAGGTGGCATAGGTTGAAAACTTGTAACCACGGCGATATTCGAACTTGTCCACCGCCTTCATCAGACCGATGTTGCCTTCCTGAATCAGGTCGAGGAATTGCAGGCCGCGATTGGTGTATTTCTTGGCAATAGAAATAACCAGACGAAGGTTGGCTTCAACCATCTCTTTTTTGGCTCGGCGGGCACGAGCTTCGCCAAGGGACATTTTACGGTTGATGTCTTTTACCTGGATCAGGGAAAGCTCGAACTCTTTCTCGATGTTGGCCAGCTTTTTCTGGGCGCGAATGATCTCTTCACGATAGTTCTGCAAAGCTTCAACGTAACTGCCGCTTCCGGCTGCCAGCTCATCGATCCAGCCAAGGTTGGTTTCGTTGCCCGGAAATGCCTTAAGGAAGATCTTGCGCGGCATTTTTGATTTGCGGACACACAGCTGCATTACCGCGCGTTCATTATCTCGGATGCGCTCTACTGCATTGCGGATTCTGAACACCAGCATGTCGAAGATGCGTGGAACCAGCTTCAGAGGCATGAACGCTTCGGCCAGTTCATCGAGGGCCGCCTGGCTGTTATCACGACCATTATTGGCAATAGCCGCAGTGGCTTTTTCCAGGGCGTCTCTCAGGAGGGTAAAGCGTTCTCTGGCTTCTTCCGGATCAAGTCCGCTGTCGCCTTCTTCTTCACTATCTTCTTCATCACCATCGTCATCGTCGTCGTCATCAAGTGACTCGTCGATTTCTACATCTTCATCATTCGTGGTGGCAAACTCGGTGTCATCGTCGGGATCTATGTAGCCGCTGATGACGTCGGTGAGGCGTCCTTCTTCTTCGGTAAGGCGATCATACTCGTCGAGTACAATCTGGGCGGAACCAGGAAACTGAGCCAGTGCTGACATGACTTCACGCCAGCCTTCCTCAATGCGTTTGGCAATCTGGATTTCGCCTTCACGGGTTAACAGCTCTACTGTACCCATTTCCCGCATGTACATGCGGACAGGGTCGGTGGTTCTTCCTGCTTCCTGCTCGACGGCGGCAAGCGCTGCGGCGGCTTCTTCAGCGGCAGCCTCATCGGTATCGGCTTCGGCCATGAGCAGGGTATCGGCGTCAGGAGCAGTCTCGTAGACGCTGATACCCATGTCATTGATCATGCGGATAATATCTTCCACCTGATCAGGATCGGAAATATCTTCCGGAAGATGGTCATTAACCTCCGCGTAAGTCAGGTACCCCTGTTCCTTACCACGGGCGATAAGCTCTTTTAATCTGGATTGTTGTTGCGAATTTGCTGACATATCAACCCTTTAACAGCGGATATTGACGAACCGGACAAAAAAAGTAAGCAGGCAATTATAGCTCATAAACTGGGTATAGTACCACAGGGCAGCGGCCCGACTTGGTTGGACGAGGTACCGGAATGCATTCCATGACGCAGGTTACCTTTCCTTGGTGTTTTCAGACCGGCTTTGAGTTAGACATGTGGCCAATAATGCAGTTCCACGGGACACAGTGACATTCAAGTATACCTAATATTTTTTGTTGTGCAGTTTTTTTTTATGGCCTTGTGGTTTCAGTCCTTCGTTAACTGAGAATCACTTTCCTTATACTTGAGGCTTTGTCGCTTACTTTCAAGTAGTTTCAGGTATTTTTTTCGTGTTTCTTCGTCAAGTTGGCTTGGTCGTTTGTTTTGCAGACTGGAACTCAGAAAGCTGCTGTGCTCATTGTGGTTTTGAACTTCGTTATGCTTCTTGCGGATTTTTGCCAGGGTTTCCAGAAACTCATCCCGATGCGCAGTGGTGCCGTGATCCAGAGCTGCCAAGGCCTGTAGGCGTTTTCCCTTGTCTGTCCCGTACCATTGGGCGATGAGCGTACTGGTATTAAGTAACGGTTCTTTTTTGAGTATGGTTAACAGGTCGATCAATAATTGACTATCATTGTCGTTTTCCAGTTTCAGATTATCAAATGGCTCTGAAACTTCCCGGGCAAACTCCGGACTACATAATAGCTGTCGTATGGCGTAACCGGAAGTCACCAATCTTGCAGAGTTGGCCAGACGGGCTGGTGAAGGCTTGCGTAAAGTCTCTGTGGTATGGTTCTGATGTTCGTTGGGTGGGTACTGCCTTTCGTCAGTATCGTAGAAAGGGATTGGCTCATAATGATTGTGATGAAAGTGTTCCTCCTGGACGATGCTGCGTGTTTCTGGCTCTGGTCGACTGCCGGGTAACTCTCTGGTGCGAGCACTCTCCTGAAAATGGGCTTCCAGGTAATGAGTATCCAGTCCTGTGCGGTCTGAGAGCTTTTTCAGAAGCAACTGGCGAAACAAGCCTTCGGGCAGTTTGTCTATGTAGGGTTGAGCCAGTTTGGCCAAACGGGCGCGACCATCCATGGTCGTCAAATCCAGCTCTGACTCCAGTTCCCGGAACAGTAAATTATCAAGGCTGATGGCCTGACTCTTGATTCGCTCAATAAAGCCTTCAGCGCCTTCCTGGCGAACCATGGTGTCCGGATCCTCCCCCTGTGGTAGAAACAGGAAGCGAGCCTGGCGACCATCTAGCATATTGGCTAGTGTGGACTCCAGTGCACGCCATGCGGCGCGTCGGCCGGCGTCATCGCCATCGAAGCAGAAAATGACCTCGGGTACGACTTTAAAAAGTCGCTGCATATGGTCAGAAGTGGTGGCGGTGCCCAAAGTGGCGACAGCATTGGTGATGCCTTGCTGGGCAAGGGCAATGACATCCATATACCCTTCAACCACCAGGATGCGGCTCAGCTTGCGGTTGGCCTGTCGAGCTTCAAATAATCCGTAAAGTTCCTTGCCTTTATGAAAAACAGGGGATTCGGGAGAGTTCAGATACTTGGGTTTTTCATCACCAAGAACACGCCCGCCAAAGGCAATATAACGACCCCGGCTATCCCGGATAGGGAAAATGATGCGCTCCCGGAAGCGGTCATAGACTGTATTGCGGTCTTCATTATTGACCAACATTCCGGTCGTGATCAGTTGTTGTTCTTTTTCTGGTGATGTAGCCAGTTCTTTCTTCAGGTTGTCCCAGCCGGGCGGGGCAAAGCCGATAGCAAAGTGCTGGCAGGTCTGCTGATCGAGGCCCCGGCTTTTCAAGTAGTGGGATGCCTTTGGCGAGTGCCCATGCTGTTTAAGTTGGCGGCTATAGAAGTCTACTGCGCGTGCCATCAGGTTGTAGAGTTCGCTGTGGTCCGGGCCGCGTTGTTGGTGAGGGTTTTCTTCCCTGGGAACGTCCAGGCCCAGCTGTCCTGCCAAGGTTTCAACCGCTTCAGGGAAGTCCAGATGGTCGTGATCCATGACAAAGCCAAGGGCGTTGCCACTGGCTCCGCAGCCAAAGCAGTAGTAGAACTGCTTGTCAGGACTCACCGAAAAGGATGGGGTTTTCTCTTTGTGGAAAGGACAGCAGGCCGAGTAGTTGCGACCGGTTTTTTTCAACTTAACCCGGAGATCAATAACATCGACGATGTCAATGCGGGTAAGGAGGTCATCAATAAAATACTGGGGAATCCGTCCGGCCATGGTGGAGTGTTCTTGAACAACGAAAGAATTTGATGTGATGACTTATTTTATCATCTGCGTGGGCTTGTGTCGGTATTTAATAAGCTATAGATAAGACTTTTGTCCAGGAGGCTGTATACCTTGGTGTAATAGCAGACATACTTTACTTACGTTAACGTAATTGGGTCAAAGGGAAATTAGCCGATAGGGAGGTCGCTATGTTTTTAATGAAATTGTGCGGGATTCATTATTTGTCGTACAGCGATAAACAATTGGATGATGTGTCTGGCCGTAAAGCTGCTATCTCTGATCCTGAGTGCATTTATCTTCCGGGTGATAATCGAGACAAGGTTGAGCTGGCGCTGAAGCTTTTCGGAAGGGCGACTGTCAGCAACACGGCTAAAGTACTGCAAAAAAATCGATTGCCATCAGTTAGGCTTGCTGGCTATGCATTGGAGATTGGGATTAAACTGGGGATCAAAAAAGTAAAGCCAATTGTGCAAGCACAAGTCAGTAGCTTAAGTGGACAGGATTAGGTGCTGCCAGTTACCCATGATTATTGCTGGCTCAGTCGTGATTTAACAATTTTGCTGATGGATGACATGTCTGCCCGGCCCTGTGCCTGTGGTTTGACCATGCCCATTACCTTGCCCATGTCGGCCATGCCGGATGCGCCTGTGCTATTAATGGCAAGGTCGACCAGTTCGGTGATTTCAGTGTCCGATAGTGGGGCAGGGAGGAAGTCGGCAAGAACCTCAAGTTCCAGCTTTTCCTGATCGGCAAGATCCGTGCGCCCGGCAGACTCGAACTGTTCAATGGCATCGCGACGCTGCTTTACCATTTTGTCCAGAGCCGCCAGGGCACGTTGATCGTCTAATGATTTTTCATCGACTTCAATGCGCTTCAGTTCGGCCAGGGCCAAACGGATAGTACCCAGTCGTGGCTTGTCGCGATTGCGCATGGCTTCCTTCATGGCTTCTGTCAGTTGGTCCCTGACAATGCAATCACTCATGACACGTTCCTTTTTACCTGAAGTAGGGTTGGTGGGTCTAAAGCCCAATGGGAGTCGAAGCGTAAATCATACGATTGATGCAACAGACGGTAACGTCAGTTGATCAATACAGACGCTCACGACGACGCTGCTCGCGCTGCAGTTTTTTAAGATGACGCTTAACAGCAGCAGCGGCCTTGCGCTTGCGAACGGTAGTTGGCTTCTCGTAGTGCTCACGACGACGAACTTCCGCCAGGATACCGGCTTTTTCACAAGAGCGCTTGAAACGGCGCAGGGCTACGTCAAACGGTTCATTCTCTTTAACTTTAACAGCAGGCATGCAGAGATCACCTTCCTTTTAATAACAAATGTTGACCATGAATCCGCCCCGGTCAGTGCGACTGAAGGCTAAAAAACTCACGGCTGGATTACAGCCAATGCTGCGCGAATGCGATCATCCAACCCCTGTGATTACTAATTTCATGCTTGGAAAAGACGGGTCTTTACGCAAAAGCGGAACGTTAATACTCACACTAACAGGACCGATGGGTCGCAGCTTTTCAAGGGCGCGAATTTTAAAGCTTATTCAACAAAAATGCAAAAAACGCCCACTTACCGTATGATCCTTTTGCTTTTAGGAAATATCCGGGTTAGGGATTTTCCTCAGCTATTTTTGCGTAATTTGTATCACAGGTTTGCTAAATGATTGTTCTCGGGATTGAAACTTCCTGCGATGAAACCGGCATTGCCCTTTATGACAGCGAGAAAGGCCTGCTGAGCGATGCCCTGTTCAGTCAGATTGATATGCACATTGATTACGGTGGTGTCGTACCTGAACTGGCTTCCAGAGACCATATCCAGAGAGTTTTGCCCCTGATTAATGAAGTGCTAGGGCAGGCCGGTATCGGTAAAGATCAGATCGATGCTGTGGCTTACACTCGTGGACCGGGGCTGGTGGGAGCCTTGATGGTGGGCGCTTGTATTGGCAAAGCATTGGCCTGGGCATGGCGTATTCCATCGGTGGGTGTTCACCATATGGAAGGTCATCTGCTGGCACCTATGCTGGAAGACACGCCTGTAGTCTTTCCGTTTGTGGCACTGTTGGTGTCCGGTGGCCACACCCAGCTGGTTCAGGTGGATGGCATTGGCCGTTACACCCTGCTGGGCGAGTCTGTTGACGATGCTGCCGGAGAAGCGTTTGACAAAGTGGCTGCGATGCTGGGTCTGGATTATCCCGGCGGTCCTGCCATTGCCCGGCTGGCAACAGAAGGACAGGCGGGGCGTTTCCGTTTTCCCCGGCCTATGACGGATCGTCCGGGCCTGGATTTCAGCTTCAGTGGCTTGAAAACCTACACCTTTAATACTGTCGCAAAATGTTGTGAAGCGTCTATGGCTAAAGCGCTCACCGATCAGGATCGTGCCGATATCGCCCGTGCGTTTGAAGAGGCGGTGGTGGCCACGTTGACTATCAAGTGTCGTCGGGCCCTGCAGCAGACGGGTATGAAGCAGCTGATTATTGCCGGTGGTGTCAGTGCCAATGAGTCACTGCGGACTGCTTTGGAATCCATGGTAGAAAAAGAAGGTGCCGTGTTGCGATATGCCCGCCCCCGGTTTTGCACAGATAATGGTGCCATGATCGCCTATGCTGGCTGCCAGCGGCTGTTGGCTGGCCAGTGTGACGGGCCTGAAGTGGTGCCTGTACCCCGTTGGTCTATGGAAGAGCTTGAACCTGTCAGTCAGGTGGTTGTCTGAGACTGGATCGCTACAGGCGCTATTCAGCGCTATTTTTGGACAGTCTTTTTCAGCCGGTGCTTGCGCCGTCTTCGTGATTACAAGAGAGAATGAGTCTGACTCCCATGGATAAAGTACGAATAGAAGCCGTAGAAACTCAAGCGGTCATCGGTGTTTATGAGTTTGAGCACGCGGCTCCACAGCCATTGGTGCTGGATCTGGAACTGACGACTGATTTTAGCCGTGCATTTATCAGTGACGACCTGCAGGATGCCCTGGATTACGATGCGATCACCCAGCGGGTCAGGGCATTTTGTGAAGGGTCAAGGTATCAGCTGATAGAGGCTCTGGCTGGCGGCATCATCACTGAGGTAATAGCGCATTACCCGGTCGATAGAGTGGCTGTGACCATTCGAAAGCCGAAGGCTTTGACCAATGCGCTTGCCACTGTCTGGTGTGAGCGGACCCGTGCACAAATGATGGCGCAGGAATAGTTAACCGTGACTGTCTATGTGCTTGGTATTGGTGCCAATATAAACGCTGAGTATCAGTGCCGTCAGATAATCGCTGCCCTGGAGCAGCGATTTGGTCAGGTCAGGGTTAGTGCGCTGGTGACAACTAAGGCGGTTGGTCTTGAGGCCCCCGATTATATGAATGGGGTGGTTTGCTTTGAATCAGACATCAGTGCTGAGGCATTGCAACAATGGTGCAAGAAGCTTGAAGAGCAACTGGGGAGGGATCGTGAGCAGATCCTTTGTGCTGCAGATATTGACCTGTTGCTGGCTGTTAATCCGGCAGAGGGTTTGTTAATTGAAAAGCTTGTCAATCAGGTTGAAGAACCCTGGTTTCGGCCTCTGGTGGCTGAGTTGTTAAATGATCAATGATAAGGGTTGTTCGGACCTGATTTTCTGGCCATGATCAGCCAGTTCCAGAAAAAAGGATAAAAAAAGGCCGCCTTGCAAAGACGGCCTGAGGATATCAGGGGTTAACCTGATAAGACATGGCAAAAGCTCTGTACTTATCGAACGTGTTGAGTTTACCTCATTATTTCACTGGCCTGACCCTATGATTGGACGGGATGACCTATGAACGAAAAATCCTCCGTGCTTGGCTCAATAAGGGGGTTATCGTCAATGGTTTCAAAACCGTCGTCAGAATGTGACGAACAAACACTCACAACACCCCGTCTAACTCGTTCAGCTTTCCCGGCAATATACTGCTGCAGGAACTGACTGTCGGACATGAATTCACGGGCTCCTGGTGTGGCGTCCCTGATTATCTCGTACATCATGCTGCTGTCATCAGAATCATCGCCAGCGTCTGAACCTTGCTTCTGGAGCTGAAACAACTGCCTGGGCATGGCGGCGATGTTATCGTCAATCTCTGACGTGTCGTTGCCGGATTGGCCGGGAACATTATCGGCTGATGCTGAACGAAACCTTTGTTTGCTGCGTTCTGCTGCCAGCTGCTGATTATAAGCAAGCAAATTTTCCTCGGTCAGAGTGTGGCGTTTTTCTCCATTCGCTTTTAACAAGGCGGACATTTTGGCGACTCGTTGGTCTGATTCCTGCTCTATTTTCTCAAGCCTTGTCATTCCCACAGGTGCTTCCGGTATTCTTACAGAAACTACCGGTTTACTGACAGGCTCCTGGTTTTTGACAATGGTTCTGAACTTATCATAGCCCTCATGCCTGCCATTGATGTTACTGCACTTAACCACCCAGTGATTACTGAGCTGGCCGGGTGCTTCTTGCCATTTGACATTACCATCCAGGTCTTTCAGGACTTTGCCATACTCATCTCTTTGGGCAACATAGCTTCTGTATTCCAGCTCCGACGGGCTAGCCTTGCTCCACTTCATGCCTTGCTGATGCTGGTAATCGGAGTCAGACGTTTTTCCGTTGTACTCCGGGGTTATCTTCTTGTCAGGCGTGGGGATGACAATATCGTTCACCTTGGCATACGTGGTTGAGCTAACACCGACGACTCTGCCACTGCTATCTCGGGCAAAGATATCCAGGACATCGCCTTTCGCATCTTTATAAACCCAGTTCTTCAGGCGATCAATATCCAGTCTGTCCCGTGTGCCTGATGCTCTGTACCCGTAATGAGGATCTGCAGAATCAAGTACCAGTGCACCGTTTTTCCAGTCATCGATGTCTTGTGCACGGTGTTCCTGAAGGGCAGGGCACATCCTGTTCAGGTATTCAAGCTCTTTATGAATCGACATCAGCGTACACTCTTTGGCATAGATTGCCAGGTGGCGCCTGTTGATATCGATATCCATTTCCAAACGCCTGGCCCGGTCTCTCGATGCCTGTATCGTAAACCTGTCTCCGATTTCTTCTGCCAGTGTCAGATCCCTTCGCTGTTCTGCAAGGCTGGCTTCTAAGGCATTAACCAGTGCTTCAACTTCCGCCTTATAGGCTTCAGGATCCCTCGCTCCCCCAATGTAGCGTGTGGTATCCCAGTTGCCCGGGTAGGCAGCGTGAAAATCAGCCTTCATCACGTCCAGGTCATTGACAAGGGTTTGAGCTGCTGAATGAAGATTGTAGCGATGTTGTCCGCTTTGCAGCTTGTATGCGTCGATCACGTGCTGATCAGTACACTTGAGCGCCGGACGTTTGGGAGGCATGCCAGGGTGAACAGGTGCTTGTTTGTCAAAAGCTTTATCTTTCTTGTCAGCTTTCTCTTTGGCTTTCTGATATTTTGCATGTTCCTGATTATATGCGGCCAGCTTCTGTTGGTAAGCTTCCAGATCTTTGTTGTAATCATTCAGAGCGGTTGCGTACGCTGGGTCATTACCCAGTCTCCTCGCTACTTCTGCATTGTCGGCATCAAGGAGCTTCTCAGTAACCTGACCATCGGGGGTCTTCTCGGTAACCACAACGGCGGCGCGATTTTTTTCATCAGCAAGCGTCAGGGCCCGGGTTGGGATAACCTGGTATTCTTCATTGGTTTGTTGATTCACGCGGCGAACGCTTTCTTTGTTCAGCTCCAGATGGCCCGTCTTTAGTTGTTGATTGAACAATCGGTTAGCTGCCGCGCGGGCTTTTTGACTCATTATCTCGTCGTAAGCTTCTTGTTCGGTAACATCGAATTGTTTGGCCAGATCGGTACACAACAGTTGCGTGTGAATATCAGTGAATCCTTTCATGGCCACATCCAGACAGGCCTTTTCAAATGCCTGACGCTTTGCTTCGCTATGATCAAGCTGAGCCTTCTCTGCAATAGCTTTCTGCTCCAGCTTTCTGGCGTCATACCTGGCTGGCTGGAACACATAGAGAAACCCTTCGTAAGCAGGGGTAATGACGTAATTTTGCAGAGGTTTGGCAACCAACTTAACGATGTTAACGATGAGCTTCAAGGGAAGAGCAAGGTATGAACCCACGACTTTCAATGTTTCAACAGCACGCTCACTGAGGCTGCGTTTGTGAAGGACAACGATTGACTCTTCTTTTTTCTCGGGTTGCCCGGCAGGTGCAGGCTGAGCAGGTATTTCTTCGGCAAGGTTTTCTGCAGACCTGACTCGTTTGGGCTCTCCTGAGACAGTGACGCCTTCTTCAGCTCTATCCGATATCGGTACAAATGGTGCCTGTGGCGGCGTTTGGGTTGATTGGTCAACTTTCATTGTTGGAGCTACTGCCACGGGCCTGGCTTTGGTGACGGTAGGCGGTTTGGCTCCGGGTAGATGCGGGGAAGCAAATGGGACATGGGTAGTAGTTACCTGGGGTGCTACAACAGGACCGGTGTTTGCCATGGTTTATGTCCTTATTCAGTTTGTATGATTGATTTACATCAATAGATTATTGACTGAACGTTTTGACAGTTTATTTGGAGTTTTGTTCCAGTTTGATAGTAATTAATGAAGTGCCACTCATCAGACTGTAATTGGGTGTGTATTAAGCGCTTGAAATTAATATCAATAGCTCTTAATACAGTGACATTCATTGCTGATTGTATTTGATAAGATCAACGGTTGATTGAATTTTCTGAAGCCGTTTCTGCCTTAATGCTTCACCAATGGCTTTGCCTTTGAGGTTTTCAGTCATTAAATCTCTGGCTTTAATGGATAAACAGCAATCCAATAGTTTAATCACCTGGTTTTTTTTCAATTGAACCGTTTCAAAGCCATAGGAAAGAATCGTGATGAGGCTGATAAAGCGTTCGGGTCGTCGCAGGGCATCAATGGCGTCAAACAGGGACATCAGGGACTCTGCATCGCTGGTATGAAAAACAGAAGCAACGCGTTGGGCGTGCTCTGTGACCAGAAGTGCCATATCGGCAAAGTCTGATGGCAGTCGCATTCTGGATGAAGCGGCCTGAACCGTGAGTATATTATCAATTTTTTCCGCCTCGGGCTGAGGCAGACGAGGTGAGAATAGGCACCCAAACCGGATCAGAGCAGTACTGTCTGCCCGGACCGCTTTATTAAGGTGTACTAAGGTCTGGTTATGGATCAGGGATCTGAACTCGGGCATGACGGCTTGAAGGGCGCCGCAGCTTTCCAGCGTTTGAAAGTAGACGGATGGGCTCGGTTCCATCAACGCTTTTGATGTTTCCTGCCATACTCTTTCTGGTACCAGATGCGATGCTTCTCCACTCTTTACCATGTTGCGCATTAATTCCAGCGTTTCTTCGGCAACCGTAAAGCCCAGCGGCGCAAGCCTTGCTGCGAACCGGGCAACCCTGAGGATTCTCAGAGGATCTTCCTGAAAGGCGGACGATATATGGCGAAGCTGGCGGTTTTTCAGGTCTTTCTGGCCGCCATACGGGTCAATGATGTTGCCGTGTTGATCTTCTGCCATGGCATTAATGGTTAAATCCCGTCTCAGCAAATCTTCTTCAAGGGATATATCAATGGACGTGTAAAAGCTGAAACCTGCATAACCATGACCGGTTTTGCGTTCCGTCCGGGCCAGGGCGTATTCCTCTTTGGTTTGGGGGTGAAGGAAAACCGGGAAATCCCGGCCAACGGGCTGAAAGCCCAGATCCTTCATCTGTTCGGGGGTTGCCCCAATGACAACCCAGTCATTGTCCTTAACCGGCAAACCCAGTAATTGATCTCTGACGGCACCGCCCACCCGATAGAATTGCATAAATGAGGACTATTCCAGATATAAAAGTAAGAATTGTTGTTTATAGCAAAATGGTGTGTTTTTTTCCTGTTTGGAATATTATTTTACGGTTTTGACATTTTGTGGATAATTTTTTTATAGAAATGGTTGCGTCAGGGTTTTTTGAAATACTTTTCTCTTGCTAACGCCATAAAGTATTCCCAATAGCATCCCGGGTACAGGGAAAAGTACAAAAGTATCCACATCAATAGAGCCTGATGACGCTTTTTTCCCGCCCGATAAATTCATATGGACGTACTTCGGCCCTGAAGGGAGGGATAAGGTTATGAATAAGCATCAATGGGTTAATGAAGCCATTGGCAAAATTGAAGCGGATTTTCAACGCAGTGCAGATACACACCTGATACGGCTTGAATTACCGGGAATTAACGGGATAGAGGTGTATCTTAAAGACGAAAGCACGCACCCTACGGGAAGCCTTAAGCACCGCCTGGCCCGATCTTTATTTCTTTATGCCATCTGCAATGGTTGGGTTGGTGAGCAGACCACCATTATTGAGTCCTCTTCAGGAAGTACTGCTGTTTCTGAAGCCTACTTTGCCCGGCTACTGGGCTTGCCATTTATTGCCGTGATGCCCAGATCGACATCTGTGCGCAAGATACGGCAGATTGAGTTTTACGGTGGTCAGTGCCACCTGGTCAATTGCTCCAGTGAGATTTATGCAGAATCCGAGCGGTTGGCCAGGGCGCTGGACGGACACTATATGGATCAGTTTACCTATGCCGAGAGGGCAACAGACTGGCGGGGTAACAACAATATTGCAGATTCGATTTTTCGACAGATGCAGGCTGAGCAGTACCCGGAGCCCAGCTGGATTGTAATGAGCCCCGGAACCGGAGGAACGTCTGCTACTATTGGGCGCTACATCCGATATCAAAAGCTGTCTACCCGTTTATGCGTGGTAGATCCGGAGCACTCCGTTTTTATGGATTATTACACCAGTGGAGACACCAGCCTGACTGTGGATCAGGGTTCCCGTATAGAAGGTATTGGACGCCCAAGAGTCGAGCCATCGTTTATTCCTGGTGTAATTGATGACATGCGTCGTGTGCCTGATGTGGCATCTATCGCAACCATTCATTGGCTGGAAAGGATACTGGGTCGAAAGGCTGGCCCGAGTACTGGAACTAATTTATACGGCGCCCTGCAAATTGCTTCTGAGATGCAGTCCAATGGTCAGGAAGGGGCTATCGTTACCCTGTTGTGTGATCCGGGTGATCGTTATCTTGATACCTGTTATAACCCTGACTGGATTGCTGCTCAGGTTGGGGATATACAACCATGGATAGAGGAACTCTCCCTGCTGACTGGAAAATAAAGTCCTGCCCATCGCCTTTGCAATGGCTACTGGCTGCCCTTGTTCGCACTTGGGAATGTTTTAGGAGTGGAAGAAAGCTTTACAAGATAAAACGGTCGCAAGATGCGACCGTAGAAAATTAAACATTAATAATGTTGGGCTTCATCTCTTCACGAATGCTCCGAATCTGTCATCCATTCCCTTGGCTTGGGCGTCCAGGGCTTCACGGTGGCCATCAATAGTACCTTTCTTGGCACTACTATATGCATCCTGTCCTGAGACACTGTCGAACATAGAGGATTGTCCATATTGTTGGGTAGTCCTGGCATGTTGTTGGGTAGTTTTGGCATGTTGTTGGGTAGTTTTGGCGTGTTGTTGGGTAGTCGTGGCATGCGCTTCAGTCTTGTGAAGCTGCTCTGAAGCCCGATTTTCAGCCATCAGTTTCTGTGTCAATGGATCTGAAGATCTGTTAAGAAAGCTCTCGCAGTCAGCTACATTTCTACGATGTGCGGCAAGGTCTCTCATGACCAGGGAATCCAGAGATGATGTTAAATAACCTGGTTGTTCAGTTCGGGAACCACCACTATTCACTAACTGATCCATATGTTTAATGTGACCTTGAGCGGTCTGCTCAAGACCTGAGCGATGTTGCATCGGAGCAGGCTCTTTGCCACCGGGAGGAACGGAGTGACTGCCTTGAGGTGCTCCAGACGTTGTGACCTGTGTATGGCTGTGGGAAACCTGAGTATGTGCATGCCCGGAAGTTGGAGGTAGATGCGCCCCGGTGGCTGGTGTATATGGCGGCATTGCAGAACGGTATAAATGTTGATAACCCATGCCCACGCCTGGTTGATAGGGCTGATGGCTATAAGCCGTACCGGGGGCAGGTGCTGATGATGTAGCCGTTTGGCCAGGAGCCGTTTCCGGTTGTTCTTTCTCAGCAGTTTTCTGATTGCCTTCAGCGGCTTTCTGGTCGCCTCCAGCGGTTTTCTGGTCACCTCCAGCGACTTTCTGGTCACCTCCAGCAGCCTTTTGTTGCAATCTTGGGTCATCATCTGGATTCGTGTGCCGAGTATTGGTAAAGATTCCTTTCCAGGTTAACCCTCCCCAGGTTAACCCTCCAAGCCAACTGTCATCCTTGCCTGCTGTACCGTCAGTGGTTTTGTTACCCCCATCCGGCCCGGCCTCAACTGCAGTCTTACCTGCCGTTGGGGCGGTTGCCTCACCGGCAGCAGGTGGTTGGGCTTCCGGTGCTCCCGGTGGATGCTGAGTCATATAATTGGGAGCATGATGAGGAGACACCGAGCCGAAGGGTTCTCCTCCGTGTTGATACGATTGGGGTGGTGGAGCCCCGGCTCCGGTAAAGTAGCTTGCGGAAGGGGTGTGTGAACTAATACCATAACCACCATATTGGCCATGCTGCCCCCCTGGATATCCCGTATTGCTGACTCCATACCCGCCAGCCGCTGCTGGTGGTGTTTGGTAATTTTGATATGCTGCTGGGTTGGCGCCGTACGCTTCCATTATTGAATCCTTGTTAAACTGATGGAAAGTCTGGAATTAAAATTTGGTGTATACGGATCTCAATTTGCCAAGATGGCGACAACATTCGACAGGTCGTGGTTATATTGGTTCTATATCAATTAGTAATTATTATTTTAGAAATATATAGTATTTTAATTGTTTTTTTCTCATTGGTTTTTAACAGGAATCTGTGGGTTTTGTTAAAAGACAATTGATTGATGATTTCATATGGGTGAAAGTCTCATATTGATGAGTACTAACGTTCAAGATCACCCTTCCCTGATGAAAATGGAATCACATTATCACTGACCATATTTACCTTAGCCCGGTACGTTACCGACAGCAGCATCCAGCCACAGTCGAACCAACCACTTTGAATTAGTGACCTGAGTGTCAGAATGCCTTGCCCCCCGGGACACCGCCAACGCATTCCCGAACACTTCATTCGCTGTGTAACCAGCGTTTTACAGGACGCCTCAATGACCCCTGAGCCTATGGGCAGGTTGCGCGACAGGTGTTCTGCATAATTCATCCGTAACCGGTTTTTTCTGAAGTACTTTAACTCTGTCTTTAATTTCGATCGGCGGGGATGCTTGCTATGCTGGTAAGCCAGTGCCTTGATTATTTTTTCAACCCCACCCGGCTCCTCCTTCAGGATATGTCGGTAGGTGCTGAATTTCTCTTTGGACTTCGCGCTATTTTCACCGTAAGCCAGGTCAAATGCCTTCTTCAGGTGTTCTGCCGCATGGTAATAATCAACAATTTCTTCTCCCTCCGGTAGCTCTTTGGTGAAGTATGTCCAATTGTCCCGGGCTCCATCTGCCACTTTGACCAGAGTCAGATTTGGCTTTTGCTGAAGCACCTTATCCAGAAGGTTTGAAAGGGATTTTTTCAATGTCGCTTTCTTGCTTTCAGGCATTCGTCCCATCCTGATCGTAGAGAGGCGATCTCCCTGGTCATCGTAAAACGACAGTGTTCCACAACTGGCCTCCTGACAACCTGCTGGCCCTCGGGTACGTTTGCCATCAGCAACACTCTTTTCACGTTTCTCCTGACGCTTGCCGTCTTTCATTGGTAGCATCACACCGTCAAGGGAAGCAGCTACCGTCACGCGTCAGGCGGTACTGTGAGATTCTCCGCGAGAAGGGTCTCGAAAGGGTCAAGGTGCTGCTCCCATTGTTCGTTGAGTTTTTTTGGGAAGACGTGCCAGAGAGCTGGTTGAGGGTGACATATTCCCCATTAGATCGAGTAAGCTTTTTACGTCCGCGGGCGGCAACTGGGCAACCATCCATGCTGCTTGCTTCGCAGCCTTTGGTAACCAGTAGCCTTCTACAACGCCAGCCTTGAGCTCTAAAGGGACAATGCACTTATCCCCGGCATTGCGGTAGAGGCTGCGCAATACCCGGACAGGTCCTGCTGCTGACTGGTAGGTTTGATAGCTGCGTAATGCCTGGTGATACACGACCCCATTCACTTCGATAGAAGCTTTATTGATGTCTAATTTTTGCAGTTCTTCTGCCAGTATTTCTCGCTCCGCCTGAATAAAGAGGGAGTGAATCTCGTTTTCATGATCCTCAAAATGCTGGATTGGATTATTGGACTGACGAAGGAGGGTCAGTTTTTGCTGCAGTTGGTCAATAGCAGGACAGGAATCATTGGCGACTTTGGTTAGTGGCTGACATACTTCCATCGGAGCGGCCTCTCACAGTTGACTCTTTGTTTGCTGTTAGAATCATAGCTGTGTTTGGCTGCTCTCCATTCAGTTTGAAAAATTTGGTGTTACGTCTGTTTGCTGTAGCTCAAGGCCTGTGGGTGTGATCAATATGAGACTTTCACCCTTTCATATGGTTAGCTACTTATATTTAACCGGATATTTTTAATCAGGTATTGTCGTGCAGATTTAGGAAGAACGCAGATATTTTAAATAAATGATCAGAACCATTGGCTGCAGTTTGATTGTTTTTTCTGCATGCCTTAATTGGAGAAGGGTATGTTTCAGGTAAAAGATGCATTTAACGCAGGCAATGACCAGCAAAAAGCAGTCCAGCAAAAAAGAGTCCAGCCAAAAATAGCCGGGCAAAAGCCAGCTGAACTCTGGTCGATGATCTCCCCTCATTACTCTGTGGATGAAGCTTCCTGGCTAGAGGAACTGGTTCAGGTTCTGGATGTGCAGTCCGGGGATTACCAGGAGACAGCCAATAAAGCCACCAGAATCATTGAGCAGGTCAGGGGCAGTGATAATGGCATTCATATGATTGATGCGTTGCTACTGCAATACAGTCTGGATACCCGGGAAGGTATTCTTCTGATGTGCCTGGCCGAGGCCCTGCTGCGTATTCCTGATCATCGGACGGCGGATGCTCTGATCCGCGATAAGTTAAGTGTGGCTGACTGGAAAAAGCATCTGAGCCAAAGTGACTCGCTACTGGTCAATGCCTCTACCTGGGGACTGCTGCTGACGGGCAAGGTGGTCAATCTGGAAGCCGGAGTGGATGGTTCTGCCGGCGGGGTTATTGGCAAACTGGTGAACCGGATGGGTGAGCCGGTCATTCGTCAGGCGGTTAACCAGGCCATGAAGATTATGGGGCGTCATTTTGTCCTGGGGCGTACCATTTCAGAGGCATTAAAAAACGGTCTGAAACAGCGGGATAAGGGGTATACCTACTCTTTTGATATGTTGGGGGAGTCTGCCCTGACGATGGCAGATGCCCGGCGTTATCATGATGAATACCTTGCGGCAATCAGGGCGGTTTCCGCTGAGCCTGATCACGAAAACTCCTCTCGTGCCGGCATTTCCATCAAGCTCTCTGCTCTCCATCCACGGTATGAAGTGGCACAAAAAGAACGGGTGTTCCGGGAGCTGGTGCCTGCGCTTCTGGATCTGGTTCGTGCAGCCAGGGCGGGCAATGTTGCCATCAATATGGATGCCGAGGAACAGGATCGCCATGAGCTGTTTCTGCAAGTATTTGAGCGGGTATACCGCCATCCCGATTGCCGTGGCTGGGGTGGGCTCGGTCTGGTGATCCAGGCCTATGGCAAACGGGCACTGCCGTCTTTATGCTGGCTTTCTGCCCTGGCCCGTGAACAGGGAGATCGTATTCCGGTTCGGCTGGTAAAAGGGGCTTACTGGGACAGCGAAGTGAAGCGGTGTCAGCAACAGGGGTTGCCCGGTTATCCGGTCTATACCCGTAAGGAAGCGACCGATGTTGCTTACCTGGTGTGTGCCAAATTTCTTTTATCAGAGCCGGTCAGGGCAACGCTCTATCCCCAGTTTGCCAGTCATAATGCCCACACGGTTGCCAGTATTCTTACCATGGCGGAGCGGGCAGGTCTTGATAACCAACGTACAGATGACTTTGAATTCCAGCGCCTCCACGGTATGGGGGATGCGCTTTATCATTATATCCTGAGTGAACATCGTCATCCGGTTCGTATCTATGCTCCGGTTGGCAGTCATAAGGACCTGTTGCCTTATCTGGTTCGTCGATTGCTGGAAAATGGTGCCAATTCATCATTTGTTCACCGTCTTGTGGATGCCAAAACGCCGGTGGCTTCACTGGTTCAGCACCCGGTCGAGACGTTGACCAGCCGGGTTTGTTTTCAAAATGACCAGATCCCGCTGCCACCGGATATTTATGGCCAGTCACGCAAAAACTCACTGGGCGTGAATATCGATATTGACAGTCAATGGCAGCCATTCCAGCAAAAAGTTCAGCGCTTTATGGGGCATAAATGGACTCAGGGGCCGTGGGTTGATGGGCAGCTGTTACCGTCCACGGAGATGTCAGATGTAGCTTGCCCCTATGATCGCACGCAAACCACTGGCCATTTGGGTTGGAGCGATGCGTCTCAGGCTGATGCAGCCGTTGGTATCGCTGAATCTGCCTTTGAACGTTGGAATTCAACACCGGCAGAACAACGGGCAGCCTGCCTGGAGAAGCTGGCTGACCTGCTGGAAGACAACCGTGCAGAGCTGGTGGCCCTCTGTCATCGGGAAGCCGGTAAAACCTTGCACGATGCTATTGATGAGGTGCGTGAAGCGGTCGATTTTTGCCGCTACTACGCCGGTCAGGCAAGGGAGCAGTTTGCGTCATCCAGCGTGATGCCGGGCCCTACCGGAGAGTCTAACGAGTTACGACTTTCAGGCCGGGGAGTATTCCTCTGCATCAGCCCGTGGAACTTTCCCCTGGCCATTTTCCTCGGTCAGATGACCGCTGCCCTGGCTGCCGGGAATACGGTGATTGCCAAACCGGCTGAACAGACCGGCCTGATTGCTGGCAGGACGATTCAGCTGATGCTGGAAGCCGGTATCCCCGGCGATGTGATTCAGTTGTTGCCTGGCGACGGTGCGACCGTGGGTCGTCAACTGGTAGCCGATAGCCGTATTGCCGGTGTCGCTTTTACCGGCTCTACGGAGACAGCCCGGGTGATTAACCAGGCTCTGGCCAATCGTCCCGGCCCGATTGTGCCGCTGATTGCAGAAACCGGGGGGCAGAATGCCATGGTCGTCGATTCCACCGCCTTGCCGGAACAGGTGGTCACTGACGTGGTTCTGTCCGCCTTTGGCAGTGCGGGGCAGCGCTGTTCTGCCCTCAGGGTGCTCTATGTGCAGAAAGATATTGCTGACCGGGTCATCGCTCTGCTGCAGGGGGCCATGCAAGAATTATCGATCGGGAATCCGGGCCTGCATGCTACCGATATTGGTCCGGTGATTGATGAGAAGGCCCGCCAATCACTGCAGGCACATATCGAACGGATGAAAAAAGAGGCCGCACTGCTGTTTGAGTGCGAATTGCCTGCCGATTGTGCTAACGGCAGCTTTGTTGCCCCGGTTGCCTTTGAAATTGACCATATTGGTCAACTGGAGAAGGAGCATTTTGGTCCGGTTCTCCATGTGATTCGTTACGATGCCAACGCATTACCGGAGGTGATTAATCAGATCAACAGTACCGGTTATGGCCTTACCCTGGGCATTCACAGCAGAAACGAAGTGACGGCAACATTGATTGAAGAGCGGGTCAGGGTTGGCAATATCTACATTAACCGGAACCAGACGGGTGCTGTGGTCGGGGTGCAGCCATTTGGTGGTCAGGGGCTGTCCGGCACCGGTCCGAAAGCGGGAGGGCCAAACTATCTGCAGAGGTTTGCTACCGAGCAGACGTTGTCGATTAATACCACGGCGGTTGGGGGAAATGCCACGCTGCTGTCTTTGGGAAGTGAGTCGGTGTAACCGGCAGACGTCTCGTTCCTGCGCACTGGGAATGCATACCCGACTCCGCCAAATTCCTGGTTACGGAGTCTCTGAACGTTCTGGTATGCATTCCCACGGGGACCGTGGGAACGAGAGGGTGGCCATGCCTGGCTAATCCTGCGTTACCCGGTTGACCTCTTCGAGACTGGTCACACCTTGCAAAGCCTTTAACAGACCGGATTGGCGCAGGTTATTAAAGCCTTCCTTCTGTGCCTGTTTCGAGATTTCCAGAGAGTTACCTTCGGCCATAATAATCTGCTGCATACCGGGGGTGATCGACACCACCTCATAAATACCCACACGACCTTTATAACCGCTCTTGCAGTTTTCACAGCCTTTAGGACCAAAAATCTCGGCGGAGTCCGCCTGCTCTTCAGTAAAGCCCTGTTCCAGCAGTGTTTCTTTGGGGATTTGCACCTTCACCTTGCAGTGATTGCACAGCCTTCGCGCCAGGCGCTGGGCAATAATCAGACTGACAGAGGTGGCAATGTTAAATGAGGGAACCCCCATATTCTGCAAACGGGTCAGGGTCTCTGCCGCACTGTTGGTGTGCAGTGTGGACATCACCATGTGACCGGTCTGGGCTGCCTTGATGGCAATATTGGCCGTTTCCAGATCCCGTATCTCACCCACCATGATGATATCGGGGTCCTGACGTAGAAACGCTCTCAAGGCTTGGCTGAAGTCCATGCCCTGTCTGGGGTTGACGTTGACCTGGTTAATCCCTTCCAGGTTGATTTCCACCGGATCTTCCGCCGTGGAGATGTTCCTTTCATTGGTATTCAGAATATTCAAACCGGTATACAGAGAGACGGTTTTGCCCGAACCGGTAGGGCCGGTGACCAGAATCATACCCTGTGGCTGGTGCAGGGCGTTCAGGTACATCTCCTTCTGCTCGGCTTCATAGCCCAGGGCATCAATCCCCATTTTGGCACTGGAAGGATCGAGGATACGAAGGACGATTTTCTCCCCCCAGAGCGTCGGCAGGGTGTTGACACGGAAGTCGATGGCCTTGGTTTTGGAAATTTTCATTTTTATCCGGCCATCCTGAGGCTTTCTGCGCTCGGAAATGTCCATGGCCGACATGATCTTCAGACGGGAGGCAATCCGGGAGCCAAGAGTGACCGGAGGGCGACTGACTTCATGGAGCACACCGTCGGTTCTGAAACGCACCCGGTAGGCTCTTTCATAAGGCTCAAAGTGAAGATCCGATGCACCCCCTTTGATGGCGGAAAGCAGCATTTTATTAACGAACTTAACCACCGGAGTATCATCTTCTCCACCACCGATAGTGCCCTGAGCGTCATTTGCCCCGTCATCAATGGCACTGACTTCAAGGTCTTCAAGATCAACCAGGCCATCGTCGCCAAGATCTGAAAACGCGCCGCTGGTATCATCCAGGGCGGCATCAATCATTTTCTCCAGGCGGTCGGGCTCGGACAGTACGGTATGAATGGTCAGGCCGGTATTAAAGCGGATTTCATCCAGGCTCTGCAGGTTGGAAGGGTCGGAAACCGCGACAAACAGGTGCGAGCCCCGTTTGATCAGCGGCAGCACATTGTGTTTTCGGATCAGCTTTTCCTCTACAACCTCTTTAACAAGGTGCTCTTTATCAAAGGCACTGAGGTCGAACACTGGCAGGCCAAACTCTTCGGCAATCGCCAGAATCAGTGCTTTGCCGTCAACGAGTTTTTTTTCCAGCAGATAGCGGGCCAGGGGCTTGTTTGCCTTGGCGGCAGCCGCTTCAGCGTTGTGCAGGGCGGCCTCTTCCATCGCTTTATCGGCCAGCAGGCGGGCAGCCAGCCCGGTCAGAGGTTTGTTTGCCATAACCTGTTTCTGTCCATGGGGTTGAATAGATTATCGATAGGTAATATATCAGCATCCATGGCGGATAGTTAAGGGTGCTTTTGTGGTGAGAACCGCGAAGATCACAACGTAAGGAAAAGCTGCGTTGTATCAATTGCGTGATATGGTTTTGCCGTGCTATCTTCTCGCCGGCTCGCTTATGTGGTTGGTAATAATACGTCTGTTATTAGTTATGGCTCTTTTCCAATTCCAGACTGCTATGTAACCAGCAAGTTGACTAAGGGCTGAAGAAGACTTTTGCCTCTTCGGCCAATATTATGCAAAAACTCAAAAAAGCCAAGGTAAAGGGGTAAAGCCTCTTGGGATATTCCCCTGTGAGGCCTTAGCCACGAGCGTAGAAGTGACCAAAACCCCTCCATAGTATTAACATGCACCTCGTAAATACCGTCTTTGTCATCATCACGAGCATACTCACCTTTGCCGTGACAGACCGTTTTATGTCTGAAGCCCCAGCTTTCAAGGTCATCATAGATGTTGTATTCATCGGTATAAATCTGGCTCTGTGGGGCTACGTGTTTCTTGATAAATGGTTCGATTGTCGCCTTCTTAACGTTCGACAGCATGTTGATAATGACCTGACCTCCCCTTTGAATCATTCCCAATACCGGCGGTTTGTCTTTTTCAAGAGTCCCACGGCCCGGAGCGCCTTTAAGCCTTCTTTTTCTCGGTGGACGATCCAGATTTTTTTAATGCTTCAGGGTGTCCCTTGTGACCAGCTACAATGTAGACCTCGTCGAATTCAACTTCGCCATCAAGAATCACTTCAGGCTTTCGGTCAACAACACCATTTCGTAAGACTGTGGTCATATGGTGTGCATCACTGACACACAGATCAAGTTCCTGAGCTATCTGGCTGTTGGAGACGTTCAGCCCCATTAAATAGAGACAGGCAATCCAGACTTTGAGTGGTCGGTGGTGTCCTGCGAAAACCGTATTTGTCAGGTCATCGAAGTAGCGCTTACAGGACTTACAGTAATAGTGCTGGCACTCTACCTGCACATTGTCGTGTCCATTCTTTTTGACATTCTCAGAATCACAGTGCGGACAGAGAACAGTGCCATCTGGCCAGCGGTTCTCACGGATCATCTCAAAGCAGGTGTCATTACTGATGAGATCTGAGATTCGGCCTATATTCATGGTCAATGCTGGCGATGGCTAATTATATCCACCAAGGATAGTTCAGCAGTTCGGAATTCGAAAAGAGCCAAATAGTTTTTGTTCAAACCACAAAGTTACAGGGTTATATGCATTCCCACGGGAGTACCGTGGGAGTGAGGTGTACCGGTTTGGCATTGAATCATGGCAACCATCACCCCTTATACAGCTTCGGATTCAAGACATCCCTGAGCCAGTCACCCAGAAGGTTCAGCACCAGCACCAGCACCACCAGCACAATTCCGGGAATGACCGTAATCCACCAGCTGCCAGAGAAGATATACTCAAAACCACTGGAGATCAGCGAGCCCAGTGACGGCTGTGATACCGGCATACCAAGGCCAAGGAAAGACAACGCTGCCTCACTGATAATCGCATTGGCAATCTGCACCGTAGAGATCACCAGAATAGGCGACAGGGTATTTGGCAGAATATGACCTCGTTCCCACGGTCCTCCGTGGGAATGCCTACCCCAAGCTCCCGGTAAAATACTAGCGACGAGAATGTCTGCGAGTACCGGTATGCATTCCCACGCAGAGCATGGGAACGAGAAGGTGGGTGCTGACCTCGTTCCTCCGTTGACCTCGTTCCCACGGTCCTCCGTGGGAATGCCTACCCCAAGCTCCCGGTAAAATACCAGCGACGAGAATGTCTGCGAGTACCGGTATGCATTCCCACGCAGAGCATGGGAACGAGAAGGTAGGTGCTGACCTCGTTCCTACGTGGGAATGCCTGAGGAACTCTTTTGACCTCGTTCCCACGGTCCTCCGTGGGAATGCCTACCCCAAGCTCCCGGTAAAATACTAGCGACGAGAATGTCTGCGAGTACCGGTATGCATGACCTCGTTCCCACGGTCCTCCGTGACCTCGTTCCCACGGTCCTGAGGTTGTCGCAAAACCCTGACCTCGTTCCCACGGTCCTCCGTGGGAATGCCTACCCCAAGCTCCCGGTAAAATACCAGCGACGAGAATTTCTGCGAGTACCGTTATGCATTCCCACGCAGAGCATGGGAACGAGAAGGTGGGTGCTGACCTCGTTCCTACGTGGGAATGCCTGAGGAGCTCGTCTTACTTTCCTCCGTGGGAATGCCTACCCCAAGCTCCCGGTAAAATACCAGCGACGAGAATGTCTGCGAGTTCTGGTATGCATTCCCACGCAGAGCATGGGAACGAGAAGGTGGGTGCTGACCTCGTTCCCACGGTCCTGAGGCTGTCGCGAAACCCGTGACCTCGTTCCCACGGTCCTCCGTGGGAATGCCTACCCCAAGCTCCCGGTAAAATACTAGCGACGAGAATGTCTGCGAGTACCGGTATGCATTCCCACGCAGAGCATGGGAACGAGAAGGTGGGTGCTGACCTCGTTCCTCCGTTGGAATGCCTGACCTCGTGACCTCGTTCCCACGGTCCTCCGTGGGAATGCCTACCCCAAGCTCCCGGTAAAATACCAGCGACGAGAATGTCTGCAAGTACAGGTATGCATTCCCACGCAGAGCATGGGAACGAGAAGGTGGGTGCTGACCTCGTTCCTCCGTGGGAATGCCTGAGGAACTATTTTTACTTTTTCCAGTCCTATAAACGTTATCTACAATAAACGTCAGGTCAAATCATGGGGCGCAGCCGATATTCATTCATCCAGCCCGACAAGCCTCACTTTCTTACCCTTACCGTGCTTCACTGGATACCGGTGTTTACCCGGCAGAATACAGTCTGCATTCTGTTGGATTCTCTGCGCTGGCTGGTGAAGGATAATTTCCGGCTCTATGCCTATGTGATATTGGAAAATCACCTGCATTTGTTAGCCCAAAGCCCGCAGCTGGATAAGGATATTGCCCGCTACAAGTCATACACGGCAAAGCAGTTGATAAATTATCTGAAGCAGCGAAAAGTCAGTACCATTCTTGACCAACTGGCTTTTTATAAGAAGAAACACAAGGCAGACAGGGCCCTTCAGTTCTGGCAGGAAGGCGTTCATCCAGAGTTAATCATCGATGAAGCGATGATGGTTCAGAAGATTGATTATATTCACCAGAATCCGGTCAAGCGTGGCTATGTGGATCTGCCAGTGCATTGGCGTTATTCCAGTGCCCGGAATTACGCTGGGCAAAGGAATGGTTTGCTGGATGTGATCACTGTGTGGTGATTGTATATTTTCATGCTTGAAGAGTATTTGATCCGGGTCTTATAGATTCAGTGGTTTTGCTGCTTAATTGATCTTCACCTGCCTTGCCACCAACCTTGTGGACAGCAGACCTTTAAAGAGAAAAGTTTCTTCGCTGACACCATGCTCATACTGCACTTCATATAACAGGGTAAACGGCAGTCCATCATTGCTGTTCAGCCAGTCACTATAGCTGGAAAACCAACCAACGTAGCGATGATGTAAATAATTTCCCAGCTCTTTGGTCAGTCAGTAAGGGCCTGTAGGTTTCCCGATGCTGTCCGGTAGTCGTAATCCAATGGTCTCTGGTTCTGATAATCAGGGCGGACTCGTCGGTTGGCAGGCTGCTGATACCCGGATTCGAGAAGTAACTGTCGACTTTCTGCTGATAAAAGAATTGCAGGCTGATAAACCCGGTGATAAAAGCGGACAGAATAACGATGGATACAATCCCCATCCGTGCCAGCCATGAGCCCAACTGGTTATTGACCAGGGTTTTATTTTGCATAGCCATGCCTGCCTTTTGCATCCTTGTTCAATCGATAACGTCATTACTTTGGCTATCGGATGAATGGCAAAAATAAATAGCTGATCTGTCAAAAAAGCGTGGCAGGGAGGGGTTATTGCAAAATAAGCGGTGTGGACAACTTTATTCTAAAAGAAGCCGTGCTTTTCGGCTTTATTATACTAATCAATGGGATATGTCGTATTTAGGGTGAATTTTGGCTATGGGGACAGCTACCTGTATGGTTTTGCTGTCACCGGGTATGTGAGTAGGCAGCCCGCCACCATTAATGAACTTAACTATCCTGTTTAAAGAGCTGCAGGACGGTGCCGACAGATTGAGCAATGGACTTCAGCACGCTGTCAAAGAAACTCATTGGTCGAGGAAAAGATTATGAAGACAAGGATGTCGGAAATCCGTAAGACGTCGGGCTTTACCCTGATTGAATTGATGATCGTTGTGGCGATCATTGGTATTTTGGCTAGTGTTGCCATTCCGCAGTATCAGAACTACACCCGGAATGCTCAGGTTTCTGCGGCTCTTACTGAAGCAGCCCCGTATCGTACTGCAGTTGCAATTTGTGCTCAAACCAGTGTATTAACTACCTGTACTGCCACGAAAATCGGATTGAGTGCAACTAGCGGCAAAATAGGTTATGCAATCCCAAGCGGTGGTACACCAACGATTACTATAACTCCAGGTGGATCATTGGGTACTGAAGCTGTCGTGATTGAAACCACAGATGGTTCGAACTGGTCCGTTACTGGCACTCCAGGAGCCTCAATTGTGGCAACAGATGCTTATACTAAATGGCTCGCAGGTCTGAACTAATAATTTTTACCTCGTTCCCACGCAGGACCCACAGGGCCTAAAAGCATGGGAACGAGACATCAAGGATCTTGGGAGAAACTTTGCTTTTACCTGGTTTCCCGACGATCAAGCTTATCCAGAAAATCAATCAGCTCCCTGACTTCCTGCCTATTCACATAGTCCTGCAAATCTATCATCCGTTTACTGCCAATCGCTGGGCATTGATCTGAAAGCTGTCTGGATAACAATCCCTGTAAATCCGTTATACACCCAGCCAGCTCATGGGCAGTGCTTTTACCAATGCCAGGAATGCTGAGCGCACGTATTCGTTGCTCCAGGCTTTTTGGACGTTGGATGGACTCGATGTACTGCCGGGTTGCTTGCGGATGCAGCCCGGCAGATTGCAGTGCAGTGGCTTTGAGTTTAAGAATATCGACGGGTGTCTGGACGATGCCGGCCTGAATCCATTGATAAATAACAGGCTTGTTGATCACTGCCAGATCAAGCCCCTGCTTACCGGTTAGCCATATCAGGCGAGCGGCAAATTGTTCTGCACAACCCGGTGCCATACCAAGGCAGGTAAAAGGGGAATAGCGGCTTGTATCAGGGCGTTCCGGGCTTACTCTGTTGGCCGGGCGAAACAGTACCTTGCCAAAGACCGGTATGGCATTCCCCTTGAGTTTGAAACTGATTTGATCTCCCACGGCAAGCCCTTTCTTTTCCAGATTTGGAATACTGCCCAGTGAAAGGGTTGAGATGGTGCGGTTGTTGATCATTACGGGCTGAATATGGACCTGGGGTGTGATATGGCCGGTTCGGCCAATGGTAAATTCAATGGCTTGCACTGTTGATGTTGCAGTTTCTGGTGGAAACTTCCATGCCATGGCCCAGGCGGGTGTATTACCTGACCAGCCCAGCTGCTTTCTGATTGGGTTGCTGTCGGCCTTAATGACAATTCCATCCATCAAAAACAGTGGTTTTTTGCTGGCAGCGTAATGCTCAAGGCACTGTTTGATTTCAGGGTAGGATGTGGTTTGGTGGGTATACTCCAAGGGAAGAGGAAAGCCCATGCCTGCCAAGGCTTTTATGGACTGGAAATCGTCATTATACGGGCTCTCAACCCAATGCCATGGGAAAAAATCAAAGGCTTTTACCGCTTCAGTGTCTGGATCAGCTCGATTGAGCTGACCGGCAACCAGATGTCGGGCGCTGGCATACGGGTTAAGAATTGATGCAGGGATGCTGTCGATTCGCGCAAATAGCTCACCATGGAGCACCAGATCTATCGGTTCATCATAATCCCGACGTAAGAGCGTTTTGGGGATTAACGGCATTTGCAGGATATGACCAAGAATATCGACGCCGGTTTCGCCATTGCCACGGGTGGATGCTTGAATCAGTTGTCCACTGTTATAGACCAGTTCGACAGCAACCCCGTCAATCTTCGGCTGAACCAGGGCATCACTACCCGATATTCGCTGTAAAAATCCTTTTATTGCTTCTTCAGTTGCGGCCTTCTTCAAGCTCCCCATGGGAGCCTGATGGATAATCGTGGCTTGTTTGTGCGGTATTTTGAGGGGAGGCTTGGCTGTTATTACCCAAGGGAAGCAGGCTTGCCAATAGTTCAGTCTGGCTACGAGGGCGTCGTATTCAATATCACTGATCATGGGGGCATTGTTGATAAAGTACTGTTCATCATGATGACCCACGTCATCAGTAAGCCGGCTGATGTTCTCAGTGGCTTCTTTATGATCCCACTGTGGGCAATCATTCGCCCAGGCTGGTAGCAGAAAAGTTATCCACAGGAGCAGGAGTATGGTTTTCATGGCCTGCTCAAAGGTGGAAATAGATATTCACAGCCAGCACCGTAAGGATCGATACCAGAATGGCACCGAAGGCATAGATGGAGTGGCGGTGCATGCTGTGAAACTCAACACGGACATCGGTCAGGCTGTTGGTTAGCTCGCTTTTCAGTGCATGCTTGAGTTCGTGATAATTTCTGTTGGATTCTGCCCTTTGTTGATTGGTCTCTTCCCTTAGCTGGAAATAGCGTTGATCCGACTCGGCTTTTTGCTGGGCAAAGCGTTGATCGGACTCTGCTATTTGCTGGTTATAGCGCTGATCGGACTCTGCTTTTTGCTGGTAATAGCGCTCATCGGATGCTGCTTTTTGCTGGTAATAGCGTTCATCGGATGCTGCTTTTTGCTGGTAATAGCGTTCATCGGATTCTGCTTTTAACTGGGAAAATCGCTCATCGAATCTTGTCTGCACTTTTAGAATGGTCTCCTGTAACACCAGCACATCCTTTTTACTGGCGTTATGGTCAGGATCAAGGGCGACGCTGACCTGGTTGGCCAGTTCTTCATCGATACCAAGACGTTTGAGCTGCTGGAACAGTGAGTCGGTCATTCCGGTTCCTTCCCGCTTAATAATTCGAATAGACAGGATAGACCATTGTTGACAGTTAAGAAGGACCGGGCGGTCGGGTATTCCCACGGTGGGCCGTGGGAACGGGGAGGCGACGATTTTTAGCTGTGATAGCCATTCGGATTGGCTGACTGCCAGCGCCAGCTATCAGACACCATATCATCCAACCCTTTTTCCGCTTTCCAGCCCAGTTCACTCAGGGCCTTTTCCGGGTTGGCATAACAGGCAGCAATATCACCAGAGCGTCTTGGGGCGATCTGGTAAGGTACCGGCTGTTCCGATGCCTGTTCAAAAGCGGCGACCATTTCCAGCACGCTGTAGCCCTTGCCAACCCCCAGGTTCCAGGCATGGATACCTGCGCTTTTCTGCAGTTTTTCAATAGCACGCACATGGCCAATAGCGAGGTCAACCACATGGATATAGTCCCTGACCCCGGTACCATCATGGGTAGGATAGTCATCACCGAAGACACTGAGCTTTTCCAGCTTACCGATGGCCACCTGGGAGATATAAGGCATCAGGTTATTGGGAATATCATTCGGGTCTTCACCGATTCTCCCGGAAGGATGCGCGCCAACCGGGTTGAAATAGCGAAGCAAGGCAATTCGCCAGCTATTGTCTGACACATGAAGATCTTGAAGGATTTCCTCGATCATCAACTTGGAGCGGCCATAAGGGTTGGTTGCCGAGGTTGGGAAGTCCTCACTGATGGGTAGGCTGGCCGGGTCGCCATACACCGTGGCAGAAGAGCTGAACACCAGGGTTTTCGCATTGGCCTGCTTCATTGCTTCCAGCAACACCAGGGTTCCGTGCACATTGTTATCGTAGTAAGCCAGGGGCATGGAGACCGATTCTCCAACGGCTTTCAGGCCAGCAAAATGGATAACAGACGATATCTCATGGTTGCTGAACAGTGAGTTCAACAGTTGATGGTCGCGAATATCCCCCTTCACAAACTCCAGTGACTTACCGGTGATCTCCTGAACCCGCCTCAGGGATTCCTCGCTGCTGTTACTGAGATTATCCAGAACAATGATCTCGTAACCATCGTTGAGGAGTTCGACGCAGGTATGGCTACCAATATAGCCAGCGCCACCGGTTACCAGAATTTTTTGGTTTATTGTGTTACTCAAGGCTGCCTCCGTGTAGTTAAAGCTGCTCAACGATCCGCATTGACAGATCTACAGACTGGCAGTCTTTGGTCAGTGTGCCAATAGAGATAAAGTCGACCCCGGTTTCGGCGATGGGTACCAGTGTCTGGTCATTAATGCCACCGGATGCTTCCAGTTGCGGGGCTGTTCCGGGAAGTTCCCTGTTTAGCCGAACGGCTTCGGCCAGCTGCGCCAGTGGGAAGTTATCGAGCATGATGATGTCTGCTCCGGCCTCTCTGGCGACATTAAACTCTTCCATGTTTTCCACTTCGATCTCAACCGGTTTGCCGGGAGCGACTTCGTGAGCCCTGGCGACGGCCCGGGCAATGCCACCACAGGCGGCAATATGATTTTCTTTGATTAAGAAAGCATCAAAGAGCCCGATCCGGTGGTTGTGGCAGCCGCCAGCAGCGACGGCGTATTTTTGGGCTACCCGCAGACCGGGCAGAGTCTTGCGGGTATCCAGCAATTTGACATTAGTATTACTGACCAGATTAGCATAGCGCTGGCAGCGGGTTGCCGTGCCGGAGAGGGCCTGCAGGAAGTTCATGGCGGCTCTTTCGCCGGTCAGAAGGCTGCGGGCAGAACCCCTGAGAACCACAAGCACCTGGTTCGGCTCAACCCGCTCACCTTCTTTTATGTGCCATTCCAGTTGGACATCGGGATCAATTTGACGAAAGACCTCATCAAACCAGGGGCGCCCGCAGATGACCGCATGGTCACGGCAGATGATTCTGGCGACTGACTGCTGGTCTGGCGGAATCAGGGAAGCCGTAATGTCTCCGGAGCCAATATCTTCAGCCAAAGCCTGACGAACATTGGTTTTTACGGCACAGTGTATCTGGTCTTGCAGAACCGGGCTCAGGTTTTCAGGCAGTGTGCAGGATACTTTTATGGTCATTTTGGAGGTCACAGGCTTGGTTGTCATGCTCTTTGGCCGGGATTATATACCCAAAGGCAAAGTCTTTGCAGGCAGCCCTGATGGGATTATCTGATGCCTGCTATACCCAGCTGATCCATCAGTTGGTTATGGCTGCTGACGGAGATCCCCAGGGTGTTTGCCTGTTGGATCAGAAAGCCGTTAATAAATGGTAACTGTTCAGCACCCCCACATAAATCTGGAATTTTCTGATTTTTATACCATCCTCTTAAGCACCATTTTTCCACAATATTCGCCAGCATGATTCCAGAACTACCCGCAACTATGTCGGCTGAGATTCTCTTGAAAGAGAATGCAGAGCTGCGGATGAGAGTTGCCTGTCTGGAAGAGCGATGTCGAGAATTGGAAGAAAAGGTTGGCAAGAACAGTCAAAACAGCAGCAAGCCGCCATCGTCTGATGGTTATCAAAAACCTTGTAAAAACAGTAATTCTCCAGATCATTCTGACGACCTTTCCGCAGATAAAGGTACCGATCCATCGGATGAAAAACCCAATCCTAAAAGTCTGAGACAGTCTTCTGGTAATAAAGCCGGTGGAAAGAAAGGGCATCAGGGCACTTGTCTTAAACAGGTCGATATCCCTGACTATATTGAGTACCTTCCGGTTAAAGAATGCAATAAATGTCAGGCGTCTCTTCTTGATAGTGAGCCGGTCAAATATATTGAACGACAGGTGTTTGAACCAGGGAGACCGGGTGAATTTGAAGTAACGGCCCATAGAGCTGAAGTAAAAATCTGCACTTGTGGTTGTCGGAATCAGGCTGAATTCCCGGAAGGTGTTACCGCTGCCGCACAATATGGCTCAGCCACACAGGCTATGGCCGTCTATCTTAACCAATACCATTTCCTGCCTTTTAAGCGCGTGTCAGAGTATTTTAATACTCTCTATAAAATGAGTGTAAGTGCAGGCAATGTCGCCAATTTTGTGGCCAGAACCTATGAAAATCTGGCTTCTACTGAAGAGGTTATTCGTGACGCCTTGCGGGAATCGTCTGTTGCCGGAGCCGATGAAACGGGTATGCGGGCCGAGGGCTCTTTGCACTGGCTACACGTTATGCGGGATGAACAATGGACGCTCTACTACTTGTCTGAAAAGCGAGGTCGTGAGGCCATGGACACGATGGGCATACTGCTAACATTTGCAGGCGTTCTGGTTCATGATCATTGGAAATCCTATTTTGCATATGCGGCAACTCACGTACTTTGCAATGCCCATCACCTGAGGGAGCTTTTGGGTGTTGTTGATAGGGACAGCAATCAACTGGCGTTGCGATTGATGAAGCTACTGAGGCTTTCCTGGCATTACTGCAAGGGCTTTAAGACCATAGGTATGCTACAGATGCCAAGTGTTGTCTGTGAACGAATCGAGAAGATTTATGACCGGTTGCTTCAGCGGGCTCTAATGAAAGAAGTCGTCTATATGGAGAAGCAACGAGAGGAGCTTAAGCGCAAGAAAGTCAAGAATACTAAAGCTTACAATCTCTTCAAACGACTCACTGAGTTCAAGGCTGAGACACTGCGCTTCATGTCAGATTTTACCATTCCCTTCGATAACAATGGCAGTGAGCGGGATGTTCGAATGGCCAAGTTAAAGCAGAAAATCTCAGGCTGCTTCAGGAGTGCAGACGGTGGTTCTATGTTTGCACGGATTCGCAGCTATTTGTCGTCTGCCAGAAAACAGGGAATGGACATATATCAATCACTTCATAGAGCTGTTCGGAATTACTGTAATATGCCTTTGCTCAGTGCTGAATAGTTACAATAAATGAAAGCTCGGTGGCTCTCCCCCTTCGGGCATCCTGACAGGTTGATGACAGGTTGCTGGCGGTGTTCTGGCAGACACCATGTACTTTTTCTCTGAGTGAGGTTGCCGGGATCTCCAGTGCCGCCAGAACGGAGCTTGCTTCGATAATTAATTGGTCCAGCCAGACCTGCTTTTCACCATTATCCAGCAGTTCCCCATTACGGCAGTTGAACAGTGCGGTCAGGCCGTTAATGCAGCTATTAATGGCCAGCTTTTCCCATAACTTTTGTTCAATGGCATCGCACTGACTGACGTTTAACCTGAAGTTGCTGCACAGATCATCAAAACCCGGTTCGGATCGTTGATCATTCCTGAGCGAGCCAATCCAGGTGTTACCCCGGCCTGCATGGTAAACTTCAAACGGGGCTGCCAGGTAAGCTCCATCGGTACTGGAACCCGCCCAAACGGTTTGCGTTGGCATCGCATCCCGAACGGTCTGCTGGCTGCCCATGCCATTGTACAGCAACAGTATTTGGCAGTTATCCGCCAGGTGTGCCTTTACGCTGTTCAGTGCTGCCAGTGCATCCTGCGCCTTTGTGCAGACAATCAGCCGGTTGATGGGGCTGTTGATCGTTTCTGGTGAGACGATATCGACATCAAACAGTGCGGTCTGGTCTGGAGTGGATAGCTTGAGTGGCACGCGTTTTCGGGCAAATTGCTGATAGCTACTTTCTCTCAGGATCAGGCGGGGGCTTGCCCCTTTATGGCAAAGGCTGGCGGCCCAAAGGCAACCGATGCTGCCAGCACCCAAAATATACCAGGTATCATTCGGCATGAAGGTGTAAATTCCATCAGAGGGTGAAGAGACGTCGAGTCTACCATTTGCTGCCTATACTCAAACAGCTGGTGTTATACAGCTTTTCAATACAATAGTGGGAGATAGACAATGAGCCATACCTATAAAATGACTGAACTGGTTGGCAGTTCAACGGTCAGTAGTGATGATGCTATTCAGAATGCCATTGCCGCAGCCGGCATGACCCTGGAGCATATGGGCTGGTTTGAAGTGGTGGAGCAACGTGGCCATATTGAGAATGGCAAAATTGCCCATTGGCAGGTAACGGTAAAGATTGGCTTCAGGCTAAAGGGTAAAGATCAATAGTCGCGCTGCCACCCAATAAATGCATACATAAGGGAGCCCTGTCGCTGGTGTGTTGATTTTCTCCATGGTCTTTCCGGGACAATCATGGATACAATAGCGGTTAATTGTTTCTTTCGATTCCTCAAGGAGATCATTCACTATGCCTTCATTTGACATTGTCTCTGAAGTGGATATGCATGAGCTGGCCAACGCTGTTGACCAGGCAAACCGAGAACTGGCCACCCGCTTTGACTTTCGGGGTGTTGATGCCAGCTTTGAGAAAAGTGGCGACAAACAGATTGTTCTGACCACCGATGCCGACTTTCAACTGGCTCAAATGGTAGAAATGTTGAAAACCAAGATGGTCAAGCGGGGCATTGATGTTAAATGCCTTGAAGTGAAGGATCACTACGGTTCTGGCAAACAGGTCAAGCAGGAAGTGGTTGTTCGACAGGGGCTGGATAAGGACGTGTCCAAAAAGATCGTGAAAATGATCAAGGACGCAAAACTGAAAGTGCAGGCAGCCATTCAGGGCGATCAGGTTCGGGTGACCGGTAAGAAAAGGGATGATTTGCAGACGGTTATCGCCTTTTTGCGAGAAGCCGAATTGGACATGCCGCTGCAGTACAATAATTTCAGAGATTGATTGGCTCTTGGTGGCACAGGCAACAGTGGCATAGAAAACCGTTTTTACCGGATGGTGAAAACGGATCTTTATTTCTCAGGTAAGCTGGTATCTTCTTTTTAAAGCAGGATTTCTTATTAGAAGAAGCAGGGTGCTGTAAATTTTCACATTAATGATGGAGCAATTTGAATGGGGCTGGCAGCAGATTCTTCCAGGAATTGGGGCGATGCCTGTAAAAGCTTTTTTAACCGTCGGGTGATTGCTCTTCTGTTTCTCGGTTTTTCAGCAGGCCTGCCCATTCTGCTGATTTTCAGTAGCCTTTCCCTCTGGCTTCGCGAAGCAGGTGTGGAGCGAAGTGCTGTCACCTTTTTCAGCTGGGCGGCATTAGGCTATTCCTTCAAGTTTGTCTGGGCCCCTCTGGTGGATCGTATTCCATTGCCGGTATTGCATGGTCTGCTTGGGCGTCGCCGGTCGTGGTTGTTGTTGTCTCAGGTCTCAGTGATTGCCGCACTGTTATTTATGGCGGCCCATAACCCGGTTGATGGTCTGTTCTGGATCGCCTGTGGCGCGGTGATGCTTGGGTTTTCTTCTGCCACGCAGGATATCGTTATTGATGCCTATCGAATAGAAGCGGCGGATGATGACCTGCAGGCCATGATGTCCTCGGCCTACATTGCCGGGTATCGGATCGGTATGCTGGTGGCCGGGGCTGGTACACTGGCGCTGGCCAGCTGGTTTACCATGACGGAGGATGGTAACTACGACTATCTGGCCTGGGCCTGGGCCTATCGCTGTATGGCCGTGTTTATGCTGATTGGGGTCATTACCACGCTGTTGGTTGCTGAGCCTGATGTTGATCGAACTGCCGAATCGTCGCACAGTACCGTTCATTATCTGCGCTTTCTGTTGCTCTTTGCCCTTGCAGCAAGCGCATTTGTTCTTTCTTTTACTCAGCTGGCCGATGCTTTCTCTGCGTTAAAAACCTATTTGATCGATACCGGGGTGTCTATGCCCATCGCCGGTTTTCTGGCTGGTGCCGGGCGATTTGCAGGCAGTGTTGCTGCTGCAGGAGTTACCGCCTGGTTGCTGGTGAAAGTGCGCCTTGCACCGAGAGAAATGGTGAAGGAAACGTACGTGGCCCCCTTTGCTGATTTCTTTGAGCGCTACGGCAAAGTCGCTATCTACCTATTGTTATTGATAGGTACCTATCGTATTGCTGATATTGTTTTGGGCACGATATCCAATGTGTTCTACAACGATATGGGCTACACCAAAGAGCAAATCGCCACCATCACCAAAACCTTTGGCCTGATCATGACCATCGCCGGAGGCTTTCTGGGCGGAGTATTGGCCATTCGCTTCGGAGTGATGCGAATTCTCTGGGTAGGCGCATTGTTGGCGGCATTATCTAACGCGCTTTTTGCACTTCTGGCCAATCTTGAACCCTCCAGCCTCTATTTAAGCCTGGTAATTGCGGCAGATAATCTCAGTGGTGGCATGTCGTCAGCCGCGTTTATTGCCTTTTTATCCAGCCTGACCAACCGGGCCTTTACGGCCATGCAGTATGCTATTTTCAGCTCACTGATGACGTTGCTGCCCAAGCTGCTGGCGGGTTATTCAGGTACTTTTGTGGATGCCCTGGACTATCCGGTATTCTTTATTGGTTCAGCACTGCTGGGGCTGCCGGTTATATGGCTGGTGACGTATGTAGGGCGATTACTGGGCAGTCATCAGTCGGGTGACTGATTCATTTGTCCAGTTTAATGGGTTTGGTCGTTTGATGAGTCCATCAGTTCGGCAATCAGCCTCTGTCGCCAAAACTCCCGGGTTTCGTTGTTGGGGAGCTTGTTCAGTGTATCCTGGCAGATATGAACCATCGCCTTGAGAATGTTTTCTTCCGGGTACTCGAGGTTTTCCAGTTGACGAATAATTTCGACGGCCAGGGCAATATCTTCCGGTGCTCCATCCATGTATTTACTCTCCATGCCATTGATGCGCTTTCAGATTGATTTTTCCCGAGGAGATCGTCACGCCCTCCTGTTGCAAACGCTGTTTTTGCAGGCTGTACCGACTCGACCCCTCAGGAAATGAAATCTGACCTTTGCCGTTAATCACACGGTGCCAGGGAAGGTCGGTCCCTGCGGGCAGCTGTTTCAGAACATTTCCCACAACACGAGCATAACCGGGAGCCCCAGCCAACTGTGCGAGTTGGCCATAGGTGACAACAGAGCCTTTCGGAATCTTGCTGATCAGATACCATATTTCCGAAGGGGTAAAGGGGGCAGTCAACGTTGGCTCTCCGCGATACTTTCCAAGATGCTTTCCACGATAGCATCAATCATAAACAACAGATTTCAGGATATTGGAAAAGTATGGAATGGGAAAGAAAATTAAGTCGTTAACCAAATGGTTTGATCAAAATTACAGGCCATCTTCTTGCTGCAAGACCATTCACCCCATCAATGACCGGGGCTTTTATACCACCAACCCGACTTGCAGATAAATACCTATCGACATGGTGGCGTCCATCAGAAAACCAAGGCAGTTTCCTATCCATATAGTAGGGTTTTTATGGTATGCACCATACAGTGTCCATAAGAACGCAATGAAGGCATAAAGAGCCCATGTGACGAGCGAAAGCCCGGCAGCATGCTGGCTATGAGAAAAGAAAAGTTTGTAAAGCTGCGGTAGCGTGGCTAGGAGGCTGTCCGAGAATAGCCTGATTAGTAACTATTCAGCACTGAGCAAAGGCATATTACAGTAATTCCGAACAGCTCTATGAAGTGATTGATATATGTCCATTCCCTGTTTTCTGGCAGACGACAAATAGCTGCGAATCCGTGCAAACATAGAACCACCGTCTGCACTCCTGAAGCAGCCTGAGATTTTCTGCTTTAACTTGGCCATTCGAACATCCCGCTCACTGCCATTGTTATCGAAGGGAATGGTAAAATCTGACATGAAGCGCAGTGTCTCAGCCTTGAACTCAGTGAGTCGTTTGAAGAGATTGTAAGCTTTAGTATTCTTGACTTTCTTGCGCTTAAGCTCCTCTCGTTGCTTCTCCATATAGACGACTTCTTTCATTAGAGCCCGCTGAAGCAACCGGTCATAAATCTTCTCGATTCGTTCACAGACAACACTTGGCATCTGTAGCATACCTATGGTCTTAAAGCCCTTGCAGTAATGCCAGGAAAGCCTCAGTAGCTTCATCAATCGCAACGCCAGTTGATTGCTGTCCCTATCAACAACACCCAAAAGCTCCCTCAGGTGATGGGCATTGCAAAGTACGTGAGTTGCCGCATATGCAAAATAGGATTTCCAATGATCATGAACCAGAACGCCTGCAAATGTTAGCAGTATGCCCATCGTGTCCATGGCCTCACGACCTCGCTTTTCAGACAAGTAGTAGAGCGTCCATTGTTCATCCCGCATAACGTGTAGCCAGTGCAAAGAGCCCTCGGCCCGCATACCCGTTTCATCGGCTCCGGCAACAGACGATTCCCGCAAGGCGTCACGAATAACCTCTTCAGTAGAAGCCAGATTTTCATAGGTTCTGGCCACAAAATTGGCGACAGTGCCTGCACTTACACTCATTTTATAGAGAGTATTAAAATACTCTGACACGCGCTTAAAAGGCAGGAAATGGTATTGGTTAAGATAGACGGCCATAGCCTGTGTGGCTGAGCCATATTGTGCGGCAGCGGTAACACCTTCCGGGAATTCAGCCTGATTCCGACAACCACAAGTGCAGATTTTTACTTCAGCTCTATGGGCCGTTACTTCAAATTCACCCGGTCTCCCTGGTTCAAACACCTGTCGTTCAATATATTTGACCGGCTCACTATCAAGAAGAGACGCCTGACATTTATTGCATTCTTTAACCGGAAGGTACTCAATATAGTCAGGGATATCGACCTGTTTAAGACAAGTGCCCTGATGCCCTTTCTTTCCACCGGCTTTATTACCAGAAGACTGTCTCAGACTTTTAGGATTGGGTTTTTCATCCGATGGATCGGTACCTTTATCTGCGGAAAGGTCGTCAGAATGATCTGGAGAATTACTGTTTTTACAAGGTTTTTGATAACCATCAGACGATGGCGGCTTGCTGCTGTTTTGACTGTTCTTGCCAACCTTTTCTTCCAATTCTCGACATCGCTCTTCCAGACAGGCAACTCTCATCCGCAGCTCTGCATTCTCTTTCAAGAGAATCTCAGCCGACATAGTTGCGGGTAGTTCTGGAATCATGCTGGCGAATATTGTGGAAAAATGGTGCTTAAGAGGATGGTATAAAAATCAGAAAATTCCAGATTTATGTGGGGGTGCTGAACAGTTACCCTGATTAAGTATAATCAGGCATCTTCTGCCCACTTTGTTGTTGCCGAAACGGATGTCATCAATCAAATTCAAAGATAACCCTGCTGATTTTGACCAGCACCTGATGTTCCCATCGAACATCTTCGACCTGCTGCCACCAGATCATGATTGCTTCGTTTTTGAAGATATCTTCAAGCATATCGACACCTCTGAAGTGGAAAAGCAGTATCACCATCTTGGCCAGAATGCCTACCACCCACGACTGATTATATCGATCCTGATCTATGCCTATAGCCATGGTGTGTTCAGCTCCAGGGAGATTGAACGGCGCTGCAATCAGGACTTGGCTTTCATGTATATCGCCAAACAGCACTGCCCAAATTTCCGGGTGCTCAGTGACTTTCGTAAAAACCAGGCCACCTTTTTTAAAAGCAGTTTCAAACAGAGCGTGCTGCTCGCCCGGGAACTACAGATGGCCTCGCTGGGCCACATCGCTCTTGATGGTTCCAAATTCAAAGCCGACTCATCAAAGCATAAGGCCATGAGCTACGCACGACTTAAGGCCAAAGAAGCTGAATTAATGGCTGAAGTTGAGGCCCTGATTAAAAAAGCCGAAACCAGTGACAGTGAAGAGGACGATGCTTATCAGCAGGAGACTGGCTACAGCATTCCTGAAGACTTGCAATTCAAGCAGGAACGGTTAGAGAAAATCCAGGAGGCCAAAAAAGCGCTTGAAGAACGGGAACAGGCCCTGAATCCCGATAAGCCGATAGACGACAAAAAGCAAATCAGCTTTGCTGATCATGATGCCAGGATCATGGGTAAAAAAGGCAGTGGCTATCAGTACAGTTATAACGCCCAGATCAGCGTCGACAGCGATAATGGTATCATTGTTGGCCAGCACATCAGCCAGCATGCCAATGACAAGCAGGAAGTAAAGCCTGCACTTGAAGCCATTGCAGAAGCAACAGATAACGCGTCCATTGGCAAAATGAGTGAGGATAATGGCTATTACTCAGGGCCCAACCTGCAAGCGTTTGATGATGCGAACATTGACGCTTACATGGCTACGGATCGACAGGAGAAGCCTGCAACAGAGGGACTGGAAGACTCTGACAGAAAGTTTGTCAAAGCGGATTTTATTTACCATGAAGCAGACGACAGCTTTACCTGCCCTGCCGGTGAGAAGCTGATTTATAACACGGCTAGCAAAGCAAAACACAAAAGCTACCGCGTCAGTAAAGATATCTGCCGGGATTGCCCGTTACGTAAAAGGTGCAGTGGTGACAACAAAGACCCGGGGAAAGTGATTCGCACAGACCGCCACGAAGCCATACGCCAGGCGATGAACCGCAAAATGGAAACCAAAGAGGCCAAAGCGGTTTATGAGCGTCGCAAGGTGATTGCGGAACCGCCTTTTGGCCAAATCAAGAACTCAGGATTCAGAGGGTTCAGTGTCCGGGGTAAGGAAAAAGTGGCTGGAGAATTTTCACTGGTCTGCAGTGCTTCTCGACTTTAGAGTCTGTATAAAACGATAATTCGGTCAGCTTTTTATAGTGAAGCAAGCCGAAATCAGTGAACTGTTTTTCCAAGTTCGTTATTACTTCCGTTTTTTGCCTAAAAGCCTTTAGTTATGCTGCTTCTGAATTATCCGGTATTAACTGGTCGATCAGATCGCGAAAATTGAACTCATATTTTTGCTTATATCTGTTCCAGCCCTTGCGAATAGAGAACCTCGGAATAATTCCTGAAAGAGCAATTTTCATCATGCCTGCAGTGGTTGTATCCGGGCTTCTCCAGGGTATCCGAGAAATATTCAGACATGCCTGATTTTTACAAACGGTTAATAACTGCAATAATGCATAGCCTGCCATTTTCAAATGCATCCATCGAAGCAGTGTTCGCAATTTCTGCTGCCATAAATGGCAACAGCCAAAAGCATGTTTGAGTTGGTGAAACATTGGCTCTACCGGCCATCTCCGGGAATAGGCACGAAGCACCTCCAGTCCCTCAAGTTCCGGATTGGTCGAGATGAATATTCTGCTTTCGGTCAGACCTTTGTCATTTTCAAAGCGACTCCAGACGACGCGTACTTCACGACCTTTAAGGAATCTGGCGCGACAGATCAGGGTACGATAACGTATTTTGCGAAATTTGCCGTACATCCATACTGTTGCTTTTTCTTCCGGCAGTTTCTTAACCTGTTCTGTCGTCATCTTGATGCCGTACTTTTTTGGGCGCCCTCGCTTCTTTACGGTGGGTGCTGGCGGCAAAGCATAGAGGGCCCGATTTGAAGGTATCTGACCAACAACTTCTATGTTCATTTCCAGAGCTGGCTTTATCAGTGTCCAGTTCATATACCAGCAATCGGTTAGCAGGCGTAGCACTCGATCCTTCACTTCATTGCGTACCACCCTGAGCATGGCCACGGCAATTTTCAGTTTGCTGGTGTTACCTGAAGCTGGTGTCGGAAATGAGATCACCGGTATGGCGGTAAATACTTCATCTGCAGCCCGCTCAAATATGATGGCCAGGGAAACCCAACACTGCCCCCAGATGTACGTCGGCCGATTGCGTTTCTTGCTGTGTTGATGATGTGTACGACAAGCAGGGGCTTTGTCGGAAAACCGTTCGATTACCCAGTCATCAAGCCCCAGGACCACAGGTTGATTCTCAGGAGCTTTGGAGCAGACCAGACGGATCAAGTGGCGTGCCAAGTTCTTCCATTGCCACTTGCCCTGAGATAGCCAGTGGTGGTAGCTGCTCCACACACAATGAAAATCAATTGTTAACAACGCCTGTGTAACAAAGCCGTCGGCTGAAAGCATGCAACCGAACAGCAGTTCGCAGAACGTTGGTACTGCAGTTGATGATAGCGCTCCAGCAAGAAAGGTTGTATATGAAGCGAGCTCCCTGAGGATTACTTGATGATCTGAAGTGAGCATGGCAACCATCTCGAATTTCGTCATTGGGGATGGTTGCTTTTAGCAGATTATGCGCCGGAACTATTGTGCTCTTAAAACTCTAAAGTCGAGCAGTGCTTATAATTTCAAAAAAATTGTCAAATCGGTTTCAACGGGATCAATCCGTCTTGAAGAAGCATAAAGGCAAGCAAAAGGGTAAAAAACGCAATTTTTACCCCAAAACAGGCTAAATTTAGGTCAATATTTGATCAGCCAAGAAAATGCTGAAGCTTTCGTTTTTTCAATAGCTAGTTCTCGGACAGCCTCCTAGTGGACTAACGATCCCCATTACCAGCATCAACGGCTCCAGTGCTTTACCGATCCGTTGAAATAATGCCATCGTTGTATATCCTGCGCTGCCTGACCACGACAGAAAATAATTATAGACCCATTAATACCCTGAAGGAATTCTCGGGACAACCGGTCAGAGCCACAGGGAGAGGCAGGAAGAGGCAATGAGGGTATAGCTGTAATTACCATTGATTTGAGAATCAATATTGTGGATTCTGTCGCCTTTATAACTTTTAGATGCTGTCTATTCTCAGACGGCCTTTATATAGGTTGGTAAAACCTGTCCGGGGGAAGTTCGTTCTATGTTGCTCCAAAGGAGCCTTTGCCGTTTTTCCAGGTTGCTGGGGATATTTTGTCTGTTTTCCATCAGTACAGCGTGGGCCGATACTGTCTGGATGAACAATGGCGATGTGTTGTCCGGTGATATTGTTAAACTGGACTCTGGCAAGTTGAGTTTGCAGACCAGGTATGCAGGTACTATAGAGCTGGACTGGCGCTATGTAACAGCGCTCGATTCAGAGAAAACATTCTGGGTCAGTCTGATTGGTGAAGATGAGGCCCGGTTACGACGTTTTGAAGGCCGGGAAGCCGGTGTTACGGTGATTGACGACAGTGGTCGAAAGCGTTCATTCTCTGCAGTCTGGCCCGTAGCCGCTATCCATATAGAGAAGCCGGTGATCGCTGATACTACGGAGCTGGGAGGCAGTCTGGTGGCCACGCTGGACAGTAAGTCTGGCAATGACGATGAGCTGTTGATTGGGGTGCAGGGCAAGCTCAATATTGATGACCAGTGGAATAAAAATGCTTTTTACTGGGATATTGAAGCGGAAGATGATGACGGCGTTAAAAGCTCTGAGTGGGTGGTTGGTTATTCATACAGCCGTTATCTGGATGAACACTGGTTTGTGCAGGGCGCTGCGGAGCAGGAGTATGATTCTGAGGAGGATCTGAAAAGCCGGACATCGCTGGGGGGAACGCTGGGTTATCGTTTTTGGGAGACTGCAGAAAAAGCCTTGAAAACCAGTGGGGGTATCAGTCAGCTCTGGGAGGATTATAAGACCAACGACTCCCAGCGGGATTATGCGCTGACCTGGGTCTTTAATTTCCGTCAACAGATTATTAATGACTGGGAATATTTTGCCAACAGCAGAACATTCTTTCGTTTGAATCAGTCAACGACACTGGTCAATGTTAATCAGGGAATAAAAGTCGGGCTAACGGACCATATTAGTTCAAATCTGACGCATACTGTTGATTACGACAGTGACCCGGTTGATAAGACTCGTAAGGTAGACAGCCGCATCAAAATGGGCATTGGTTACCATTGGTAAGGATCAGAGCGCTTCAGATTGGTGCATACAGGTAAGCGTCCCCTTGTAGGCAAAAAAAACCGGGTTTTCACCAGATGCCGCCGGAATGGGTATTGCCCTGAGGACGGGCAAGCAGCTCTTTGTTGGGTAATCTGTTGTGCAGGTGCCCCGGCTTGATTTTCATTCTCGCGGTGTTCCTGTAAAGCACGCATGGTGGATTCCAGCCAGTTGGCTGCACGATAGAGCAGCGAGTGTCGGGTTAAATTTTCCGGGTTTTGATGTTCAAGGGGAAAAATCAGGGTTTTTCTGACTTTCATTGTTATAAGGTACTTTTTCAGAATCACTTCTGTTAATAGCGGCAGCAGGACATTTTGATTGATGAAAGATGCCGGTTTTTTTGTCCTCTCCATTGACGCTGGTGTCTGGTTTTAAAGTAAAGAGGTGCTGCTTATAGAGTAAGCAGACACTTCAAAACCCCGGATATGGTTCTACCAGGCCTTTTACAGGGCAGAGGCAGAGATGCTATCAGCCACTTCTTCACAGAGGTGTGTCATTTCAGCGTAGGCTTTTTTATCTCGTTGTGATGTTGGGCACGGTTGGTTTGCGTGTGAACAGAAAACACAGCAATCGCCTTGTTGTGGGGTAATCAGTTTCTGGCAGTTTTTGCATTCGTAAAGATAAACACAGGCATCCTGGGGCATGGTTTCAATGGCATGGTGCATACAGTCCGGGCAGGTGATGATGGACGTCGATGCAAGGGGCTTCGCGCTTGTATAATTTTTAGTGGACATATTTTTTCTCCTGGCACTTCCTGTGCCGTTCTTTGCATTTTTCGCTTTTGGCATTGGATTGAGTTATCGGCCTCCCTTAGAAACGCACAATGTTTTTGTAACTATTCAGCACTGAGCAAAGGCATATTACAGTAATTCCGAACAGCTCTATGAAGTGATTGATATATGTCCATTCCCTGTTTTCTGGCAGACGACAAATAGCTGCGAATCCGTGCAAACATAGAACCACCGTCTGCACTCCTGAAGCAGCCTGAGATTTTCTGCTTTAACTTGGCCATTCGAACATCCCGCTCACTGCCATTGTTATCGAAGGGAATGGTAAAATCTGACATGAAGCGCAGTGTCTCAGCCTTGAACTCAGTGAGTCGTTTGAAGAGATTGTAAGCTTTAGTATTCTTGACTTTCTTGCGCTTAAGCTCCTCTCGTTGCTTCTCCATATAGACGACTTCTTTCATTAGAGCCCGCTGAAGCAACCGGTCATAAATCTTCTCGATTCGTTCACAGACAACACTTGGCATCTGTAGCATACCTATGGTCTTAAAGCCCTTGCAGTAATGCCAGGAAAGCCTCAGTAGCTTCATCAATCGCAACGCCAGTTGATTGCTGTCCCTATCAACAACACCCAAAAGCTCCCTCAGGTGATGGGCATTGCAAAGTACGTGAGTTGCCGCATATGCAAAATAGGATTTCCAATGATCATGAACCAGAACGCCTGCAAATGTTAGCAGTATGCCCATCGTGTCCATGGCCTCACGACCTCGCTTTTCAGACAAGTAGTAGAGCGTCCATTGTTCATCCCGCATAACGTGTAGCCAGTGCAAAGAGCCCTCGGCCCGCATACCCGTTTCATCGGCTCCGGCAACAGACGATTCCCGCAAGGCGTCACGAATAACCTCTTCAGTAGAAGCCAGATTTTCATAGGTTCTGGCCACAAAATTGGCGACAGTGCCTGCACTTACACTCATTTTATAGAGAGTATTAAAATACTCTGACACGCGCTTAAAAGGCAGGAAATGGTATTGGTTAAGATAGACGGCCATAGCCTGTGTGGCTGAGCCATATTGTGCGGCAGCGGTAACACCTTCCGGGAATTCAGCCTGATTCCGACAACCACAAGTGCAGATTTTTACTTCAGCTCTATGGGCCGTTACTTCAAATTCACCCGGTCTCCCTGGTTCAAACACCTGTCGTTCAATATATTTGACCGGCTCACTATCAAGAAGAGACGCCTGACATTTATTGCATTCTTTAACCGGAAGGTACTCAATATAGTCAGGGATATCGACCTGTTTAAGACAAGTGCCCTGATGCCCTTTCTTTCCACCGGCTTTATTACCAGAAGACTGTCTCAGACTTTTAGGATTGGGTTTTTCATCCGATGGATCGGTACCTTTATCTGCGGAAAGGTCGTCAGAATGATCTGGAGAATTACTGTTTTTACAAGGTTTTTGATAACCATCAGACGATGGCGGCTTGCTGCTGTTTTGACTGTTCTTGCCAACCTTTTCTTCCAATTCTCGACATCGCTCTTCCAGACAGGCAACTCTCATCCGCAGCTCTGCATTCTCTTTCAAGAGAATCTCAGCCGACATAGTTGCGGGTAGTTCTGGAATCATGCTGGCGAATATTGTGGAAAAATGGTGCTTAAGAGGATGGTATAAAAATCAGAAAATTCCAGATTTATGTGGGGGTGCTGAACAGTTACATGTTTTTTTATAATGCAGGTAATGAGCCAGCTTTGTAAACCGAGAGTGAAAACCAAGAGTGTAAAGCGGGAACGTAAACAGAAATAACAAAATAATATGACAACTGACTTACAATAATAAAAACCGGGCAGAACGCCCGGTTTTTATATTTAGTCGTTTTCGGCCTGAATAGCGGTCAGGGCAATGGTGTAAACGATGTCGTCTACCAATGCACCACGGGAAAGGTCATTCACTGGCTTGTTAAGACCCTGAAGCATTGGACCGACACTGATAACGTCCGCGCTGCGCTGTACCGCTTTGTAAGTCGTGTTACCTGTGTTGAGATCCGGGAAAATAAACACGGTAGCACGACCTGCAACATTACTGCCAGGCGCTTTGCTCTGGGCTACTGACTCAACGGATGCGGCATCGTACTGCAGAGGGCCGTCAATAATCAGGTCCGGACGTTTGGCCTTAACGATTTCAGTGGCCTCGCGCACTTTCTCAACATCGGCACCGATGCCAGAGGTTCCGGTGCTGTAACTAATCATCGCGATACGTGGTTCAATGCCAAACGCCGTAGCGGAGGCAGCACTCTGGATGGCGATATTGGCCAGCTGTTCTGCATTCGGGTTTGGATTAACGGCACAGTCGCCGTATACCAGAACCTGGTCAGGCAGCAGCATGAAGAAGACAGAGGAAACCAGACCACCGGCATCTTTCTTCGTCTTGACCAGCTGGAATGCCGGACGGATGGTGTTGGCAGTGGTGTGTACCGCACCGGAAACCAGGCCGTCCACCTCGTTAAGCGCCAGCATCATGGTACCGAGTACTACCGTATCTTCCAGCTGGGCTTCCGCCATCGGGGCGGTAAGACCTTTGCTCTTACGCAGCTCAACCATCGGGTCAACATATCGGGCGCGGATGCTATCAGGTTCCATGATGACCAGGCCATCTGGCAGCGTAATGCCGTTGTCTCTGGCAACCTGTTCAATAACGCTGCGCTGTCCAAGCAGAATACATTGGGCAATACCACGCTCCTGACAGATAACGGCAGCCTGAATGGTACGTGGCTCATCACCTTCTGGCAGAACGATGCGCTTCTTGGCACCCTGGGCTCGCTGAACCAGCTGGTAACGGAAGGCAGGAGGAGAGAGTCTGCGCTCTGCCAGGGCAGAGCATTGTTGCTTCAGCCACTCGGTGTTCAGGTTGGCAGCGATGGTATCCATCACCATTTCAACACGAGCAGTGTCGTCAACCGGCAGTTCGTTATGGCGACGATCCAACAACGTTGCTGTGGTGTAAGAGTCTTCCCCGGTCATCATCACAGGAAGGCCAGTACCGATGGCCTTGTTGCACAGTTCCATGATGGGTTTCGATGGTGTGATACCACTGGTCAGCAGAAGACCCGCCAGGGGAACGCCGTTCAGGGCCGCCATGCAGGTGGCCAGAATGATGTCATCACGGTCGCCCGGAGTAATCACCAGATTACCCGGCTTCAGGTGATGAATCATATTGGTTGGCGTTCTGGCACTCAGCGTGTAAGAAGTCACCCGACGGGTATCCATCTCACCGGCATTGATGATTTCTGCTTTCAGGTGCTCGGCAATATCCATGGTTCTTGGAGAAGCCAGGTTATTGTCAAACGGAATATAGCCCAGTGGCTGGAATGGCTTGCGGGCAAATTCCGGCAAGCTTTGGAAATGACCTTCTTTGTTCAGACGGGCAACCACTTCCGGCGTCAGTTTATTCAGGGCATAGCCGACAACATTCGGGTTCTTGATGCCACCAAAGCTGTCTGCAGCGATTTCCAGTTTGTCGGCCAGCTCTTCCAGAGGGTCATCACCAGGCTCAGACACCAGGATGATGTCGGCATTAATGGTTTTGGCGATGTTGCTGTTCAGGCGGTTGGCATAGGGCATTTCCCGGGTGGGAACCAGGCCTTCCACCACCATCACGTCGCAGTCCCTGGAAGCCTGCTCGAACAGGGCGACGATCTCTTCCATCAGGACATCGCCCTTGTTATCACCCAGCAGGTCTTCAGCGCGATGGGCGGAAATGGGGGTAGGCGGCTCGTGGTCCATGATACGCTGAACCAGTTTGGTGGAACGCTCTGGTCCCGTGTCGCCAACATGCAGCTGGGCAATCGGCTTGAAAAACTTGACTCTAAGACCGAGATTATCGAGTGCCCGAACCAGGCCCAGGGTGACGGAGGTCAGGCCAACACCATAACGTGTTGGCGCCAGGAAAAAAGTACGCATATCCGGAAAAAATCCTTCTCATGAAATACTGATATAAAAACAGGAGGTTGAACCTCCTGTTGCTTACATCATTTAGATAACCAGTTTAGCCAGCAATGAGCGCTTCGGTATCTCGGGCAATCATCAGTTCTTCATTGGTAGCAACAACCATGGCTACGGTTGATCCGGGTTTAGTGATAACCCCACTCTTGCCACGGAAAGTCTCGTCGTTGGCTTTTTCATCAATTTCAAAGCCGAAGATGGACAGACGCTCAAGCACATTCTTACGGATCATGCTGGAGTTCTCACCGATACCGCCGGTGAAGACCAGGGCATCAATGCGGCCCAGTTCAGACGCAAAACCAGCCAGTTTCTTGGCCAGAACATTGCAGAATATATCCAGAGTAAGCTGGGCACGTTCATGACCTTCTGCTGCCGCGTTTTCAAGAACACGGCAATCGTTGTCCAGACCGGACAGACCCAGCATGCCGGATTTTTTGTTCAGGATGTCAGTGATCTCGTCCAGAGAGTAGCCGCACTGTTTGTTCAGGAAGTTGAACACGTTCGGGTCAATGTCACCGGAACGGGTACCCATCACCAAGCCCTCCAGCGGCGTCAAACCCATGGTGGTGTCAACGGATTTGCCGTTTTTGACCGCACAGGCGCTGGCACCATTACCCAGGTGGGCAACCAGAATAGAGCTGTTGTCATAGTCCAGACCGAGCATGTCGGCAGCGGTTTTGCTGACATAACGGTAGCTGGTGCCGTGCATGCCATAACGACGCAGACCGTGTTCTTTGTAGAGGTCATAAGGAACTGCGTACAGGTAGCTTTCCGCAGGCATGGTCTGGTGGAATGCCGTGTCAAATACGACGGACTGTGGCAGGCCCGGGAAGTATTTCATGCAGGCACGGATACCCAGCAGGTGAGCCGGGTTGTGCAGAGGTGCCAGGTGGTTGCAGTCTTCGATGCCCTTGATCACTTCATCAGTGATCAGGGTGGATTCAGTAAACTTCTCACCACCGTGGACAACACGGTGACCGATGGCTTCAATGCGGTCCATCAGGTTGTTGTCGCGGAGAATGCCCACCAGCGCTTCAATAGCACCTTCGTGGCCAGCAGCACCAAGATTGAGGGTTTGCTTCTCTCCGTTCAGTTTCCAGGTGATCGAGGCTTCGTTGCCCACGAGGCGCTCGGCGATGCCGCTGATGCTTTCCTCTTCGGTTTTCGGGTTGATGACTGCGAACTTCAGGGAAGAACTGCCACAGTTAATAACCAGAACGCTGTCTTTGCTCATAGAAACTATTTCCAGTGCCTTACAGGTAAAAGGGTACCAGTGAAAATGACCGTGCAGTTTCCGAAAATTCCCGTGTAATGCTTTTAATGTAAGCGGATTGTCACGAATATCGCCAAACGCACCGGCCGGAACCGATCACTTAAACCGTCATTCAGCACTCAATCTGAGAATTTCCCTACACCGGCTAAAATGTAAAAAATTCTCAGAATGAACATGTCCAATGCATCCTCATCAGTTCCACATTCAACGTATCGATCATATGGGTTTGGTTGCCGGTATGTGCAAAGAACTCGGTATCTCTAATCATCTGGATTCCCTGGTTCCTAACCAATCTGAACACCGGAATATTTCCTTTGGCGAAACCGTAGTATCAATGCTGCTTAACGGCCTTGGGTTCACTGCCCGCACGCTTCATATGTTCCCGGAGTTTGGCTAAGTTACCGTTAATGGTTGGAAGCACCAATGTTCAGTAATTCTGCTGATCAACCGGCCAACAGTTAATTTTTTTGCTGCCGTCAGTTCTCGCCTCCAGGCCAGATAATGGGGAAGGTAACGAGTTGCAACCCCTTGGAATACGCCGCCAATCCAGCGTTTTAAATGACTGTGATAAGAATTTACAGTCTGGATGTGGTAGATGCCTTCAACAACATGTTGACCTGCTGATGTCACCAGCTCCTTGAAGACAAATCCAAGCTTGTCAGCAAGTTTTTCGTGAGCGAGGTGTGCATCCGCACAGACCGTGGCCTGTATCGATATGCGGCCATTTAAATGCCTGCACAATTCATTAGCACTTTCGTTTTCTAATACACCGTCAACGGTATTTCGATTACGGTCCCGAGCCACCATTACCGGGACTTTTCGGGCTTTGTTGGGATCATTACCCCGCTTTCGGGTTGGCCGTGGAAGGCCTTCTCTTTGCCCTTTGAAGGATTCACGGAAAAATGTTTCATCAAGCTCAGTAATGCCACAAAGCTCTTCTGCTTGATCATTATTAATCACTTCAAGAAAGCGGTGACGCCAGCGGAACGCAGTTTTCAAGTCAATGGCATTCTCAGCAGCAGCTGGTCGCAAGACCATAGAGTGAGTCATACCTGCGAGGTACTTGTTCCATTTTTCAGGGTGCCTGAGCCTTGCCAAAGGCGTTCCACTAAAGGCGTTAAACGTTGAGTCGCAAGTCTTGCAGTGGTAGCGCTGTCGGCCATTTCGTATGCCCCAGCGACCAACGCTATGGCTTTTGCATTTGGGGCACCTGGGGTTTTCGGCAAATTGGGCAAGTATGCTCTTTTCTACGTCAGGTGTTGCATTATCGTTATTGGGTATAGATTCACTGTAAACAGGTTCAGAGTCAGTGGTTTCTACTACCTCGGTAACCTCTATTTGAGTACTAAGGAGCGAGTTGTTAAGAATGTCTCGCTGTTCACTGGTTAATGTTGAAATGGAATCAATAAAATTCTGGAAGAGTTCAGATTGCATATCACTCCCCTACAACGTAGATTTTATGGGAGTTTAGCTGATTCAACCATTAACGGTAACTTAGCCCCGGAGTTTCATGCTGATAAACCGCTGGATAAACTCATCAGGCCCGGTATTAAACCCGAACACATTAACGACAGTGTACTCGGCAGAGCCCTGGATCAGCTTTTTGAACTGGATGTAAGTGAGGTCTATTTATCGCTGGCTGTCAAGGCAGTGAATGTCTTAAAACTGCCGTGCAAGGCTCTGAACCTTGACTCAACAAGCTTGCATGTGGACGGCGTTTATAACAGCGAATCTGACGTCGACGAAGAAGATATGCACTGTATCAAACTCTGTCGTGGATACAGCAGGGATCATCGACCCGAGCTCAACCAGGCAATACTGCTGATGATGACGGAAAATCAGGCCGGTATTCCCGTTTTTATGAAAGCGTCCAGTGGCAACGTAAACGACAATAAAAACTTTAAAAAAGTCATCAGCAGCCATTTGAAATCCTACCGGGAAGCCCTGAATAATCGCTACCTGATTGGTGATGCAGCACTTTATACAACAGATAACGTACAGATACTTCATCAGCAGGGCCAGCAATTTATCACCCGGGTTCCGTCAAAAATCAAAGAAGCCAGAGAACTGATTGACAGTGTCGCTTCTTGTGAAATGACACCAGTGGAGGGTGCTGAGGGCTATGAGAGTCATGAAATGCTGTCAGATCATGCGGGTGTCTCCCAGCGCTGGATTCTGGTCCGCAGCGAGCAGGCTCGAAAGAGCGAACAAAAAACACTGCTGAAAAAAATGCTAAAGAAGTCTGAGAAAGAAGCAGAATCGCTGACCAGTAAACTGGCCAAAAAAGCCTTCAAGTGTGAAACCGACGCATTGCGTGCGTTCGATGAATGGCAGTCAAAAACTATTTATTGTCAGGCGGAACCTGTCATTACTGAGAAACCCTGCTATACCAAGGTAGGTCGTCCGGAGAAAGGCTCTAAACCGGACAGTATTGAATATTATGTGAGCGGATATCCTTGGGTATCCGTTGACTGTCGCAAAGATGCAGAGTGTTCTCTGGGTTGCTTTGTGCTGGCGACGAATGATCTGGACGACAGTCGGCTGAGTACAGCAGAAGTGCTAAGTACTTACAAATCACAACAGTCAGTAGAGCGTGGCTTTCGGTTTTTGAAGAGCCCGGAGTTTCTGGTTTCTTCGCTGTTTTTAAAGAAACCGGAACGAATAGAAGCCTTGCTGATGGTGATGACGCTGTGTCTGTTAGTGTATGCGGCGATTCAGCATCGAATTAGGCATGAGCTAAAACGACAGAGTCGGTTTTTCCCGGACATGAAGCGGAAACCCTGCCAAAACCCGACAGCGCGTTGGGTGTTTTTCTGCTTTCAGGGTATCAACGTGCTATTGGTCGATGGACATGAAAAGCATGTGGTTGGATTACAAGAAAGGCAGTTGACTATTATTTCAATTCTTGGGCGACCGTATCAGGAAATGTATTCCTGATACGGGTGCTGAATGACGGCTTAAAATGATCACGGTTTGTATAAAGTAGAGAAGCGGTAAGAAAACATTATAACCATTGACCTGTGTCAGTGGACTGCGTATTGATGCGTATATCGTTGATAGGTTGTGGTTAATTGTTCAACAATGTCAGAGGTATTGCTCCAGCGCGGGAAGAATCAGCAGGTCGATCATTGCCGGAACATTGGCGGCCAGCTGTTGAAGCTCTTTCTGGTAAAGCCAGCCATAGGTCCCAGCGGCAATGATGGTCAGTAATGGCATCCAGAGGCCAAAAACTTGTGCGATTGCGCCAGCGGAATGGGGAGTCGAACCAAACCGGTTAGTATCGGGAGTACCTGAAGAAAAGATCAGCCATAACAAAAACAAAAGGTTGACCCCCGGAAGCACCAACACAACGCTCGTCCAGCCATTGTACCCAATATCATGAAGTCTTCTGACCGACATGGTCAGCATAAGGAGGCAGGCAATAGTGATCAAACCAAGTGTCAGGTGCATTGACTCTAAAGATGGATAGTGAGGGGTTAACCACTCTGGTATCCACCAGGCACAGATGCCCAGCAGGACAACTATCCAAAGGGAGGCAATAAATTGTACTCTTCCCATTCTGGGGAACAGTTGCAACGTCCGGGATGATCTGGATGGCTTGGTCAGTTGATTCGGGTCCTGTTCCAGAATGTTTTCCAGTGGCGTAGGTGGCAACTCTTCATCACTGGTCATAGCAACAATCCGGCATTGAGCTCCAGCCTTCATCATGGCTCTTTCATAATGACGGATGTCACTGGCGGTAAGATTCTTGCGAATAATGATCGGCTTTCCTGAGAACAGTTGCTTCAGTTTTGCCTTGTCTGCATTGAGGAGTTCGTTCAGGTTTTTTCGAACCTTCCTTTCTTCAAAGCCTGGCAGCGTTTCTCCCTCGAAAATCAGCTTATAGAGTGAGTCATCCATGGTGGCCTGTCCTGAAATATGTTCTGAGACAGGTTATCGGCTGGCATGGGGGAGAATGAGGCTTTTTTGTTGTTAATCACAGTGCCCACAAAACTTACATAAAGAGCAGGTTTGCTTTTTGGTCTTTATGCTCCCGGTGGCCGAACGCTTAAAACGGTTTAACCACAACCAAAACGACAATACCAACGAGAAAAATAACGGGAATTTCATTGAATACCCGGAAAAACTGATGGCTGTGGGTGCTGGTTCCGGTGGCCAATTGTTTCATATAGCGGCCACACATATGGTGATAGCCTATGGTCAGAGCGACCAGGGTCAGCTTTGCATGCATCCAGGGAGCATGGATGTAGCTCGGGATATAGTGTAGCAGCCACAGGCCAAGAATCAGGGTGGCAATCATGGAGGGCGTGGCGATGCCTCGCATGAGCTTTCTTTCCATAATAACAAAGCGATCTTTGCTGATTTGGTCTTCACTCATGGCGTGATAGACGAAAAGCCTCGGCAGGTAAAAGAGGGCTGCAAACCAGCAGGTCATGGCGATGATATGAAAAGAAGTTACCCAAAGCATTTGTAAACCCGATTGTTATTGCATTTGTATGCATTTTTACAGGTTGGAAAAGTAAATCAAGTTGCACGCTTTGAATTTCTCTAAATGGCCCTTAACTTTTGTTTCTTTCAGGCTCTGGGTTTACGGCAGTTACCGCTGTTTTCTCTCATAGAGGCGGAACTCCGCCTCTTTATCATCAACGCTGCTGGACTGGAAGCAGGTTGATTTCTACGCGGCGGTTTTGTGCACGACCTTCAACAGTTTTATTGCTGGCAATAGGATCTGCAGAGCCCCTGCCATAGGCAAAAATGCGGTCACCACTGACCCCCTGAAATGCAATATAGTTAGCAACACTGTCAGCACGGTCCTGAGACAAAGGTACGTTGATCTTATCCCCCCCGGTGCTGTCGGTATAACCAACCACTTCGATCAGGTTACGGTCATATTCCTTGAATACTCTCGAAATAGAACCAAGCACCGGATAGAACGCCGACTTGATATCTGACTTGCTGGAGTCAAACGTGATATTGGATGGCATGATCAGTTTCAGCTCATCGCCCTGGCGGTAAACCTGCACACCGGTTCCCTGCAGCTCAGCCCTCAGCACCCTCTCCTGTCGATCCAGATAGTGGCCATAACCGGCACCGGCAGCACCACCAATAATGGCGCCTTTCAGGGCTCCATCACCGCCATCGGCAATAGCTCCAATAGCAGCACCCGCCAGAACCCCACCCAGGCCATACTTGGTTGACTTGCTGGCCTGTTGTTCACCGGTGTATGGGTTGGTTGTCTGACAGCCGGTCAGCAAAGATCCTGTCAACGTTACCATCAAGAGAGCTGCGACGGTAAATAATTTTTTCAGAGACATAACGTTTTTCCTTAGTAAATCAGCGCAACGCGACTTAGCCGCGAATAATACTATTTTCCCGAATTTCTTCACCTATTGTGGTATCAGGACCATGTCCGGCGACCACCACCGCTTCTTCATCCAGCGTATAGAGCCTTTGTTTGATCGAACGTTCAATCGCTTTGTAATCACCGCCCCACAGGTCAGTTCGTCCAATAGACCTGCGAAACAGTGTATCCCCGGCAATAAGCAGCTTGGGCTTGTCAAACCAGAAGCACATGGAACCCGGCGTATGCCCGGGGGTGTGCATAGCGACCCCTTCACAGCATGGCAGCTCTTCGTCGTCTTTTAACCAGTGATCCGGATCCGGAACCGGGCGATAAGGGACACCGAACATACGGCATTGCATTTCAAGGTTATCCCAGAGGAACTTATCTTCCTCATGAAGGAAGATTGGAGCACCTGTCTGTTTTTTGATATCGCCACTGGCAAGGAAATGGTCCAGGTGCGCATGGGTGTGGATAAGGGCGACAACCTGTAAATCCAGCTCCCTAAGCTTTGCCATAATAATGTCAGGATCACCACCGGGATCCACGACAAATGCCTTACGGGTTACCGGATCACCAATAATTGTACAGTTGCATTGCAGTGGCCCGACGGGGAAAGTCTGCCGAATAAAGGCTGTTTGGTTTGTCATTTGACCTTCACAGTAGTTTTCTATATTCGGCCGAGATTCTAATCTTATTTTTGTATCGGGTCTTTCCTTTTGCTGGCGGTTTTGTGCAGAAAAACCATGGTTAGATCTTGTCGACGATCACAGGGCGCTTTTCTGATGTAGCCGTTAGCGAACTTTTTCTGCATCAGAGGCTCAGTGGTGTTAACCGGACCCGCCGGATCCACCCGCAGAAATGCTTTCTGCCCGGGATATGGGAAGTGCCATTCATGAATGTACTCATCAGCATCATCGGTATCTTCTGTGGCAAAGTCCTCAATCAGGGGCCACCGATGGCAGCGCCATTCTTTTTTTGTCGGCTTGGGCCCTGGTTCAGATAAAGATAGTGAAAAGCGGGTTCGTCTCAGCACTTTACTACTCCTCGTACTCCTCAGTCATTCAGCAGTCATCACTTTATAGAGTTATTAGCTCGCAGCTGCACAGGCCTTAGAGGATGATAGTGTAGTCAAAAAAAACTGGTCAAACAGCCAATTTAAATAAACCTAACAATGAACGATCTGATCAAGAATGAACCTATCTTTACCAATAGAGCCTAAGTAAATACCAAAACAAAATAATAACCGGTAAAGATCGTGTCTATGCTCACAATTTAATCCGGCAGACAGATTCCCGTAACTATGCAATCAGGCAAAAAAAACAAGGAAAAACAATTTGTTTTAAACAGCAGTATGATTCTTCTCATAGCCGGACTATACGGGGTTGTCACAGGATGGCTGGATCTCAGTGTGTTTAATCAGGCCAGTGAAGTGGTATCCGACCTGTTTATACGAATGCTGAAGCTGATGAGCCTACCGATTATCTTTTTCGCCCTGGTTTCTACCCTTTCCGGAATGGTCGAAGCGTCAGAGGTAAAACGCCTTGGTGGCCAGGTTCTGAAATACACGGTGATCACTACTCTGATCGCAGCCACTGTTGCCCTGGCACTGTACCTGTTGATTGCTCCGGCGGGCAATCTTAACCCATTGGCGGCAACGGTTGAGCCTGCAGGCCCTGCAGGAAGTTACTGGTCCTATCTGATTGGGGTGATTCCTGCCAGCTTTGTTGAACCTTTTTATACCCATAATGTGATGGGTGTTTTATTTTTAGCCCTCCTTCTTAGCGCCGCCATCATGACTTTGGAACGTAGCCAGAAAGAAATTCTGCACTCGTTTTTTGACAGTATGTTTGCCGCCATTATGAAAATGACCGGACTGATCCTGCAACTGATGCCTCTGGCTGTCTGGGCTTTCGTTAACCAGTTTATTCATGATCTGCAGAGTCAGAAAATTCTCCAGGACCTCGCCCTCTATCTGCTGTGCGTTCTGCTGGCCAATATCGTGCAGGCTGGCTTGATATTGCCAATATTGCTGAAGTTCAAAGGTATTTCACCCTGGCAAACCATAAAAGCCATGTGGCCAGCCCTGACTGTCGCTTTTTTCGCTAAATCATCAGCAGCTGCACTGCCCTATGCCGTCGAGTGCGCAGAAAAAGACATGAATATTCAAGGCAAAGTGGCTCGTTTCAGTCTCCCCTTGTGCATTACCGTCAATATGAACGCTTGTGCTGCTTTCATACTGATAACGGTTCTGTTTGTTTCACAAAGCAACGGCATCATGTTCTCACCCTTGGAGTTGCTCTCCTGGATAGCCATTGCCAGTATTGCCGCCATCGGTAATGCAGGTGTTCCCATGGGCTGTTATATGTTATCCAGCGCCTTTCTTTCGGCTATGGGAGTGCCACTTCAACTGCTGGTTATTATTCTGCCGTTTTATGCGTTGATCGATATGTTCGAGAGTGCAATTAACGTGTGGTCAGACTCTTGTGTAACAGCCATGGTTAACGCAGATCTATTAACCGATAGGGATTTGGGCAAGGGGGAGAGTGACGAAGCTACCCGGATGGATCACAATTGACGTGATCCAGTTCGGGGCTAATAAGTTTTATCCTTTAACCTGCTGTACCCAGTGCAACAGCTCAGAGATAGCGTACACCGCTTCAACGCCTTTATTCATGTGATCGTCACCGGATCTTCTTTTCGCGTCTTCAACGCTGTCCACCCCGATTACTTCATTAATCACAGGCTTTCCGAAACGCTCTGTTACCTGCATAAAACCTTCAAAGACGCCATGAAGTACCATCTCATCATGACTGGTGATCCCTTTCAGAACCACCCCGAACGCCAGGATGGCGTCCAGGTCAGGGTCTTTTTCAAACAGAATTCGTGCAGCAAGTGGCAGTTCCAGTGAGCCCGGGACTTTGTGAATAGAGATATTCTCCGGCTTGACATCCAGTGCCAGAAGCTCTTGTTGAGCCCGGTTAATCATGGCATCGACACAGTCACTGTGCCAGCTACTGCCGATAATCGCCAACCGGGCATGGGGAATTTTATGGAACTGCTCCGGGGTTTTGGGAAGGCCTGCGCCCATCAGTAATACTCCTTGAAAGAAACGATTAAAAATAGTTTGAAGGTGAAAGTTAGCTGGCTACCGGTCGTCCGGCAAACCGGTTCAGCGGCCAATCTGATGAAGCACCCGACAAATGCTGCTGCAAAGTGCTTTCAGCTCGTCGCTGGAAATCACATAGGGAGGCATCACATAAACCAGCCTGCCAAAGGGCCGGACCCAAACTCCTTCTGCAACAAACAGCGGTTGAATTTCAGACATCACGACCGGCTCTTTGAGCTCCACGACACCAACACCACCCAACACCCTGACATCAGCAACCGCTGGCATTTCACAACAGGGCATCAGGCCTTCCCTGAGTGTCTTTTCAATCGCCGATAACTGACCCTGCCATTCGCCTCTGGATAAAATCTCCAGACTGGCATTACCGGCAGCACAGGCCAATGGGTTGGCCATAAAGGTAGGGCCGTGCATAAAAGGGCCGTGTTCGGAAATGGTGTGGCTGACCTGTTCAGAACAAAGGGTTGCCGCCATCGTCATATACCCGCCGGTCAGGGCCTTGCCGACGCACATGATATCCGGAACCACACCCGCATGCTCGCAGGCAAAAAGCTTCCCGGTACGACCAAACCCCCGTAGCAATTTCATCATGAACCAGCAGCACCTCATAGTCGTCACACAGCTGGCGCAGACGAACCAGATAGTCCGGAGAATAAAAATACATACCGCCACCCTGAACGATCGGTTCAAGAATCACACCGGCCAACTGGTTTCCCAGTCGATCCAGCATCTGCCGCAATGCCTCAATATGACTTTCTGCAAAGGCTTCACCAAAACGGCACTCAGGGCGGGGAACAAAATAATGCTGAGGCAGAATACCGGTAAACCAGTGGTGCATGCCGCCATCGGGATCACAAATAGACATTCCCCCCGTGGTATCGCCGTAATACCCGCCCCTGACGGTCAGCATCTTGTTTTTTTCCGGTCGCTCCCGGGCTATCCAGTATTGCATGGCCATTTTGATCGCGACTTCAACGGCCACCGATCCGGAGTCAGCAAAAAACACCGTTTGCATCGGTTCGGGTGTCATGGCCACTAGTTTTTTAGCCAGGTCAATCGCCGGTTTATGGGTCAGGCCGCCGAACATGACATGAGAGAAATCATCAATCTGATGCTTCAGTGCCGCATTCATTTCAGGATGGTTATAGCCATGCACCATGCACCACCAGGACGACATGCCATCTATGATCCGGCGGCCATCATTCAGGTACAAATAGACACCCTCAGCCCCAATCACCGGGAACATATCCGCCCGATTAATGGTCGTACTGTAGGGATGCCAGATATGTTCGGCATCAAATACCAGCTCTTCCGGGGTTATAACAAGGCTCAAGCCTGACTCCTTTTGATACATATTGGCCTTTTTGGTAGGAGAAGATAATCGCGGCGCTATTTGGTAGCAAGTGTAACCAGTACTTTATACCCCTCAAATTCACGGCAGGTGTTCACTACGGCCAATGGCTGTTTTCGGGTTTCTGGCCTACTCTGCCCCTGTAGCTCTTGTAGATGTAAATAGCAGATGTAAATTGCAGATGTAAATTGTGGATGTAAATTGTGGATGTAAATTGCGGGAGTAATATACAGGTTCTGTTCGTAAACCAGCTGACTACCCTGGATTTCAGTTACCTCTGTCCAAAACGTGGGTTGGTGGGTGAAACCTGGCTTGTGGATGTCATGCTGGGGGGGGAGCTTGATGAACAGGGCATGGTGTTTGATTTTGGCCATGTAAAGAAACAGGTTAAAGCATCGCTCGACAATCTGTCTGATCACCGCCTTCTGGTTCCCCTGAATACAGCAGAGGCTTCCGTTACCCATAACATTATCCATAACAAAGAGCAGTTGGTTGTCAGCTTTACCACCCTTCATGGGATGATTACCTGTTCCGCACCGGCACAGGCTGTGCTGCTGGTGGATGCAGAGGCTATAACGCCGGAATTACTCACCCCCTTCCTGGAGAAGGCCATACAACAGGTTCTGCCAGACAATGTTACAACCGTTGAGTTCAGGTTATACCCTGAAGAGATTGGCGGGGCTTACTATCACTACAGCCATGGGTTGAAGAAACACGATGGGGATTGCCAGCGGATTGCTCATGGTCATCGCTCACAGATTCGGGTTTTTGTTGATGAACTCCGGGATCAGGCGCTGGAAGCCAGGTGGGCATCACAATGGCGTGATATTTATATCGCTACAAAAGAGGATCTACTGGGCTCCTACACCAGGGATAACGTTGAGTATTATCGATTCGGCTACACAGCCAACCAGGGATATTTTGAAATCAGCCTGCCCAGCACTGACTGCTACTTGATTGACACTGACACCACTGTTGAACTGCTGGCCAGACATATTGCGCTCTGTTTGTCTGAGCAAAATCCCGGCAAAACCATTCGGGTCGTTGCTTTTGAGGGCCTCAATAAAGGAGCCATTGCTATGCACTCAGAGCCTTCAGCGGGTTGAGAGCCTTCAGCGGGTTGAGAGCCTTTAGCGGGTTGGGAGCCTTCCGTAGGTAAAGGGACGTGGTTGAATGTTTTGCTTGAGCTGTTTTAAATCGAAACCAGATTTTTTCGTGGAAATAATAAGCTACTGTATTTACGGCAGGTTCAACCATCGCCAGCGCACCACCAATCATGATATCACCGGTCATCAGGTACCCCACTGAAAACGCGACACAGAAGTGTACTGCTGCGAAGGAAACGGTTTTAGCCATCATATGCTCCGATCTTGGTAATCATGTCATCGTTGTTGGTTTTATTATATGAGAATGATTATCAATTATATAAATAAAACAAACAACTTGACCGGATAGAAAAAAACTATCAGCAGTCAACTAATCTTTAGGTAATGGCCAAAAAGGAGAATGTGCTATGTCGTCTTCACTGACGGATCAGATTAATAACCGACCAGTCCAGCCCGACCCTGTTAAAGACCCGGAGATCGGGACATCAGTTCAGGCAGCTGCTGAGGAGAAAGTTGAATCCAGCTATACCAATATGCTTGCTGAGCTGCCCAGGATGCTGGAGATGGATTTCAACAAGGTAGAAAACCTTCTGGCCAATGTGGCCGCTACTAACCCATTTCGTCCGGATATGGCTTTGGGCAAGCAGCCAGAGGTAGCTGCCATTGATGCCAGCAATAGTGCTCAATCAGCACCTGTCGCTCCGGTTGGCGCTATTGTGGATGCAAGCCACGTTAGCAAGCTGAGGCAAGTTAATGCGGCGTTGGCAGAATATGATGTACGACTTCAGCAGGTATTTGATGAAATGGCTCTTTCCCGTTCCGGCAGAAAACCAGAACTGCATAATTTGGGAATAGAGTATGAGCGCCTGATGACGTTTGTTCGTCAAACTGAATACCACTTAACTCAAGCGATTAAACTGATCCCGGAAACGCTTCCAGAGAATACAGGCCAGCCAATAGCTCAGTTAATGCCGGAATTTACCCAAAGCCTGTTTCGCTATGATAGCGAGTTCCAGCAGATCTTTGGTGTTATACAGCAAGAATTAAAGCAGGCAGAAATCGCCCGTAAGAGCGCTTACTGAGCCCTGACAACCACTCTCCACAGAGAGTGGTTCCAATTCCCTATTGCAACGCCTTTGTTTTTTAATGCTCCATTAAGAAATATATGCCTTCGTGAACAAGCTTCTTCAATGAAAAACGGCCAAGCCTTTTAATTGAGTCTGTGGAGGTCGGCCATTACAGGTGTCCATTTTTACTTGACCACTACAGAATGGGTATTAGCGCTTGGCTATACCGGTTCCACACTGCTGGCTTTGGTCGTTTTATTATCGGATGAGAAAAATACAGCTCGACTTTAGAGTTTTAAGAGCACAATAGTTCCGGCGCATAATCTGCTAAAAGCAACCATCCCCAATGACGAAATTCGAGATGGTTGCCATGCTCACTTCAGATCATCAAGTAATCCTCAGGGAGCTCGCTTCATATACAACCTTTCTTGCTGGAGCGCTATCATCAACTGCAGTACCAACGTTCTGCGAACTGCTGTTCGGTTGCATGCTTTCAGCCGACGGCTTTGTTACACAGGCGTTGTTAACAATTGATTTTCATTGTGTGTGGAGCAGCTACCACCACTGGCTATCTCAGGGCAAGTGGCAATGGAAGAACTTGGCACGCCACTTGATCCGTCTGGTCTGCTCCAAAGCTCCTGAGAATCAACCTGTGGTCCTGGGGCTTGATGACTGGGTAATCGAACGGTTTTCCGACAAAGCCCCTGCTTGTCGTACACATCATCAACACAGCAAGAAACGCAATCGGCCGACGTACATCTGGGGGCAGTGTTGGGTTTCCCTGGCCATCATATTTGAGCGGGCTGCAGATGAAGTATTTACCGCCATACCGGTGATCTCATTTCCGACACCAGCTTCAGGTAACACCAGCAAACTGAAAATTGCCGTGGCCATGCTCAGGGTGGTACGCAATGAAGTGAAGGATCGAGTGCTACGCCTGCTAACCGATTGCTGGTATATGAACTGGACACTGATAAAGCCAGCTCTGGAAATGAACATAGAAGTTGTTGGTCAGATACCTTCAAATCGGGCCCTCTATGCTTTGCCGCCAGCACCCACCGTAAAGAAGCGAGGGCGCCCAAAAAAGTACGGCATCAAGATGACGACAGAACAGGTTAAGAAACTGCCGGAAGAAAAAGCAACAGTATGGATGTACGGCAAATTTCGCAAAATACGTTATCGTACCGTAACTGTTCAGCACCCCCACATAAATCTGGAATTTTCTGATTTTTATACCATCCTCTTAAGCACCATTTTTCCACAATATTCGCCAGCATGATTCCAGAACTACCCGCAACTATGTCGGCTGAGATTCTCTTGAAAGAGAATGCAGAGCTGCGGATGAGAGTTGCCTGTCTGGAAGAGCGATGTCGAGAATTGGAAGAAAAGGTTGGCAAGAACAGTCAAAACAGCAGCAAGCCGCCATCGTCTGATGGTTATCAAAAACCTTGTAAAAACAGTAATTCTCCAGATCATTCTGACGACCTTTCCGCAGATAAAGGTACCGATCCATCGGATGAAAAACCCAATCCTAAAAGTCTGAGACAGTCTTCTGGTAATAAAGCCGGTGGAAAGAAAGGGCATCAGGGCACTTGTCTTAAACAGGTCGATATCCCTGACTATATTGAGTACCTTCCGGTTAAAGAATGCAATAAATGTCAGGCGTCTCTTCTTGATAGTGAGCCGGTCAAATATATTGAACGACAGGTGTTTGAACCAGGGAGACCGGGTGAATTTGAAGTAACGGCCCATAGAGCTGAAGTAAAAATCTGCACTTGTGGTTGTCGGAATCAGGCTGAATTCCCGGAAGGTGTTACCGCTGCCGCACAATATGGCTCAGCCACACAGGCTATGGCCGTCTATCTTAACCAATACCATTTCCTGCCTTTTAAGCGCGTGTCAGAGTATTTTAATACTCTCTATAAAATGAGTGTAAGTGCAGGCACTGTCGCCAATTTTGTGGCCAGAACCTATGAAAATCTGGCTTCTACTGAAGAGGTTATTCGTGACGCCTTGCGGGAATCGTCTGTTGCCGGAGCCGATGAAACGGGTATGCGGGCCGAGGGCTCTTTGCACTGGCTACACGTTATGCGGGATGAACAATGGACGCTCTACTACTTGTCTGAAAAGCGAGGTCGTGAGGCCATGGACACGATGGGCATACTGCTAACATTTGCAGGCGTTCTGGTTCATGATCATTGGAAATCCTATTTTGCATATGCGGCAACTCACGTACTTTGCAATGCCCATCACCTGAGGGAGCTTTTGGGTGTTGTTGATAGGGACAGCAATCAACTGGCGTTGCGATTGATGAAGCTACTGAGGCTTTCCTGGCATTACTGCAAGGGCTTTAAGACCATAGGTATGCTACAGATGCCAAGTGTTGTCTGTGAACGAATCGAGAAGATTTATGACCGGTTGCTTCAGCGGGCTCTAATGAAAGAAGTCGTCTATATGGAGAAGCAACGAGAGGAGCTTAAGCGCAAGAAAGTCAAGAATACTAAAGCTTACAATCTCTTCAAACGACTCACTGAGTTCAAGGCTGAGACACTGCGCTTCATGTCAGATTTTACCATTCCCTTCGATAACAATGGCAGTGAGCGGGATGTTCGAATGGCCAAGTTAAAGCAGAAAATCTCAGGCTGCTTCAGGAGTGCAGACGGTGGTTCTATGTTTGCACGGATTCGCAGCTATTTGTCGTCTGCCAGAAAACAGGGAATGGACATATATCAATCACTTCATAGAGCTGTTCGGAATTACTGTAATATGCCTTTGCTCAGTGCTGAATAGTTACATCGTACCCTGATCTGTCGCGCCAGATTCCTTAAAGGTCGTGAAGTACGCGTCGTCTGGAGTCGCTTTGAAAATGACAAAGGTCTGACCGAAAGCAGAATATTCATCTCGACCAATCCGGAACTTGAGGGACTGGAGGTGCTTCGTGCCTATTCCCGGAGATGGCCGGTAGAGCCAATGTTTCACCAACTCAAACATGCTTTTGGCTGTTGCCATTTATGGCAGCAGAAATTGCGAACACTGCTTCGATGGATGCATTTGAAAATGGCAGGCTATGCATTATTGCAGTTATTAACCGTTTGTAAAAATCAGGCATGTCTGAATATTTCTCGGATACCCTGGAGAAGCCCGGATACAACCACTGCAGGCATGATGAAAATTGCTCTTTCAGGAATTATTCCGAGGTTTCTCTATTCGCAAGGGCTGGAACAGATATAAGCAAAAATATGAGTTCAATTTTCGCGATCTGATCGACCAGTTAATACCGGATAATTCAGAAGCAGCATAACTAGTTCTCGTCCAAAAACGCATCAGGCAATCATAATTAGATTGTACGTGCGTTTTGATATTTCCTGAAATTCCAGAGAGCCGCAAAAACTCTTCCCTTTTTTTCTCTAATCTGGGACGGATATTGGAGAAAAACGCGAAAAGCAGGCAGAAAACATCCTCCCACCATGCTGGAAAGGTACTTTCATGTAGCGTGGAGGTGGCTATCAGGATGGTGCCGGGTGTCTGGCCAGAATCACCAGGTTGTAACAGACCACCGATAACCAGCAATGAGAATCAAAACGCTCAGAACCCTTGCAGTGGCAACGTGATAGCCCAAAACATCTCTTTAGCCACGAAATTCCCGCTTCAATACCTGCCCGGAAGCGAAAGAGCGTTTTATACACATACTGACTTTTAGTCATCTCTTCGACTTCAAGTCCGCGCTTCTTATTAAAAGCTACATCGCTGATTCCCATGGCCTTGGCTTTTTCCAAATTAGCGCGACACGCGTATCCGCCGTCACCGCTTGTCTGGCGAGGTACACGACCATAAATTTCTTTTTGTCTTTCCATCATCGGAATGAATTGGTCCGAATCCGCTGGGTTACCTTCCTCAATAACCAGGTCCAGGATCAATCGACTTTTTCCCTGAACCAGGTTCAGTTTATGGCCATACTGTACTTGCCGCCTGTCTTTTACGATGATATCCGTATGGGGTTCATACAGGCTAACCACTTTTTCCTGGGCTGGCACCTTTTCACCCTTAAAGACCCTGCGCTCTGTCTGGGAGACTATTGCATCCACCAGGGGTAACAGGTGATCCACATCGGCCTGCCACTTGTCGGCATCATCAGCCAGGAGACACTGCCCCTGCTGACGGGCGTTTGCTAGCGTGACAGTAGCTTCGATAAGTACCTTCCGGGATTTTCGGGTCAACTGCAGCAGTTTTTTATAATGCTGATGCCGCTCTTCTTTGCCAGCGTAGATGCATTTTCTGGCCGCATCTTTTACGGCTCGGTTGTGATGGGTATATTCATAAAGCGGTGTCGCTGTCAGTGTTTGTCCCCGTTCCAGCAGCCGACAAATTTCTTTAACGGAACTGGCTAAAAGATCACTGTCGCAAGGAGGTTTGATATCCGATTCGGTGACTGTGCTGTCAATAGCCACAGTGCGCCCTTTTTCAATACCCTGATCTTTAGCGGTCATTAGCTGACAGTTATTAATCCGTTCCCATGTAGATGCAGTAAGAAGGCTGATGAGCCCATGCAAACTGGAGCGACTGGGGCGCTGGTTTGGTTCGAGGCGACAAAAGTCTCGAAAGAGCATGGAGTCCATCAAAACAAACGACAAGTAGTCATAATCACAATTCAAATACTGTTTCAGGAGTGCCGCACGAAGAACGGATTCTGCTGATAGTCCGTTCCGCCCAGTGTTCTGTTTATCACCAGAACTTAAGTCCTCATAAATCCAGTCATTGAACTGTGGATGGGCGTCAAGCCATTGCGAGATACCGGAAAGCTGGGAGCAGATTTCATGAGGTACGTAATGGAGTTCCATACTACACTGCGGGTTGCGTTTTTTGCGCATTTGGAGTCCTCTGTTTTTGGCAATCCCTTATGTTTCTTGCTCTTGGGAAGTTTAGTCGCCAGATAGCAGTAGGGCTCCACTTAATTTTTCAGGATAAAATCTACAGTTTTCAATTGGTTGTGTTTTTGGACGAGAACTAACTAAAGGCTTTTAGGCAAAAAACGGAAGTAATAACGAACTTGGAAAAACAGTTCACTGATTTCGGCTTGCTTCACTATAAAAAGCTGACCGAATTATCGTTTTATACAGACTCTAAAGTCGAGAAAAATACAGGAAAACACCGTATAAAAACGTAAATATAACCGTACAAACTATTAAGGCTTGTGTAGAATCATGCGTATAAATGATAAAAACGGGCTTTAGCTATTCGAACAGCCATGGGCAGTTCAAACTTCTGAGGAAAACAGCCGGGTTATTTTACCTGGTAGCAGGCATTTTCAGAGCAATTTGTCGCAACCACCGCAGGATCGTCTTAAGTCCGACAGATCTCCAGAGTAGATAGCAGCCCACTTCAGTCAAGAGGTAATAGTATGTCAGAGCACCCCGTCGATCGCTCAACCTTTGATCAGGTGATGGTTCCCAATTATGCGCCCCAGGCCATGGTGCCAGTGCGAGGAAAGGGGTCGCGAATCTGGGATCAGGAAGGGAAAGAGTATCTGGACTTTGCTGGCGGCATCGCTGTCAATGCCTTGGGGCATTGTCATCCGGCGCTGATTGATGCCTTGAAACAGCAAGGTGAAAAACTGTGGCATCTGAGTAATGTTTATACCAATGAACCGGCGCTTGAGCTGGCGCAGCAGTTAATCAACAACACCTTTGCTGACAAAGTCTTTTTCTGCAATTCCGGTGCAGAAGCCAATGAAGCTGCCTTTAAACTGGCCAGAAAGTATGCGTACGATAATTTTGGTCCGGAAAAACATGAGATCATCTCCTTCTACCAATCGTTCCATGGTCGAACACTTTTTACCGTTACCGTAGGTGGCCAGAAGAAATACTGTGAAGGCTTTGAGCCTGTTCCCGGCGGTGTTCTGCACACTGCCTATAACGACCTTGATGCGCTCAGGGCACTTATTTCTGACCGTACCTGCGCCGTTGTCGCTGAACCCGTTCAGGGTGAAGGCGGGGTTATTCCTGCAGACCCTGAATTTATGAAAGGGGTCAGAGAACTTTGCGACCAGCATAATGCCCTGCTGGTTTTAGATGAAGTCCAGTCCGGTATGGGCAGAACCGGTAAACTCTTTGCCTATATGGGGCTTGATGTATTGCCGGACATTCTGACCAGTGCCAAATCCCTTGGCGGGGGCTTCCCGATCGGAGCCATGCTAACGACCAACAAAGTGGCAGAAAGTTTTGGTTTTGGGACGCATGGCAGCACATACGGTGGTAACCCGCTGGCCTGTGCAGTGGCGCTGGAAGTGATCAACATCATTAATGATCCACAACTGCTGGATAATGTTAGTAAAAAACATAACCGCATCCGTAAACACCTGGAATCCATTAACAGCAAATATGACATCTTTGCCGAGGTGCGTGGTAAAGGCCTGCTGATTGGCGCTGAACTGGTCGAAAAATATCACGGTCGAGGGAAAGAATTTCTTTCTGCTGCGGCCGACGAGGGACTGATGATGCTGGTTGCCGGGCCAAATGTTCTGCGCTTTGCACCATCACTCATTATTCCTGATGAAGACATTGATGAGGGTATGGCACGTCTGGAAAGGGCTGTTGCTACCGTGGTTTCTGCCTGAGAGTCCTGAATACCTCGCCACGCCGGCAGAGGTACTTCTCGTTCCCACGCTCCGCGTGGGAATGCATACCCTTCCTGACCTCCATACCTGGAGTTAAAACAGAATGAGCATGTCGTATGGTAAAGCCAGCTAAAACACTTCCCCCTGAACTCCTCCCCTGGCTGGATTTACTCAATGACCAGCACGATGAAATGCAGGCCAGAACCATTGAACTGGCTGAAATAAATTCTGGCAGCCTTAACCGTGACGGCGTCAACAAGGTTTTGGCAAAGCTGTTGACACTGACTTCGGATTTATCAAAAGACCATGAACGTATACCTGTCAATCCCTGGGAGGTTGTAAACGACAGTGGAGAGATCATCCGGCACCCATTGGGTGATGCGTTGAGAATTCGTAAACGCCCCGAAGCACCTCTTCAGGTCTTTCTGTGCGGGCATATGGATACCGTTTTTCCCAAAGACAGCCCTTTTCAAAAGGTTCGCTGGCTGGATGATGACACCATCAATGGTCCCGGAGTTACTGACTTAAAAGGGGGGATTATGGTGATGCTCAAGGCGCTGGAAGTACTTGAGCAAAGTCCATGGGCTGAGCAGATCGGTTGGGAAATATTGTTTAACCCGGATGAGGAGATTGGCTCCCCCGGCTCAGCCCCTTTAATTCAGGAGGCTGCGCAACGAGTACACCTGGGCATGATATTTGAACCCTGCTTTCCAGATGGCAACCTTGCCGGCCAACGCAAAGGCAGCGGTAACTTTACCGTGGTCAGTTATGGCAAAGCAGCTCACGCAGGGCGGGAACATCATCTGGGCCGCAACGCTATTCGTGCCCTCTGTGATTTTGTCTCCGCCATGGACGACCTGAATGGTCGGCGGCCGGGCATCACCTTTAACCCCGGCTACATTCACGGTGGCGGCCCGACCAACATTGTGCCTGATCGCTGTATTCACAAGTTCAATATTCGTCTTGAACAACCGGATGATGAACAGTGGTGCCTGCAAAAACTTAATGGGATCATTGATAGCATAAATCAGCGTGACGGCATTCAACTGGCACTGCATGGCGGATTTACCCGCAAACCCAAGGTGCTGAGCCCTGCCAATGAACAGCTACTGGCACTGGCAAAAAACATCGGGCATGAACTGGGGATTCCACTGGAGATCAAACCCACCGGAGGTTGTTGCGATGGTAACAACCTTGCCTCTGCCGGGATTCCCAATATTGATACGCTTGGGGTTCAGGGGGGAGCGATCCATAGTGATCAGGAATATTTAAACGTCAAAAGCCTTGTGCCAAGGGCCAGGCTCAGTGCGGCATTATTACTGAGTCTGGCCCATGCCAGTGCACAGGGTGATTGCTTTGACTGGTTAAAACGAAAAGAGTAATAGCCAGGCAGAAAAGCGCACACCCTCCCATGCCCGCGTGGGAATGCATAGTGCGCTGGGATAAGCGGCGTATATCTTGCGGGTGAAAGTCCCGTTGCGGAAGGAGAACCAGCTCCACCGTATAGCGAGTCTTGCGTTGCTGAAGGTAACGACAGTGATGAAGCGTAGACAGCGAAATATCCGAGCCGAAACCAAATGGTGAACGTCACAGCTCCGAAATACCACTTGTTGTGGGTGCCGATGCTCTTATGCAGGCAGCAGGCCCAAGAGTGCTGTGTAAGGTCAATCTGGGAATCCGAACAGCACTACCCTCCGGAGTCGCAGGCGTCGGCGAGTTTATAGAGATATACGACTGAACCCAGGAGATCCATAGGGCTCTCAAAGGATTGAGTATGTTAAGTACAAGTGCAAAACACGAGGCTTTACAGATGGCTCTATGGAAGTCGGAGTCAGTCATAGTAGTGATGAAGCGGGTAACGACCGTGGAGCGAAGGGCTGGCAGATAGATCGAGCGTGAGAGAGAAACAATGACCGTACTCAGCAACGACGGACAATCATGGTTAACGAAACTTGAGCGCATAGGTGAGAAATCGGCATACGACAGACAAATGGTGTTCAATAACCTTGGTCACCTGCTAAATGTTGACATGCTGAAGGAGCAATTCCATCGGTTGAACGGGAATAAAGCCGTAGGTATTGACCGTGAGACAAAGGAGACTTACGGCGTAAAACTGGATGAAAATCTGAAACACCTTTTCCAGCGCATTCGCCGTGGGACTTACAGGCCAAAACCCGCGAGGGTCACTGAAATCCCGAAAGAGGATGGGAGCAAACGGCCACTGGTCATATCCTGCTTTGAAGACAAACTGGTGCAACTTGCAGCCAGTCAAATCCCTGGCAAGATATACGAACCGCTGTTTCTACCGTGCTCATACGGATTCAGGCCCGGCTTGAGTTGTCACGATGCTTTGAGGACTTTGCTGCAGTCCAGTTCCCGAATTCGGGATGGTGCTGTGGTAGAAATTGATATCTGCAAGTACTTCAACAGAATTCCTCACAGGGAGCTGATGAAGATTTTGCGAATGAAGATATCAGACCAGCGTTTTCTCAGGCTGATAGAAGTCCTGATTACAGCACCTGTGATGGAACACAAGCAAGTATCCGACAATCGGGAAGGATGTCCGCAAGGGGCTATCCTGTCGCCAGTGCTGGCCAATATCTACCTGCACTACGTGATAGATGAATGGTTTGCCGAGGTAAGCCGTTCTCACATCAAAGGGCGGGCGGAAATGGTGAGGTACGCTGACGATATGGTATTCCTTTTTGGGGATGCCAGTGAAGCAGAGCGCTTTTATAAAGTGTTGCCAAAACGGTTAGAGAAGTTTGGTCTGGAGTTGCATAGAGAGAAATCGCAGATAATTCCTGCAGGATGGATTGCAGCTCAGAGGGCCAATCAATCAGGTAAGCGTCTTTCGACGTTTAACTTCCTGGGGTTCACCTGTTACTGGGGTAAGATGCGAAAAGGTGGTTGGCGACTGAAGTTCACCAGCCGTAAAGATCGTTTTGCATCGAAGCTCAAAGGGTTAAGTGAGTTCCTCTGGAAGCGCCTGAGTTCTGACCGTGTGCAAACGCTGAAGAGAGCGATTCGGGGGATCAAGGGATGGATCAACTATCATGGGATCACAGACAATCAAGGACGGGTCAGGCAGTTCATTCTGCAAGGCAAACGAACGATCCACAGATGGCTTAATCGTCAGGGAGGAAAAGGATACTTGAGCTGGGGAAAGCTGGTGAAAATTCTTAAAGTGTTGGCGTATCCAGAGAGCTGGAAAACGGTGTCAATGTTCCGGTCTCACCGAACATGTGTGGGGACACGGGTCTATCGGGAGCCGGATGCGATAATTCCGCAAGTCCGGTTCTGAGGAGGGGCTTGCCCGGGTGACCGGGCAGGTCTACTCACCCCGTAGCCTGCTGGATGTGGAACAACCTGTTTATGCCCGGAATCATCAGAGTTTAAAGGGGGTTCTACATTTGCGGTGAGGTTCGGTATGCATTCCCACGGAGGACCGTGGGAACGAGGCGATCCTCAATTTTCTGCCATCCTCGCTACGGGGTCGTCTAGACGGGTGCTATTCTCGGACAGCCTCCCGGGCAGGTCTGATATAACAACACATAGACCAGAATACTGGTCTATAATGGATCAAATAAAAACACGGAGGCCAAGGTATGCTTGAAGAAATCGGTTCTTACGATGCAAAAACAAAACTGCCGGAAATTTTGCGTCGTGTTGAAGCCGGTGAATCCTTCACCATAACCAACCGGGGAAAACCAATCGCAGACCTGATTCCCAGCAAGGCGAAAAGTCGTTTAAAAGCACAGTCTGCCATCGAAAATTTGCTCAAAGCCAAAAAGCCTGTTGTTTCTGAGAGTGACCTGCAAGAACTCCGGGAGCGTGGCAGGAAATGACTGGCTTTATCCTGGATAACTCCGTTTCCATGCGCTGGTTGTCAGAAACCAGCAAAAAGCAGGATCAGGTTTATGCAGAATCGGTACTCAAAAGCTTCTCACATTCCGACGCCCTGGTTCCCAACCTCTGGCATCTGGAAGTGGTCAATGTCACCCTGGGGCTGGAAAAACGGAATGAAATAAATACAGCCACGGCAGAAGGGTTTCTCGCCCAGCTGGAAAATCTGCCAATTTACGTTGACCCTTTGACGACGAATCAGGCGTTTAATCGCATTGCTACGTTGGCACGTAGTTACCATCTGAGCAGCTACGATGCAGCCTACCTGGAACTTGCCATACGAGAAAACCTGCCTTTGGCAACACTGGATAAAATACTGCGCAAAGCTGCACTTAAAGCCGGTATACCCATCTATCTGCAGGGTTCTGATGTGAAATAGTTTTGTTACGGAGAGATTATGAAACTTTCAATTCATGAGTTATTGAATGCCATGTGGCAGGATTACCTGGCACTCACCCCCGACGCCAAACCTATCCACCAGCTATTTGCTGACCTGAATCAAGGTACCGTGGTCAATGACCACATTGCCCTGCGCACCTTCAATCTCGACCAGGTATCTCTGGATAAAATAGCCAAACCATTTCTTGATGCGGGATACCAGCCCGTGGATGATTATCACTTCCCGGCTAAAAAGCTCTATGCCAAATACTATCAGCATAACGATGATACCCTGCCCAAGGTGTTTATCAGTGAGCTGAAAGTTGAGGAGCTAAACGAACATTGTCGTGAAATTATTAAAGCGTTGGTAGCCCAGGTGTCTGAGGAGTCTGTGCGTCAACAGGGGTTCTGCTATTCCGGTCGCCCATGGCATGTTAGTCAGGAACAGTATCAAACGCTTGCCAGTGAGAGTGAGTATGCCTCCTGGGTGGCTGCCCATGGCTTTCGCCCCAATCACTTTACGGTATCCATTAACCACCTTTGCTTTAATCAGGCGCATTCACACCCGGATATGCAAAGCGTCAATCAACTGCTGCTGGATAAAGGTTATGAAATGAATACCAGTGGAGGGCTGATTAAAGGCTCCCCGGACGTCTTGCTGGAACAGTCCTCAACCCTGGCCAAAGAGGTCCCGGTAAACTTTACGGACGGCACATTAACAATACCCGGCTGCTATTACGAGTTTGCCCTGCGCTACCCGATGCCCAACGGTCAACTCTACCAGGGGTTTGTGGCGGCTTCGGCGGATAAGATATTTGAGAGTACGGATGTGGTTCCGCAAGGGAAATGACAACATGGTATGAATTCTTGTATTGATTCACCCCGTGGTGAGATCAGTCGACTGCTCAATAAATACCCGTATCTGAAAAGCCACCAGGATGAAGCAGTGGCAACCAGCTACCCTTACGCTAAACAACGTGCCATTAAACAGATGAATCAATACCTGCCCCGTGAACAATGGCTCACCGACGCCAGTTTTCCTGAAACCTGTCCCTGGCCATGGGAACAACTGCTGGATGAGGATTGGCTACCCTGAGCCGTCTGTGTGCCACTTTTATAATTTTTTGCCAGACAGACTGAGAACAAACCAATGGACGACAAACTGTTTAACGACCTCATAGAAATCGGCATCAGCAAAGAAACCGCCCATGCCGTCGCCGCCTCTCTCAGTCCTGACCATATCGCCACCCAACAAGACGTATTGCGGCTGGAAAAGCTGATTCTCGACTCACGCCTGTCCGCCAAAAAGGACATCATCCGGCTGGAGCAAGCCCTGAAAAAAGTGGACGTGGAATGGCGCAAAGCCATGGTGGAGCAACAGGCCAAATCCACCGAACTGTATGCCAAATGCACCGAACTGTACGCCAACAGCAACCGCCAGTTCATCATCACCTTTCTCGGCATGATGCTGACGGCGTGTGTGCTGTTTGCCATGAATTACTATTTTCATTGAGGTGGCAGGCTCCTTATTTTAGCGCCAGGAAGTCGGACAGTGCGTTGCTCAACAGTGTTCGTTCTTCATCGGTCAGCACGGACAGGTCCAGCCCCCGGATTGACTACCACCGTACAGATGCCCGAACCGATCACTCCGGAGGCGTCCTGAACGTAAAAGGTGAACGGATCAACGCCGTAATACCGGGGATTGGACAAATAGACCAACTCAGTGCCGCCATCGGTCAACGCCCCATTGGTAGGCTGATCAAAACTGGTAAACGACACTGCCTCCCCTTTTACACGTTGTGCCGCATCCGGATTCTCATCCGCGATGCAATCGACGAAACGTATTTACGAAAGAAATGCTGGATTGTGGGGGAATTAAAGGAAAAGCCCTCTTTTATGCTACGCAGAGAGTACCGGGATCGGATAATTTTTTTACTGGGCTCTCTATGGAACTGTGGGAACCTGTCATACGAAAGTTAAGGGAGACAAGTGGCGAACCCACAATGAAAATGAAGACATTGTATGAATTCTTCAGGCTTTGGACACGGAGAACTTTCTGTCTATACTTGTCCAATAACTTGACCAACTAACGGATTAATTATGAAAGTAGTCTCTTACTCTGAAGCCCGGAACAACTTGAAGTCACTGCTTGACCAGGTGGCGGAAGACGCCAGTGAAACCATCATTCATCGTCGTGACGGTCAGGATGCCGTGCTCATGTCACTGGCAAGCTACAACAGCCTGATGGAAACCCTGCATCTGATGTCATCCCCTGCCAACGCCAAACACTTGAACGACTCCATTGAACAAATCAGGGGCGGTCAGATCGTTGACAAGGGCCTGCTCGATGACCAGTAAACAGAGGCATCTCTGTTGGTCACACAACGCCTGGAACGATTATCTGTACTGGCAGGAACAGGACAGAAAAACCTTGAAACGCATCAACAAATTAATCACTGAGTGTCTGCGGGACCCGTTTAGCGGCCTTGGCAAGCCCGAACCTCTGAAAGGCAATTGGCAAGGCTTCTGGTCAAGACGCATCAGCGATGAACACCGACTGATCTACCAGCCTTCCGATACTCATCTGACCATTGCCGCCTGTCGTTTCCATTACTAGCCCCCCAATAACATCCCGGTAGATATCCGCAACAGGAAATTCAAGCTCTACCGAATTCAATACCAGCAGATCACCCTTTTTCAGCTGGGTTAACTGCCACTGCTCGCCAGAGCGACGGTAAAGATCCACCAGCATATCCTGCTGATCCACCAGCAGGTACTCTTCCAGACTGGCAATTTGCGTATAGACAGCCAGCTTGCCCAAACGATCATACTGCTCGGTACTGGGCGACAGTACCTCAATAATCAGCTTAGGGGCTTCCTCTACATAGGGGTCTTTTGAAGTTTCATCAGAGGGGTGACTGCAAGTTACCATCATATCCGGGTAAAAGAACATGGTGTCATTCTTACCACCGGCGCGGACTTTCATATCGGAGGCAAAGACCTGGCAGGCTGTGCCCTGAAGCTGATTGCCCAGCAGCCTGGAGAGTGTCGACGTTAACAAGTTATGCCGCCGACTGGCACCGACCATGGCATAAACGTAACCATTGACAAATTCGCGTTTAACCTCAGCTGTTTTCTCCGCTTCAAGGTACTCAGCGGCATTGATTGGGTAGGTTTTCATAAGTGGTTTCAGGGTCGTGCCTGATGGTGTGTTTATTATGTGGTATTCAGGATAGTTGGGGAATGGTAGGTAGTTCTCGTCCAAAAACACAACCAATTGAAAACTGTAGATTTTATCCTGAAAAATTAAGTGGAGCCCTACTGCTATCTGGCGACTAAACTTCCCAAGAGCAAGAAACATAAGGGATTGCCAAAAACAGAGGACTCCAAATGCGCAAAAAACGCAACCCGCAGTGTAGTATGGAACTCCATTACGTACCTCATGAAATCTGCTCCCAGCTTTCCGGTATCTCGCAATGGCTTGACGCCCATCCACAGTTCAATGACTGGATTTATGAGGACTTAAGTTCTGGTGATAAACAGAACACTGGGCGGAACGGACTATCAGCAGAATCCGTTCTTCGTGCGGCACTCCTGAAACAGTATTTGAATTGTGATTATGACTACTTGTCGTTTGTTTTGATGGACTCCATGCTCTTTCGAGACTTTTGTCGCCTCGAACCAAAACCAGCGCCCCAGTCGCTCCAGTTTGCATGGGCTCATCAGCCTTCTTACTGCATCTACATGGGAACGGATTAATAACTGTCAGCTAATGACCGCTAAAGATCAGGGTATTGAAAAAGGGCGCACTGTGGCTATTGACAGCACAGTCACCGAATCGGATATCAAACCTCCTTGCGACAGTGATCTTTTAGCCAGTTCCGTTAAAGAAATTTGTCGGCTGCTGGAACGGGACAAACACTGACAGCGACACCGCTTTATGAATATACCCATCACAACCGAGCCGTAAAAGATGGGCCAGAAAATGCATCTACGCTGGCAAAGAAGAGCGGCATCAGCATTATAAAAAACTGCTGCAGTTGACCCGAAAATCCCGGAAGGTACTTATCGAAGCTACTGTCACGCTAGCAAACGCCCGTCAGCAGGGGCAGTGTCTCCTGGCTGATGATGCCGACAAGTGGCAGGCCGATGTGGATCACCTGTTACCCCTGGTGGATGCAATAGTCTCCCAGACAGAGCGCTGTCTCTTGATCACAAATAGCTACCTTGTTCTATCATTTCTCACTGATAAAACAGGTCATGCTTCCACTTTCTCCTAAACCATGGTCAGAACTAACTTTTGGATGTGCTGATTTGGGCGATACTCGACGTACAAAACGACTTGTCAAAGTTGCTGCCGAGCTTTCAGCTCATACCGGTAATTCTTTGTCATCTTCATGCGAAGGTTATACCGCACTGGTAACTGGAGCTTACCGGCTGATTGAGAATGAGGCCGTAAAGCCTGAAGCAATAGCTGAGGCAGGCTTTCAGGCAACTGCCAAAATAGCGAGACAGTCTCGCCTACTTCTGGCTCTCGAAGATACAACAACCCTGGGTTATAAACATGCTGTCAGATCCGAGCTTGGTGATCTTGGAGGTCCTGAAGGCTCTAAAACCAGAGGATTCCACGTCCACTCTGTCTTCTTGGTTGATGCGGATACAGAGCGAAGCATTGGGCTTATTGATCAAGAACGATGGGTTAGAGAGGACGTTCAGCGGGGGAAAAAGAACCAACGTCGTCAGCTACCTTACGAGGGAAAGGAAAGCTTTAAGTGGCAAAGAGCCTCTGAAAACACAGAACAAAGGATGGGGGGTAAAATGCCTGACATCATCAGTGTTTGCGACCGGGAGGCGGATATATACGAATATATGCACTACAAACTGGATAACCGACAGCGGTTTGTTGTAAGAGCTACACAAAACAGAATCCTGGTGGATGGCGAACTCTTATTATTTGATTCCTTAGCTCAGACTGAAGTGTTGGGGAAATATACGATAGTGGTTCCTCAAAAAGGAGGTAGAAAGAAGCGAAAGGCAACGCTGCAGGTCAAAAGAAAGAAGATGACAATACAGGCGCCGCAAAGGCCAGGCGGCAGGCCGGAACCGGTAACTATGAATATTGTGTCGGCTGAAGAGATTGGCAATGACTCCGAAGACCGTTTGCACTGGGTACTATTGACAACTGAAGATATTGAAACATTCGAAGACTGTCGCTCTATCATTCGATTTTACGAGCTCCGATGGCGAATAGAAGAGTTCCATAAGGCTTGGAAATCGGGAGCAGGAGTAGAAAGGCTTCGTCTGCAATCTCCGGATAACATTGAACGACTTGCGGTCATATTAATGTTTGTCGCTGTCAGACTAATGCAAATCCGTGAAGCATTAATGTTACCGAATGACAGGCAGCACAAAGACAGAAAGCTTTGGAGTGAAAAAACACTCGCGAATGAGGTGGTCAGTGATGATGAATGGCAGGTTCTCTGGCTAACCTATGAAAAAAAAGCGTTGCCCGATAAGCCGCCAACAGTCACTTGGCTGCTTCAAACGATTGCTCGGCTTGGTGGTTGGGGTGATTCAAAGCATACAGGGCAGCCCGGCTGGTTAGTGGTATGGGAAGGCTGGGCGAAATTGCAGGATCGGGTAAAAACCTGGCAGATAGCCCGGCAGTTCAGCGCTGGAGAGATGTGATCAAGAGTCAGGACAGAGCGCAGGGTCTTTAAGGGTGAAAAGGTGCCAGCCCAGGAAAAAGTGGTTAGCCTGTATGAACCCCATACGGATATCATCGTAAAAGACAGGCGGCAAGTACAGTATGGCCATAAACTGAACCTGGTTCAGGGAAAAAGTCGATTGATCCTGGACCTGGTTATTGAGGAAGGTAACCCAGCGGATTCGGACCAATTCATTCCGATGATGGAAAGACAAAAAGAAATTTATGGTCGTGTACCTCGCCAGACAAGCGGTGACGGCGGATACGCGTGTCGCGCTAATTTGGAAAAAGCCAAGGCCATGGGAATCAGCGATGTAGCTTTTAATAAGAAGCGCGGACTTGAAGTCGAAGAGATGACTAAAAGTCAGTATGTGTATAAAACGCTCTTTCGCTTCCGGGCAGGTATTGAAGCGGGAATTTCGTGGCTAAAGAGATGTTTTGGGCTATCACGTTGCCACTGCAAGGGTTCTGAGCGTTTTGATTCTCATTGCTGGTTATCGGTGGTCTGTTACAACCTGGTGATTCTGGCCAGACACCCGGCACCATCCTGATAGCCACCTCCACGCTACATGAAAGTACCTTTCCAGCATGGTGGGAGGATGTTTTCTGCCTGCTTTTCGCGTTTTTCTCCAATATCCGTCCCAGATTAGAGAAAAAAAGGGAAGAGTTTTTGCGGCTCTCTGGAATTTCAGGAAATATCAAAACGCACGTACAATCTAATTATGATTGCCTGATGCGTTTTTGGACGAGAACTAGGTAACAAGGAGGCAAATGATATCAAGTTGAATTCTTACTGAAATTGGTCCGCTGAACAGATAGACTACGCAGATTTTAAATTTTCTGATCTGTTTGGTGTCCCTATGCGAGCCATATCAAAAGCAGAGCTTTTTCTGTTGGTTGCTTTCTTTTTTGTGCTGCCAATGTACGAAGGCCCTAAAAACCTGTTGTTAGTGGCTTATATTATTAGCTGGTGTATGCAAAGCTGGAGAGCAAAGGATTTTGGCGGCAAGCTTCGCTCTTGGGAATGGGTTCTTGTCCTGTTTCTTGCCGCAGGCTTTATCTCGGCCCACACCAATCCGTTTGGGTGGGATAAGCCAGTAAGCGGTGCACTGACTTTTGCCAAACTGATTATACCGGCACTGCTGATTTCAAGGACCAGTATCCCAACACCAAAAGTCACTCTTTTGGGATCATCAATCGTATTGGGAACATTGATTGCAATACTTGAGTCCTGGTATGTCTGGAATCGAGATGGCGGCGAATATCCAGAACTCCACTCGGTTGGACATGTTAATCAGTCAGCGTTGTATATTGCCATTGCTTTTGGTGTATCTCTGTCATTGTTCATGTTTCAGAAAGGCTGGATAAAAGGACTATCTGCCATTGCCACTCTGTTCTTTGCCATTGCCATGGTTCCCACCATCTCAATTACCGCTGTTGCTGTTATTGCGGCAATGGCTATTGCCGCTATTTTTATGCAGTTCCGGCCTGACCGGAAACACCTGACCCTGCTCACTGCGAGCGTGGTTATTATCGGGATTTCGCTCTTTGTCGCCAGCAACCATATTCCCAAGGTAAATAGTTTTAAGGCTAATATCGCCTATCATATGCAAGGCGGTGATACCGGCAGCTCATTCCTGAGCAAGCGGGATGTCATTTTTAACTCCGTTATTTATGTTCTTTCTGACTTCCCGATGTTTGGTGCGGGCGACCGTCATTTTGACATTGCCACCAGTGAAGAGTATATGGAGTCTGTTGCTGCACAACGGGGAACTCCATACGAGTCTGAGCGTTTTTTCCATACCAACCATGGTCATAACATGGTCGCTTCCGTTCTGTTGAATCGGGGGTATGTTGGATTGTTTCTGATGCTCGCTTTTATCCTGATAGCCGCCTGGAAGCATCTGCAGTGGCTTATTCAATATTACTCTGAGCGGAAACTGGAGCTTGAACCGGTCATCGGTATTATGACAGGCATATACATCATTGTTGGAGGTATGGGCAACTCAACCCTCTATGTTGAACATGGTCAATTAGCATTCTGTCTGATCGGGCTTTCCATGGGATACCTGCAGAGAAAGACCAATCGAAAATTGATTGATGCTCAGACTTATTCTATTTCTGAGCACTCAATAAAAAAGTCCAGCCGGAATTCAGAGGATCATGTGCTCTAGCATGAAGAAAACCATAAGCTGGTGGCAAAAAGGCTGTTTTCTGCTGGCGTTACAATTGCCATTGATCTTGACTCAAGCTTGAAAGCCATGAAGATAGTTTTGAATCTGTTATGGGTGCCTTTATGGTGAAAAAAGCAAGGCTTTGCGTATGAAAATTCTGGTGACCAAGTTTCGTAATCTCGGTGATGTTTTACTATCAACACCACTGTTTGCCAGCTTGAAAGCAATCTACCCAGACTCGGAGCTTCATGTTTCCGTTAACGATTTCTGTACTCAAGTAGTAGCCGATAATCCCCATGTGGATAAGGTGATTCCCTATTCCAGAGGCAAGAAAAGCGAGCAAACCTTCTGGCAGCGTATTCGCACGGAAATTGAGTTTTACTGGCAGTTCAAAGGACAGTACGACCTCGTTATTAACCTTACGGAAGGGGATCGTGGTTGTATCATCAGTGCTCTTTCGGGTGCATCCCGGCGAATGGGGTACATTAAAAAGCCAACATTGATCAACCGGCTTGCTCGTTTTGATACGGCATTCAATAGCCAGCAACGTATTCCTACGGTTCAGAAAGACCTGCAATTTGCTGAGGCCATCGATTCCCGAAAAGTAATAAAGAAAGTCACCTTAGGCTGGCGGAAAGATCATGAAAAAATGGTCGATGAACTGTTGTCTAGACTAGGGCTAAATGATGGCTTTGTGGTCGTTCACCCGGTATCACGATGGATGTACAAGTGTTGGGACTCGGCCAAAGTTGCTCAATGTATCGACCACATCCAGGAAAAATGGCAAAAGCTGGTTCTTTTAACAACCTCCTCCGATCCTGAAGAGATCCAAATGGCAAATGAAATTGCCAGCCACTGCCAGCAAAAGCCTCTCCAACTGCCACAACCAGTTAACCTGCAGGCTTACGCCTACCTCACTTCTAAAGCTTGTATGTTTTTTGGCATTGACTCAGCTCCCATGCATATTGCTGCCTCTACAGATACACCTGTCATTGCACTTTTCGGAGCCAGTGAGCCAAATCTCTGGGGGCCTTGGGATAATGAACAGGGAAGTAACTACCGGCTGATGACCGGTGTTCAGCACAATGGTATTCACTGCGTCATATCGAATGAAAATATGGAGCTCTACTTTGATGGTGACAGAAAATTATCAAGAGGAATGATGGCGATATCACTTTCCCAAGTGATATCAAAGCTGGATAATGAACTGGAAAAGCTGTCAAACACTCGGCAGATACGCGATATCACAAATACTGTCGAGCTGACTCCTGGTGCAATATAAGAGCCACATTTTTTTAACTCAGATACCTGATAATGAGCAAACCATCAAACCTTCATTTTATCCTGAATGATACAGCTCGCTGGCAGGATTTACTGTCCGGCGACCAGCCGACGCCAGCAGATATCAAACACCGAATTATTACCGGAGAAGATATTTGGGTGCTACTGACCTACCTTCATTTTCGTCATGCTGGCTATGAAGTAACTCTGGGTAGTGAGCCTCGTTCAGACAAAATCAATGTTATCGATGGTGTTAAATCCCGTACCAAAAACACCTTTTCCGATTATTTCTATGTGGCCTGCAGAACGGATGCTCACTACCCGGAATTTGGTCATTTTGTTTTGCATCAGAACTTGATTAAGACGGGTAAGAGCAACGAAATCTATGTCCCCCAATTACCTCAACCCGGACTGATTCTTCGTGACAACCAACGTGGCAATGATATCAAAACCGTGGCATTTTTTGGCCAACCCAAGCGAAATCTGGCCGAAGCATTTCAGTCCGAAGAATTTTTGTCCGAACTGAAAAAGCGCGATATCGAGTTTATTATTAAAGGTAAAAGCAGCGACAGTGTTGAGTGGCATGATTACTCTAATGTAGATGTTGTGATTGCTGTCCGGGATGTGCCAGTAGAATTGCTCAAAATCAAACCCGTCAATAAAGCCACCAACGCCTGGCTTGCTGGTGCATTATGTATTACGGGTGATGAGCCTGCCATAACAGCAGCATTTAAGAGCAATAAAGCAGTTTTACACGCCACAACAGTCGACGGTGTTCTGGCAATTATTGATCGTTTACGGGAACAGCCTGAGCTTTTTTCAGAAGTTCTGACTGAAGGCCAAAAACTTGCTCGAGACTACAGTGAACCATCAGTACTGTCTTACTGGGTCAGAATGGAGGAGTTTGTTACTCCAGAGTTTGAACGTTGGAAAAAAACCGGAAAAGCAAAGAGGTTGATCAGCTACTCCCGCAGAAGAATATTGAACCGACTCAGTAAATCAACACACAAGTGGACCATTTCTCGGCATATCTAACCGATTGCCGGAGCCTTTTGCCTTCCATTAACTATCTTGGTACGCCCGGCATGGGCATGAACTGATGGGGTGAAAGTCCCCTGTGGGAGAACCTACATCTGACTGGCGGTAAAGACGCCTGCTGATGACAACCACTAGCTTAAGGCAAGTGCAGTCCCGCGAGGGGCTGTGCGGAGGCAGTCTGAGTGCAAAGGTGCGAGCCGACGTACAGAAATCGCATATAAGGCTGAGTCTCTGGGCGAGTGAGCCAAGGATCACAAAGCCCTATGGTTCGTGAGACACGGTAAATGCGGCGGTTGTGCACTGAAAGTTCATGTCCTTATCCGGGGAGATCTGTTCAACATGCGATTGGTAATTCCCAGTTCTCAGCCACTGGTTACAACAGGCTCGGCGAACAGGTCTCATCATCCTGTTCGAGCAAACCCGATGGCAACCAATAGCGCCAGCAGAGGTAACTCCGCGTGGTGATTGGACAGAAGTCAGCAGAGGCCATAGTAGCTGTACGACAGAAGCCATTAACGGATGGGAAGTCGTTAGCGAAGGGCCGAACATCGACGACAAAGAGGAGACTGATTCCCTCAAGGCGATGCAGCCGTCCGGCGACTCACCGTACTTGGCGACAGAATCTTTAACCAGCTTTGAACCATGATCTACTAAATTGCGTACTTGAACCGGCTAATCTGGCAAGTGCATGGAACAGGTCAAAAGCAACAAGGGTGCTCCGGGTATTGATGGAGTCACTATTGAAGCTTATCACTTTGCCAAACAGCATTGGCCTTCAGTGCGTCAAGCCTTATTGGACGGAACCTACCAGCCATCACCCGTGCGCCGACATGTTATAGAAAAGCCGGACGGCGGTGAGCGTTTGCTGGGAATCCCTACCGTGATGGATAGGGTCATACAGCAGGCCATTGTGCAGGTGCTGACCCCTGTCTTTGATCCGGGTTTCTCTCCAAACAGCTTCGGCTACCGACCGGGACGGTCAGCACACGACGGAGTCCGTCAGGTTAAGCAGTTGATCAACCGGGGGCTTCATTACGCTGTTGACGTTGATCTGAGTAAATTCTTTGATACGGTTAATCACGACGTTTTGATGTCGAGGGTCTCCCGTAAGGTCCGCGACAAACGCCTTCTGAAACTGATTGGTAGCTACCTGCGCTCCGGTGTCATGATTGAGGGCAATGTCTACCCGACCAGGGTTGGCATGCCACAGGGTGGGCCTTTATCACCCTTGCTGTCTAATGTGGTCCTCGACGAACTCGACAAGGAGCTTGAATATCGGGGTCATTGCTTTGCAAGATACTGTGATGATTTTGTGATTCTCGTCAAAAGTCAGCGTGCAGGGGATCGGGTGATGCACAGCATTACCCAATTCATTGAACGCAAATTGAAACTGAAGATTAACTCCCGGAAAAGTAAAGTTGTGAAAGCAACAGAAAGCGAATTCCTGAGTTTCACCTTCACAGGGAAGAAAGTTCGCTGGGCCCAGAAGTGTCTGGACCGATTCAAATACCGGATACTCAAGTTGACCAGTCGTCGCTGGGGTGTCTCAATGCAACATCGGTTACGCAAATTGGCACAATATATCCGGGGTTGGATGGGGTATTTCCGGTTATCGGAATATCACCGACCAATTCCCCTGCTGGATCAATGGATACGTCGGCGAATCCGTTGCTGCTTTCTGAAGCAATGGCGCAAGCCGAAAACCCGTTTTAAGAATCTGGTCAGGTTAGGCGTTGATAAAATTAACGCCGCCAAGATCGCAGCCAGCAGCAAAGGGTATTACCGTCTGAGTAAAACCTATGCGGTACAACAGGCACTGAATAACAGTTACCTCGCGAAAATTGGGCTTGTTTCATTGAAAGACTTATGGATCAGGTTTCACCATCATCGTTGAACCGCCCGGTGCGGACCCGCATGCCGGGTGCTGTGGGGAGGGCTGGAGAAAGACCGGCCCTTACCCGATCCAAGACCTGAAACGACTATGAGCTTATACAAAAAGCTGACTATCTTTTTCAAGTACCGGAAAAAGAAGTTCAAAAAAATTGGCAAGAATGTTCACTTTAAAGAACTGGATTCAAAGTACCTTCACACTGAAAATATCGTGCTTGATGACCACTGCAAAATCCTTGGCCATGCCTATATTGACGGCAGTGGCGGTATTTTTATAGGCCGGGGCTCAGTACTGGCTCCCCTATGCACGATCATAACCAGCAATCATTTTTATGATGAAAATGACCTTGAATTTCTGCCTTACGACAATCGTATGGTCAGAAAGCCAGTCAAGATTGGCAGGTATTGCTGGATAGGTCGTAATGTAATGATTATGCCTGGAGTAACCATCGGTGATGCATCAATAGTCGCCGCTGGCAGTGTTGTTGTTAAAGATGTTCCGCCTTATACGGTAGTAGGTGGAAACCCGGCTCAAGTCATTAAACAGAGAAATCAGAACAAGCTGGAAGCATTAATTCACGAAAAACGATGCTACGAGGATCCTGAGGCCAATTCGAATAAGAAGAAAGTCTTTATTTAGCCCAGAAAATCATCGTCACACTAACATTCACATTGCACCAATCTCATCGGCTACTGAACAACCTGTGGATCAGTAGCCTGGCCATTCAATTAATGAGTCAATCCGCCCCACGGAACACCAACTCCATATCATGCACCATTTTATTTTTAGTACAGTTGGCCAAAGCATAATCCAGACTGCATCTTGCAAACTGCTCTCTCTTTTCAGAATCATTCACTAATATTTCAAGAGCTTCCCGAATGCTATCCATATCTTTGGTCTTAACCAACAGGCCATTTTCCCCAGGGTGGAGAACCTCAAGAATACTACCAACATCAGTAGATATAATCGGGAGCCTGCACAGCATAGCCTGCATAATCCCCTGCGGAACCCCTTCATTACCGTAGGAAGGAAGACAAAAAATCTCCATCGACTGAAGCCATGGAACTACATTCTCCTGATTACCAGGCATAGTTACCCTTTCTGAAATACCTAGCTCTGAAACTTGCTGTTGAACATTTTCAAACTGTGGTCCGTCACCAACGATCAGCAGATGTATATCATCCCTGGACAACTGCGCAAAAGCATTGATCAGGTACTCATGCCCTTTCCAGGAACGCAGGGTTGCAAGAATACCAATAATGGTTTTCTCCACGGGTAAACCCAGAGCCTGGCGAATTTCATTTTTGTTATCAGCCGGTACAAAACGGGATTGATCGATACCGGTAGGAATAGATTTCATCTTTTCCAGCGGAATGCCATTGTGGCTGTGCAGTGTCTGACGCAACTGCTCTCCCGTGGTAACAATAAAGTCATTCCCTTTATTATATAGCCACAATGTACTTCGGTTGTTGTGTACCGCTGTTGATAGATGCCGGGTTCGTACAATTCGTGGTCGCTGCTTTTTCCAGGCCAGACACAGCGAAACCAGCCAGCTATCGGTAGAACTGTGGGTGTTAATGACATCAAAGTGATTAGCCGACAGGTACTGATGCATTGCCCATAAAGAAGAAAGCTTCTTCTTTTGAATCGGCAGAGCAACCGCCGGAATACCTCTTTTCAGGGCTGCCTCATAGATTTTTGCGTGTTCGGGACAGGCGATGGTGACCTGATGGCCTCGTTCCATCATACCTTCAGACTCAGTCAGAATCCTGATTTCCTGACCACCCCATCCACAGGATGACTCTGTATGTAAAATTCTCATGCTTTTTCTCAAGGTAACTGTTCAGCACCCCCACATAAATCTGGAATTTTCTGATTTTTATACCATCCTCTTAAGCACCATTTTTCCACAATATTCGCCAGCATGATTCCAGAACTACCCGCAACTATGTCGGCTGAGATTCTCTTGAAAGAGAATGCAGAGCTGCGGATGAGAGTTGCCTGTCTGGAAGAGCGATGTCGAGAATTGGAAGAAAAGGTTGGCAAGAACAGTCAAAACAGCAGCAAGCCGCCATCGTCTGATGGTTATCAAAAACCTTGTAAAAACAGTAATTCTCCAGATCATTCTGACGACCTTTCCGCAGATAAAGGTACCGATCCATCGGATGAAAAACCCAATCCTAAAAGTCTGAGACAGTCTTCTGGTAATAAAGCCGGTGGAAAGAAAGGGCATCAGGGCACTTGTCTTAAACAGGTCGATATCCCTGACTATTGAGTACCTTCCGGTTAAAGAATGCAATAAATGTCAGGCGTCTCTCTTGATAGTGAGCCGGTCAAATATATTGAACGACAGGTGTTTGAACCAGGGAGACCGGGTGAATTTGAAGTAACGGCCCATAGAGCTGAAGTAAAAATCTGCACTTGTGGTTGTCGGAATCAGGCTGAATTCCCGGAAGGTGTTACCGCTGCCGCACAATATGGCTCAGCCACACAGGCTATGGCCGTCTATCTTAACCAATACCATTTCCTGCCTTTTAAGCGCGTGTCAGAGTATTTTAATACTCTCTATAAAATGAGTGTAAGTGCAGGCACTGTCGCCAATTTTGTGGCCAGAACCTATGAAAATCTGGCTTCTACTGAAGAGGTTATTCGTGACGCCTTGCGGGAATCGTCTGTTGCCGGAGCCGATGAAACGGGTATGCGGGCCGAGGGCTCTTTGCACTGGCTACACGTTATGCGGGATGAACAATGGACGCTCTACTACTTGTCTGAAAAGCGAGGTCGTGAGGCCATGGACACGATGGGCATACTGCTAACATTTGCAGGCGTTCTGGTTCATGATCATTGGAAATCCTATTTTGCATATGCGGCAACTCACGTACTTTGCAATGCCCATCACCTGAGGGAGCTTTTGGGTGTTGTTGATAGGGACAGCAATCAACTGGCGTTGCGATTGATGAAGCTACTGAGGCTTTCCTGGCATTACTGCAAGGGCTTTAAGACCATAGGTATGCTACAGATGCCAAGTGTTGTCTGTGAACGAATCGAGAAGATTTATGACCGGTTGCTTCAGCGGGCTCTAATGAAAGAAGTCGTCTATATGGAGAAGCAACGAGAGGAGCTTAAGCGCAAGAAAGTCAAGAATACTAAAGCTTACAATCTCTTCAAACGACTCACTGAGTTCAAGGCTGAGACACTGCGCTTCATGTCAGATTTTACCATTCCCTTCGATAACAATGGCAGTGAGCGGGATGTTCGAATGGCCAAGTTAAAGCAGAAAATCTCAGGCTGCTTCAGGAGTGCAGACGGTGGTTCTATGTTTGCACGGATTCGCAGCTATTTGTCGTCTGCCAGAAAACAGGGAATGGACATATATCAATCACTTCATAGAGCTGTTCGGAATTACTGTAATATGCCTTTGCTCAGTGCTGAATAGTTACTTCTCAAGTATTCAATATCTGGCTATACAGAGACAACAACTGGCTCGTAAGCCGTTCTGAAGTAAATGGTTTAATGGTTTCCCGAGCCATCATACCCAGGCTCGCGGCATGGCCTTTATCAGTAAATGCGTTGATGGCAGAGGATAAAGCGGGTATCTCCAGGGCATCACAGCAGTAGCCATTTTGCCCTTCCTCAATAATCTCAGCCCCACCACAGCTGGTACTGGTAATTACGCCAAGGCCGGATGCCATAGCCTCCAGAATAACATTCGGAAAAGGGTCATAAATCGTGGGCAGAATAAAGCCGTCAGCAGCACCGTAAAAACGACTACTGTCGTTCTGCATCCCCATAAAATGAACATGCTCAGCACAACCCAGATCACGGGCCTGCTGCTGATACTTTTCTTCCTGCTTGTCTTTGCCCACAACAATTAGGTGCGCTTTTGTTGCGGCAATGGCTTCCAATGTCGCTGCCAGGCCTTTTCGTTCAAAGCCGGAACCCACAAACAGCATAGCCGTTGCATCTGCTTCAATTCCCAATGCTTCCCGGACTGCCAATCCTTCAGCCTGTTTCAGGGCAGGATTAAATTTTTCCTGATTAACACTGTTGTAGATAACGTGAACAATCTCTGGATTGATGGCAAACTCCCGGCACACTTCCACTTTTACCATTTGGGAGTTGCAAATCACCGCTCTCAACTTCGGATGCTCAAACATCTGCTTCTCCGCATCCATCACATAACGGTGAAAACGATCATTTTTCATTCGCTTCGCCTGAGCTTCAGGGATAATTCTCGATCGATGTTCCAGCCAGCATTTATGCACACCATCACCAGCACGATAAATGGTACAACCCGGTATGCGTTCATGGCTTTGAACAATATCAAAACTGGAGAAGTGTTTTTGTGCTGCCCTGGCAAAACCTCGTTCGCGGCTGACACGGCCCCATTTAAACGGGTTGCAAACCTCAACATGAAAAGACGGGTTCTTTATACCCTGCCACTGTCGGGTTAATACGGTAATATCCAGTGGCTGTTGCTCTGCTTTTTGTTGAGAGAGTGCAGACAAAGCCGATGCCACAAAACGCTCGGCACCGCCATCGGGCCGGTATTTTTGTCTGACAATAGCAAGCTTGATCATGAATTCAGGGCCCCGTTATTGCCTGCTTGCGGGTCTTACCCATAGCCCACAGTGCGGCATATTTATTAAAGGTATACTGGGTAACCACCAGCGAAAGGAGGAGCCCATGGCTGCCATCAAGGAAGCCTTTTCTCAGTAAAAAGGTTTTAATAAAGGCACCCAGCGCATGGCCAAATGCAGTCACCAGGCCAACCTTTTTACCTTGCAAAAAACGCTCTTCAGCCCAGCTTCGGGCGTAAACCAGTTGCTTCTGCTGAAACTGCATATAGTCATCACAGGTACGGTGCAACAAGTCACCAGCGAGGTTGATCACTTCAGCTCCGGCGGTATCAACGGATTCGTGCACCAGGTTGCTGTTATAGGATCTCTCGTTATTCAGATAAAGACGCAGGACTCGATCCGGATACCAGCCACAATGCATCATATAGCGGCCAAGAAACCAGTTACGCCGGGCACAGGAATATACTTTATTGGCTTGCTGCGGTTTTGACAGCACCTCTGAAATGCTCGCCTTGAGTTCATCGGTTACCTGCTCATCCGTATCCAGCATAAATACATAGTCAGATGTCGCATATTGCTGGGCAATCTGACGCTGCCTGCCATAACCCTGCCAGTCAGTGTGCTGATAAACCCTAGCACCACAACGAGTGGCGATCTCAACCGTATCATCGGTACTGCCAGCGTCCAGAAGAATGATTTCATCGGCCCATTGCACGGAGTTCAGGCTACTCTCCAGAGTAGCACTGCTGTTTTTGGCAATCAGGACAACAGAAAGGGTATTTGCTTGAGACATGAGTGGCTCGGCTCGCTTTTAAAGAAGCTGTCTCGAAGATCCAGCCAGCAAAATAGACGAATCATATCGGCTTTGTGGAACCCAGTAAACGAGGTGCTTTATCAGCCTGACATTTCCGCCCGATACGCTTTCAGTTAGAATAACTCCCCTTAATTTTCCACGGTAACCATTCACTATGAAAGTCACGGTTTTCGGTATCGGCTACGTTGGTCTGGTACAGGCTGCGGTTCTGGCAGAAGTGGGTCATGATGTTGTCTGTGTCGACATCGATCAAAACAAGGTGGATAACCTGAAGCGCGGCATCATTCCCATCTACGAGCCTGGGCTTGAATCTATTGTGAAGGAGAACAGTGAGGCTGGTCGGTTGCGCTTCACCACGGATGCCGCCGAGGGCATAGCCCATGGCACCTTGCAGTTTATTGCCGTGGGAACTCCGCCGGATGAAGACGGTTCTGCCGATTTGCAATATGTCCTTGCCGTGGCCAGCACCATTGCCGAGCATATGGAGGACCGGAAAATCATTGTGAACAAGTCCACGGTCCCTGTAGGCACCGCCGATAAAGTGGCCGCCAAAGTGGCAGAAGTTCTGCAGAAGCGAGGGGTGCAGCTTGAGTTTTCCGTCGCGTCTAACCCTGAATTCCTGAAAGAAGGGGCAGCCGTTAATGACTGCATGAGACCGGATCGAATTGTGGTCGGGACTGACAGTGCTGATCTTAAAAACAATCATGTGATTGATACCATGAAAGAGCTTTACGCCCCTTTCAACCGCAACCATGACCGTATGATTTTTATGGATGTGCGCAGTGCCGAACTGACCAAGTATGCAGCGAACTGCATGCTGGCGACCAAAATCAGCTTTATGAATGAGATGGCAGGCCTGGCTGATCGACTGGGGGCTGATATTGAGATGGTTCGTCAGGGCATTGGCTCTGATCCCCGTATTGGCTTCCATTTTATCTACCCTGGCTGTGGTTACGGTGGCTCCTGTTTCCCAAAAGATGTTCAGGCACTGAAAAGAACCGCAGAGGACATTGACTTTGAGCCCCTGATATTGAGAGCCGTTGAAGAGCGCAATGCCCAGCAGAAAAATGTTCTGTTCACCAAACTCAGCACGCACTTTAATGGGCAGCTGGCAGGTAGAACCATTGCGCTTTGGGGATTGGCATTCAAACCCAATACTGATGATATGCGCGACGCTCCCAGCCGTGTGCTGATGGAATCACTCTGGCAGGCAGGAGCAACCGTGCAGGCCTATGACCCGGAGGCGATGGAAGAGGCACAACGCATCTACGGTCTCCGGGATGACCTGACACTGTCTGGTACACCACAGGCAGCGATTAAAGGCGCTGATGCTTTGGTTATCTGCACCGAGTGGCGTCAATTCCGTGCGCCCGACTTTGACCAGCTTAGAGAGTTATTGAAAGAGCCTGTAATTTTTGATGGTCGTAACATGTACGAGCCAGAACGAATGAGACAGAAAGGCTTTACATACTACGCTATTGGCCGCTAGTGTGGGCCTTGCTGACTAAGTCGTCTTTCCTCGTTCCCATGCTCTGCGTGGGAATGCATACCGGAACCTGCAGGATATAAAACAATCTGTTTTTGCCCGGAATCAAGAGCGTTTATGGGGGATTCCAATTTGCTAAGAGGTCCGGTATGCATTCCCACGGGGGACCGTGGGAACGAGTCCATTCCTACTCGTTCCCATTTTTAAGGCCCATTGGATCCTGTGTGGGAATGCATACAGGAACCTGCAGGATATAAAACAACCTGTTTTTGCCCGGAATCAAGAGAGTTTAATGAGGGATTCCAATTTGCAAAGAGGTCCGGTATGCATTCCCACGGGGAACCGTGGGAACGAGTCTATGCAAATTATTTCGGGGCAATTCCTAAGCCCACCTTACAGGTAAACCACGATGAAATATCTGGTCACGGGAGCCGCAGGCTTTATTGGCTTCTTTACCACCAAACGTCTCTGTGAAATGGGACATGAAGTGGTTGGAATTGATAATCTCAATGACTATTACGACGTCAGCCTCAAACACGGCCGCCTCAATGAACTGGCTCCGCTGAAAACTTCCGTTTTGTTGAACTCGACCTGGCCGATCGCGAGGGTATTGCGGCACTGTTCAAACAGGAAAAGTTCAACCGGGTGATCCATCTGGCTGCTCAGGCAGGTGTCCGTTACTCCATCGACAACCCAATGGCCTATATCGACAGCAACCTTGTCGGCCATGCCACCATTCTTGAAGGTTGCCGCAACAACGAGGTAGAACACCTTGTCTACGCCTCATCCAGCTCTGTTTATGGCATGAATACCAAAATGCCATTTTCAACGACGGATGCGGTTGACCACCCGGTTTCACTCTACGCTGCGACCAAGAAATCCAATGAGTTGATGTCCCACACCTACTCACATCTCTATGGCATACCGACCACTGGCCTGCGCTTTTTTACAGTGTACGGTCCATGGGGGCGGCCGGACATGGCTTACTTCAAGTTCACCCAGATGGTCAACCGTGGAGAAGCCATCCCCGTCTTTAATGAGGGCAAGCTGAAAAGAGACTTCACCTACATTGATGATATCGTGGAAGGCATCGTGCGCATTCAGGATGTTATTCCGACCAGGTCAGATCATTTTGACAGCACTGACCCAAGCCGCAGTTCAGCACCCTACCGGGTTTACAATATTGGTAATAACCAGCCTGTTGAACTGATGACGTTTATTACAGCACTGGAAAATGCCATTGGTAAACAGGCCGAGAAACAGTATTTACCAATGCAGCCCGGTGACGTTTATGCAACCTATGCCGATGTCAGTGATTTGATGGAAACGGTCGGTTTTAAACCATCGACGTCTATTGAAGCAGGGTTAGAAAAGTTTGCCCGGTGGTACATGAACTGGAAAAAATGAAGCCTTAGGAATAATGAACAGGGTGTATTTCTGAACGGTTCAAACGTGATGCGGCCCGGTCAATCTCATTGATGTCTTTATCCCTGTAGCGGGCATAGTCATTCAGGGCCCGTCGATAGTTTGCTTTAACCTGTTCAGAAGTCAACTCACCCTCGGCCGGTAAATCCAGCAAAGCCCGGTCTGTTCTCTCCTGCTCCTGAGCCAGCTGAACAAGCTTCGTCTGCAACGTCCGCTGTTTGGCGTCTTGCAAATCCCGCTGGGTGACAAAGCGATATAATTGTTCCTGGGCGTGTTTGATAAGACTGACTTCCCGGTTAAAGAGTGCTTTTGGCAGCCCCTGCTGTGCTTTTTCATTGCAACGCGCTTCCGCCGCCTGATAAATTTCATCCTGTGTAACCACCTCTTTATCCTGCTGTATGTTCAGTAACTGTAAGGCGACATTGATATTCTCGGGAGGTGGCATGGGGAAATAATTCGAAGACTCTGTATTCCCAATCAGCCTGTCCCTGACAGGGCGGTTGACAAAATTATCTTTGTGGTAGAGACGGCTTTCATTCATTTCATGATTGGAAAGAAATAAAAAATCCAGAGCTACTTTGGCGCATCCCAGACACCTTAGGCCAAAAGCAATTCCTGCGGCTACGGCTCCCGTGGCCAGTATACTGTAGGGCGACAGCGTAATTAACGACGAGAAAAAACCGAGAAAGCTGCCATAAACCCCACCAACCACCACTCGACTACCAAAGTAAGTCAATTTATTTTCATCACAGCGCTCCCCTTGAAACGGAAGATGCCTCAACCACCGAAAGCTCAGAAAGTCCCCAAGCACGGGCAGTTTCTCTAGCGGGAGCCTGTCCAGCAGTACTGGCAGCCGATCGGTTGGGAACTGATCACTGGAATAATAGCGCAGCACGGCTTCCCCGATCGCTTCACAAGCCATGATAATGATGCCGGTCAGAGCAGATTTAAGAATAAACGGTAATGCCATCATACCAACCATAAAAGTCGCACCAGCCATGGCCCAAACCGCCAGATAGCCTGCCCAGTTGAATGCATCCATAACATGCCACAGGGTCGTTTCCACTGCACAGATGACTCTGCTGACCAGTGTCTTGCACCCCTCAGTAAACAGGAAGGGTTCCTTTTTAAGGTAAGTTTCAGGTGTGCTGACAGGAACTGCAGCCTGTGCAGGTGGATGATGTATCACTAAAGGAGGATCAGTAGCTGCAGGTGGTTGAGTCATGGGTATTTTTGAGAGACGGTTTTCGCTATCCTTTCCACTGCTGTGTGAGCCGTTATATTCTTTTTTTAATGTGCGTCTAACTATAGATCCATTTTTTCTGTTTGCATGGTCTTTCAATCAATAAAAATTGAGTTACCATTTTCCGGTCTCTTTGCATCGCGATAACTAACTGATTATTAAAAAGGCAGAGTGTGACTATGATTGTTATTCGTCCCATACATGAGCAGGATCGTGAAGCGCTCTGGCAAATCGCCAACCAGACGGGTGCCGGATTCACCTCCCTGCAACCCAACCGTACCATGATTGATAACAAACTGGCCTGGACACTCTCTTCATTCAAGCAGGCTGCCCGGCTATCGGGGGCAGAAAGTGCCTCCGAGCCAGAACAGAAAAACAAACTCTATCTGTTTGTGATGGAAGATACCGAAACCGGTCAGGTGGTGGGTACGGCGGGCATAGAGTCTGCTGTCGGGCTTGATGCACCGTGGTATAACTATAAAGTCAACAAACAGGTGCATGCCTCCCTGCAATTGAATGTCTACACTATGGTCGATACCTTGATGCTCTGCAACGACCACACCGGCTTCTCAGAACTGTGTACACTTTTTCTTCTCCCGGAGTACCGTCACTCGAAAAACGGTGCATTTCTGTCCAAGAGTCGACTGTTGTTTCTGTCCGCTTTTCCCGAGCTGTTTGATGAGAACATCATTGCAGAGATGCGTGGCTACTGTGATGATCAGGAGGTTTCCCCCTTCTGGGAAGGTTTGGGCCGTCATTTTTTTGCTGTGGATTTTACCGAGGCTGATCGGCAGTTGATGGTGGATAAAGCCTTTATCGCCGAACTGATGCCGCGACACCCCATCTATACTAACCTGCTACCGGATGATGCCCGTGAGGTTATCGGGGTTACCCATGAAAGTACAACACCTGCCCGCTATCTCCTGGAGTCAGAAGGATTTCATTACACCGACTATGTTGATATTTTTGATGCGGGTCCGTTGCTGGAAGCCAGAGTCAAGGATGTACGGTCAGTGAGGGATTCCCGACAGTACAAGGTTAAAATTGCTGAAAGCAACACAACCGATCAGCGTCGCTGGCTGATGGCCAATAATGAACTGGCAGGCTTTCGCTGCATCATGGGCAATCTCTCTTTCGAAGGGTTGGAGTTCGTTAAAATCACGAATGCGCAGGCTGCAGCGCTTAACATTGAAGAAGACCAATTATTGCGGGTAGTTCCTTTATCCAACTAGTTCTGGTCCAAAGCTCATCCTGAATCAACGAATTGAGAGGATTAAGACCATGTCCGACAGAAAAGAACAACAATGCCTTTCCAGCAAAGGTCTCTTTATCAATGGCAAGTGGCTTGAAGCTGATGACCAACCCTTTTCATCAGACAATCCGGGTACAGGTCATGTGCTCTGGCAAGGTGCCAGTGCAACTGCAAAGCAAGTGGATAAGGCAATACACGCCGCCCGGGAAGCCAGCCATCACTGGGCTTTTCGTCCTTATTCGGAGCGAGAAGCTTTCATTAAGGCTTTTGCCAACCAGCTTGAGCAGAATAAAGAGGCTCTGGCGGAAATCATTGCCAGAGAAACCGGCAAACCCCTCTGGGAAGCCAAAACCGAAGCAGCGGCTATGGCCGGGAAAATTGCCATTTCAATAAAAGCGTACCATGAGCGAACGGGGACGGTTGAAAATGACATGCCTGTTGGAAAAGCCGTCATCCGTCATAAACCGCACGGTGTTGTTGCGGTCTTTGGTCCCTATAACTTTCCGGGCCATCTGCCCAATGGGCATATCGTTCCTGCACTACTGGCTGGAAATACGGTGGTTTTCAAGCCCAGTGAGTTAACACCGGCCGTTGCGGAATACACAGTAAAACTCTGGCAGCAGGCAGGGATACCTGACGGTGTTGTTAATCTGGTTCAGGGCGAGAAAGAGACCGGTATCGCACTGGCTGGACACCCGGGGCTTGATGGTCTGTTTTTCACCGGCAGTTCAAACACCGGCAAGATGATCCACCAGCAGTATGGCGGCCAGCCCGGAAAAATCCTGGCGCTGGAAATGGGCGGTAACAATCCGCTGATTATCACCGAGATGGCAGATATCAAAGCGGCAGTACACGACACGATTCATTCAGCATTCATTACCGCTGGCCAGCGCTGTACCTGTGCCCGACGCCTTTTGGTTCCAGCGACTTCCTGGGGGGACCAGTTTGTTGATGCACTCACTGGCGCTGCGGCCAAAATCAAAGTAGGTCAATGGGATGATCACCAAGCGCCTTTTATGGGAGCACTGATCTCTGAAGCCGCTGCCAAACAGCTATTAGCAGCCCAGGAAACGCTGCAAAATCTGGGAGGCAAGAGCCTGCTTTCATCAATACATCTGCAAGCCGACACCGGATTACTATCCCCGGGCATTATGGATGTGACCGATATCAAAGATCGTCCTGATGAAGAGTACTTTGGCCCTCTTTTACAAATTATTCGCTATGATCGTTTTGAGGATGCCGTTACCGAAGCCAATAACACGCGCTTTGGTCTCTCTGCCGGATTGTTCAGTGAATCCTCAGAGCAGTACCAGTACTTTTTGCAGAGAATACGTGCAGGTATCGTTAACTGGAACCGCCCAATCACCGGAGCCAGCAGCGCCGCGCCTTTTGGAGGCCCCGGCGACAGTGGCAACCACCGCCCCAGTGCCTATTTCGCTGCAGATTACTGCGCCTACCCGGTGGCCAGTGTTGAGTCAGACTCACTGTGTATGCCAAAAGAGCTGGCTCCCGGGCTTGATTTGTCACTTGATTGATAAAGAGCACCTGTGCGTTAAACCGATTATGAGAAGTAAATAATGACAACAATAGAAGCAAACTTTGACGGACTGGTTGGCCCAACCCACAACTATGCAGGGTTATCCAAAGGCAACAAGGCTTCAATCCATCATGCAGGCAATCTGGCCAACCCAAGACAAGCGGCTCTCCAGGGGCTGGAGAAAATGAAGGCGCTCAGTGAACTGGGTTTTGTCCAGGGCGTGTTAGCCCCCCAGGAGCGTCCGGACATTGCCACACTGAGAAGGCTGGGCTTCACGGGCAGTGACTCACGAATCCTCTCCGATGCGGCGCAACAGATGCCTGCCGTACTGGCAGCCTGCTGTTCTGCCTCCAGTATGTGGACCGCCAATGCAGCGACGGTCTCTCCCAGTGCTGACTGTGCTGATGGCAAAGTGCATTTCACTCCCGCCAATTTAATCAATAAATTTCATCGATCCATTGAGCATGACGTCACGGGAAATATCCTAAAAGCCACGTTTAACAGCCCTGACCATTTTGTTCACCACCAGGCTCTGCCATCCACCGAGTACTTCGGTGATGAAGGTGCTGCGAACCACACCCGTTTTTGCCATGAATACGGAGCACAGGGTGTTGAATTCTTCGTCTACGGCAAAGAGGCATTTAACCAGCGAAGTGGGTTTGGTCGGCACAGTTTATCACCACAGAAATACCCTGCCCGCCAGAGCCTTGAAGCCAGTCAGGCTGTTGCCCGCCTGCATCAGCTTGATCCTGACAAAGTGGTATTTGCACAACAAAACCCAGCGGTCATCGATCAGGGCGTTTTCCATAATGATGTTATCGCTGTCGGCAACCGCAACCTGCTGTTCTGCCATGAACAGTCCTTTGTCGGCCAGGGCGCTGTTTATGAGTCATTAAGAAGGTCTTGTGGTCCACAGGGCTTGCACATTGTTGAAGTAGCCGATCAACAGGTTTCAGTAGGACAGGCGGTAGGAACTTACCTGTTCAATAGTCAACTGCTCTCGCTGGAAAATGGCGGGACAATGATTGTTGTTCCGTCCGAGTGTGAACATGAACCTGCGGTCTGGAGTTACCTGCAAAGCATACTAAACGATGCAAGTTGCCCAATTACCGACCTGAAGGTTTTTGATCTTCGCCAGAGCATGAATAACGGCGGCGGACCGGCCTGCCTGCGACTAAGGGTTGTATTAAATGACCAGGAGCTGGCAGCGACCAACCAGCAGTGTCTGATCGACAGTCAACGTTTTTTAACGCTCAGCCGCTGGGTCAAAAAACACTATCGTGATCAGTTGTCTGAAAAAGACCTCGCAGATCCTCTTTTACTGACAGAATCCCGAACCGCCCTGGATGAACTGACCCGTATTCTTAATCTGGGTTCGATCTATCCATTCCAACATTAATTGAACAACTGCTGTTTTTGCAGAGTCACTAGCACATGGTTTCAATGAGATTGACGGGTTGTTGTTATCAGCACCTCGTTCCCACGCAGAGAGGTTGTCGCAAAACCCTCCGGACACCTCGTTCCCACGCTCCGCGTGGGAATGCATACCGATCCCACCACAGATACCATACTCGCATGGAGCCCCCGAAAACCCTACCAGGCAGTGGCTCTTTCTCATGCTGCCAGATCCGTATGCATTCCCACGCGGAGCATGGGAACGAGGGTTTTGTGACAACCTCCAGAGCATGGGAACGAGAGGGCTGGCTGTATGGGTATTAGCGCTTTTCTGCACTGGTAATCGGTTTACTACTTTCGATTATTCAAAAATCCTTCCAAACCCTCTATGGGCGGTGGTGCAGGTGGTTGATTGTCTGCCCTGAAAGAATCAGCCACAGCACTCCCGGATGATGGGCCTGTTTCAGGAGATGGCGGGCTTGATAAAGTCGGGACATGGTCCTCACCATCCTGCCATTCGTCAGTTCCAGCCACCAGACCAAAATACCCTCCCCCCGCAAGCCTTTGAACTCCCGGTTCATTACCGTTGGATATAGGTACTTTAAAAGCTTTGGGTAGATTGTCGGTAATAAAAACGGATAAAAGTCTCATCTCAAAGGTATAGAAACGATCATCGGGCCTTGAACTGGTGATACCAAGTACCTCTGGAAGACGACTGAATGATTGGCCAGAGAACGTTCCATTCACCATTGCTCTGTCAAAAATTTCCGAGGCTAAAAGCTCCTTATCCTCCCACTTATTCAACTTCTGAGCTACTGAACGCTGGGCTTCACTGTAGAAATCTTGGAAAAGGTAGGAATTAATACCCTCCAGAATTGCCTGTTTTACCGGTTGAGCGATATCCTCGCGTTTCATCCTCTCACGTACTTGATCTTCAGAGGCATTATGCCAGCTTCTTACGTCACGATAGGCAAGCAAAGTACGGAATAAGCCGACACCATCATCATTCTTAATGGGTAACATCGGCAACGGCTGGACAGGATGCAACAGGCTATCATCATTGTCTAAATGGAGACCGCCTTCGGAGCTTCCTGTTATATCACTGGAACTTCCAAAAGAGTGGAATTCCCCCATTGAACTATGAGCATCATCTCTCCATTCAGGCGGGGGCGTGGGTGTGGTAGTTGCGTATTCTGGGCTTAGCGGAGGAAATTCCGGGGGGGCAATAACAGAGTCTGTATCTTCATCATCTTCAGGCTTGTCTTGTAACCGTTGCTCTAACTCTGCCATTAGCTTCGCTTTCGCATCAAACATTTCTTCACTGGGTTTAACCGGGTCGCCATAACGGCCTCCCATAGTGAGCGCCTCGTAAGCCTTCTTAGCCTTTTCAACCTGCTGCTTGTGATCAGTTTCCATAGAGGGAGAACGTCCTGCCCCAACAGTTGAATCTCCGTCTTCAAAAACCACCGGTTCCTTTTCAGGATCATTGGTGATTTCAATGGCAGGACGTGGCTCTGGTGTACTAACGTTCCTTGGTCTACCTGAAGACTGCAGGCTGCTGCCATCAAAATAAAGGCTGATGATTGGGTGTTGTATGGAATCATAGCGGGCCTGAAATCCCTGAATCTCTTCCTCGGATGAGCCGAGTTGAGCCAGCTGAGAAAGAAGAGAGTTAAATTTTTGATTACCATCGGTAATGGTCTGTTCGGTGAGTGCAGAATTGATAACAGCCTGTTTTTCCAATTTCAATGTATTAACTAGCTCAAGAGATCGCTGCATCCATGATTGCAAGTCCGATAAATCCAAATCATCCAGCTCAGGTGGAATTAAACGAATGCGTTGTCCATCGGGTGAGTTGAAAGTGACTTTAACATCACCGGTCCCATCTTTTTTCAGTTGTTTAATGGTTGTCTTGTGCGCTTTTTTAAATGCGGCGATAAGATCGCTATTTGGAAGATCCCATTTGTCACTCATTTCTTCCTTGATTTTTTCCAGTGCAGTTGCCGTTGCATCAATATATTTCATCTCTGCAATGGTTTTGAAACTTTTCTCCAGAGGTTGATCAACTGCCAAAAGCGTATTTAAATTGCGCTTGATTCCTTCAGCTCCCCCCATTCTATTGGGAGAAACCATATTCCCCGTGGCATTTGCTGTCTGAATATTTTCAGGTAGCCCGCTATTTCTGCCAGGTCTGCCATTTTCAGGAATGTGTTTTCCTGCTGGATGAGGAGAAACACTCTGCCTGGTTGATGTTGTACCTGTTTCAGCAGTTTCTCTGGTATCGGTGTGTGCTGGGGGAACGAAAGAATCAACTGAATTTCCTGATGATGGGGATCCTGGATGGGGCATAGATAATCCTTTTCAATAAAAAACGATTTGAATGAAAGTTTATTAGTAAATTAGTGAACATAAGCCAGATCATTACAACAACTATAACATCAACAAAAAAACAACCAAAAACAACTCGTTAGAAAAGCTTATTTTTTGACAAGCCATATTGTAGAAGAGAAGAAAATTAAAAATCTGACGCTTGTTCACCAACCACAACAATTATTTGAAATAAACACTTGGTACTTGATAAAAAAGCAAGAATATTCTTTTTAGAGACAAGCTTATAACCATGCCTGGGCACCTCATTACCGATTATCATATTTCGACCAGGCTGAAGACAATTGACAAGCTTAAACTCACTAACTGTTACTTCAATATCCACTCTTGTCTCGAAAATATTGTCTCGAAAATATTATCTCGAAAATATAGTGATAGGTCCTTTCTCTTTCAATATGACGACGACAGAACATAATTTTCATTGATTTCCTGCGAACTCTGAATTTTTAACCAGACGGTTGTAAGGTTTATATGAACTTTTTCATCATTTTTGAGTCAAAAATCAATAAAAAGAATTTATAAATACAGGACAAGTCCATGCAACCCTTCAATGCAGGAATCTACTCAAGACTTTTTCAACCTTGGCAGCCTGTCACTACTGGAGAGTCACCGGCACAAACGCCAGGCCATCAATCAGATTATATTGAATTGCCCAAGGTTAATCGTTATGAGGAACTGGAAAACCATGCTTTTTTTCCTGAGATAAAATCCCGTTTCCTGAGTGATATTCTGGAAATGAAGCAACGGGTATCCCTCTTTGTTAATCATCAGTACGACAAACCAATAGACGCTTTTCATGGCAAGCTGAAATCGGCTCCTGAACATCTCAAAGGCAGCCTGCTGCCCCTGTATCGTGAGACGCGTTTCCAGATTCATCAGCTAGTCCAGCAACTCAAGGATCAACAAAACGATCCAAACGTTGACAACAAAGATTATATTGCTTCTGTACTTCATGACTGCCTGAACGGTATTGAGTATTGCCCTGCCGGTGTTCATAGCCGCTTCAGTCAAAGTTTTCTGAATCTTGAAGCCTCCCGGGCAGGATTGGGTGGGAAACTCTACAAGATAAGGAGTGAGCTGTTTCATCAATTTATTCAGTCATTCCTGCTTGAGCAGCAACGGGAGGGATTGATTAATACATTGCCCAGCATGGAAATTCACTGGTTTAACAGCTTTCACAATCTTTTCTGTGAGCCTCTGGGGCTTGCTCCCATCGTTGATCCAATGGCACCGACCATTCTGAGTGATGCCCTGACCCGGCGGTTTCTTTCTGCAGCACCACTGTCCGTCAATGCCTGTACCATCCTGCGTAAACTCTCGTCAGAGTGGTCAGGTCAACTGAGCGAAACCCTCGAAAAAATGGGGGTGCAGGCATGGGAAAGCCAAGCGATTGTTCCCGCTGAACTGACCTCAGACAGAACGGGTATTCTTGAAAGCACACTCTTTAAACCGGTCAATCATTTACTGAAAACAACAGAAGAACAGTCGCTTGATCTTTGGGCCATGATCGAGGAAACGAGCAATGGCAACTATCACCTTGGCCGGTATCGGGAGAAGTTACTGGCCTGGACGGCCCACCATTTCGGTGAGTCATCAGCCCGGGTGTTCACCGCTATCCCCGGAGGCGTCGATTCGCTATTACATATCGGGACAATAAATGAGCTTTTCTTCTGGGTATTTCATCATGACCAGCGCTTGCCCGCCGGGCAGGCGTGTTCTTTTGAAGCGGATAATCACACCACGCTGACATTACCTTATTTAACGTTGATTGACTTATCAACCTGGCCTGAGACTACTGCTTATGCCCTGCTCACTCAGGCAATGGAGCAGACGGATGAGGCCGAGCATATTGCCTCGTTTTTCCTGCAAAACGCCATCAGCGAACAGCATGGTAAAGCATCAGCGATGGTGGTTAAGGCACTTTCCAACCAGCTCTGTGATAAGCTGATCAAACATGACGACACCTTTAAAGAAACGTTGTGTCAGCGCGTATGTGATCATTTTGCCTCTGATAACACAACCATTGCTCCGGGCGCACTGGACTGGCTGACCAATACACCACTGCTGAAGCCGGTCTTATTGAGGCTTAAAAAACAAGAAATAGATATTTCGCCGATCGTAAAAAACCTGGCCAGCTGGCAGATCTCTGATTTTTCACACGACGATATAAAAGAATTGCTGACCCCCAACGATTGTCAGCGGCTATTCAACCAGGCATTTAAGCGGAAGCAAGCAGAAATCCTGTCCAATCTGCTGTTAACCGGTCATTGTGACCAATTGTCCCACCTCTTGAACGATGATCAGGAAACCCCTCTGGCTCTTTTTGCTTGCTCCGGTAATTTGCCCGGGTTGGAATACCTGTTGAAATTGGGCAACCCGGAGGTTAACCAAAAAGACAGGTTCGGCTGGACGCCCCTGTTCAGCGCTGCCAGATATGGCCACGCAGCTTGCGTCAGAGCGTTACTGGCCGCTGACAGTATTGACGTCAATGTGAAGACTCCCAAGGGCACTGCGCCCCTGAACAGCGCTGCCAGAAACGGCCATGTAGCGTGCGTCAGGGCGTTACTGACCGCCGAAGGCATCGACGTCAATGGGAGGAATGGCGATGGCTTTACCCCCCTGAACTGCGCTGCCAGTTACGGCCACGTGGAGTGCGTCCGGGCGCTACAGACCGCCGAAGGTATTGACGTTAATGGGAGGAATCGCGATGGCTTGACCTCCCTGAACTGCGCTGCCAGAAACGGCCATGCTGCGTGCGTCAGGGCGTTACTGACCGCCGAAGGTATTGACGTCAATGGGAAGACTCATGATGGCTTATCACCTCTTTACTGCGCTGCCAGGTCCGGCCATGTGGAGTGTGTTCAGGCGTTACTGACCGCCGAAGGCATTGACGTCAATGTGAAAACACTTAAGGGCAATACCCCCCTGACCTGCGCTGCCCGTGAAGGCCGCGTGGAGTGCATCAAGGCGCTGTTGACTGCCTTCGGCATTAACGTCAATGAGAAGGGCAACGGGGGTAATACGCCACTGCATTTCGCTGCCAGATACGGCCAAGTGGAGTGCGTCGAGGCGTTACTTAACGCCAGCGGCATTATCGTCAATGAGAAGAACAAGCAAGGTGACACGCCCCTGAACTTCGCTGCCAGGTACGGCCACACGGAGTGCGTCAAGGCGTTACTGAAAGCCAATGGTATTCTGGTTAACGAGAAGAATAAAAATGGTATTACCCCCCTGAACAACGCTGCCATTTTTGGCCACGCAGGGTGCATCAGGGCGTTACTGACCGCCTGCGACATTCAGGTTAATAAGAAGACTAACGATGGCTTTACGCCCCTGAACTGTGCTGCCAGACACGGACACGCAGAGTGCGTTACGGCGTTATTGACCGCCTACGGCATTCTGGTTAATGAGCAGAATAGAGGTGGCTTTACACCCCTGAACAGCGCTGCCGATGCAGGCCACACAAAATGTGTTGAGGCGTTATTGTCCGCCCGGGGTGTTCAGGTTAATGATAAGAATAGATATGGCTTTACGCCTCTGCACAGTGCTGCTCTTGCAGGCCACGCAGAGTGCGTTAAGGCGTTACTGGGCGCCACGGGCATTATGGTCAATATAACAAGTAATTATAAAAATACACCGCTAATATCATCCATAATTTTCGAGCATACAGAGTGCGCAAGACTGCTAATCAATGATCCACGTACAAATTTGAACCAGGTCAATAAAGATATGGATACAGCTTTGACAAAAGCCAGAAGAAAAAGATTAACCGAGATTATCAACCTTCTGAAAAATGATCCACGCTTGAGCAATTCTATTAATCATCGAATAATACGCTGGCTGAGGCGGTAAGTACCCAAGTGATGATTCTGTAACGGAAGCAATGCCGATTCGCTGGGTAATTGGCAAATGCAAGAAATTATGGGGCAGAAAAAGCGAGCTTCTTTCTGATTGGGAGCTGTCTCTTGATCACAAATAGCTACCTTGTTCTATCATTTCTCACTGATAAAACAGGTCATGCTTCCACTTTCTCCTAAACCATGGTCAGAACTAACTTTTGGATGTGCTGATTTGGGCGATACTCGACGTACAAAACGACTTGTCAAAGTTGCTGCCGAGCTTTCAGCTCATACCGGTAATTCTTTGTCATCTTCATGCGAAGGTTATACCGCACTGGTAACTGGAGCTTACCGGCTGATTGAGAATGAGGCCGTAAAGCCTGAAGCAATAGCTGAGGCAGGCTTTCAGGCAACTGCCAAAATAGCGAGACAGTCTCGCCTACTTCTGGCTCTCGAAGATACAACAACCCTGGGTTATAAACATGCTGTCAGATCCGAGCTTGGTGATCTTGGAGGTCCTGAAGGCTCTAAAACCAGAGGATTCCACGTCCACTCTGTCTTCTTGGTTGATGCGGATACAGAGCGAAGCATTGGGCTTATTGATCAAGAACGATGGGTTAGAGAGGACGTTCAGCGGGGGAAAAAGAACCAACGTCGTCAGCTACCTTACGAGGGAAAGGAAAGCTTTAAGTGGCAAAGAGCCTCTGAAAACACAGAACAAAGGATGGGGGGTAAAATGCCTGACATCATCAGTGTTTGCGACCGGGAGGCGGATATATACGAATATATGCACTACAAACTGGATAACCGACAGCGGTTTGTTGTAAGAGCTACACAAAACAGAATCCTGGTGGATGGCGAACTCTTATTATTTGATTCCTTAGCTCAGACTGAAGTGTTGGGGAAATATACGATAGTGGTTCCTCAAAAAGGAGGTAGAAAGAAGCGAAAGGCAACGCTGCAGGTCAAAAGAAAGAAGATGACAATACAGGCGCCGCAAAGGCCAGGCGGCAGGCCGGAACCGGTAACTATGAATATTGTGTCGGCTGAAGAGATTGGCAATGACTCCGAAGACCGTTTGCACTGGGTACTATTGACAACTGAAGATATTGAAACATTCGAAGACTGTCGCTCTATCATTCGATTTTACGAGCTCCGATGGCGAATAGAAGAGTTCCATAAGGCTTGGAAATCGGGAGCAGGATAGAAAGGCTTCGTCTGCAATCTCCGGATAACATTGAACGACTTGCGGTCATATTAATGTTTGTCGCTGTCAGACTAATGCAAATCCGTGAAGCATTAATGTTACCGAATGACAGGCAGCACAAAGACAGAAAGCTTTGGAGTGAAAAAACACTCGCGAATGAGGTGGTCAGTGATGATGAATGGCAGGTTCTCTGGCTAACCTATGAAAAAAAAGCGTTGCCCGATAAGCCGCCAACAGTCACTTGGCTGCTTCAAACGATTGCTCGGCTTGGTGGTTGGGGTGATTCAAAGCATACAGGGCAGCCCGGCTGGTTAGTGGTATGGGAAGGCTGGGCGAAATTGCAGGATCGGGTAAAAACCTGGCAGATAGCCCGGCAGTTCAGCGCTGGAGAGATGTGATCAAGAGTCAGGATTGGGAGAGGTATACCCAGCGTGTCCTTTGATTGAGAACTATCATGACTCCAGCCATTAACGCGCTGAAAAAAGCCAAAGCCACTCACCAGGTTCACCAATACCATCATGACCCTGACAGCCAGTCCTACGGTGAGGAGGCAGTTGAAAAAATGGGGCAGAACCCTCAGCGGGTCTTTAAAACCCTGATGGTGAAACTGGATGGTAAGCAGCTGGCCGTTGCAGTGTTACCAGTGGCTGCCAAACTGGATTTAAAAGCGATGGCCAGTGTCTGTGGCGCCAAAAAGGCTGCAATGGCAGAGCAGCAGGAAGCAGAACGAAGCACCGGTTATATACTGGGGGGCATCAGTCCATTGGGTCAGAAAAAGCGGTTGCCTACGGTTGTTAACAGCAGTGCTGGGACGTTTGCAACCGTATTTGTCAGTGCAGGGCGCAGAGGGCTTGAAATTGAGCTTGCCCCTGCGGACCTGGTCAGGCTGACGTCTGGGCGTCTGGCAGATATTGCCAGGTGATCAGCCAAAGCATGACTTCAGTATTTTAATTAAATCCTGGTTGATACGAATTCGGGTGATTTCCAATGGCCAACTACCAGTGATATCAAGAAAGCCATTTTCAATGCTTAAAATGCTGAAGTCTGGCACCGCCGACTAAAAGTACAATGATATAAATCACTATCCCCGACAGGACCAGCAGGCCAGTCTGGGATACTCGCTCCCATAGTGACCAGGCCAGCCATTTCTCAATATCCGGGGATAGCCAGACCAGGGTCGCTGCCATGGCCAGGTTGGCAGCCAGCAGTCGGGCAAAATAAAACAACCACCCTTTTGCAGGCTGGTAAATACCTGATTGTTTCAAGCCACGATAAAGCAATGCTGCGTTGAGAAATGCGGAGATCGTAGTCGCCAGCGCCAACCCCGCGTGTTGAAGTGGTAATACCAGTATCAGGTTAAACACCATATTGGCGACCATTGCTTTAATGGCAATTTTTACCGGTGTTTTGGTGTCCTGGCGGGCAAAATAGCCAGGCGCCAACACTTTGATCAACATAAAAGCAATCAAGCCAAGGGAGTAGGCTTTCAAGCTCATGGCTGACATCAACACATCATGGTCAGTCATTTCGCCATAATCAAACAGGGTTGCGATTAATGGCCCTGCCAGAATAAAGAGCGCAACAGCCGCCGGCACGCCGATCAGCAATACCAGACGAATTGCCCAGTCCAGCGTTCTGGAGAAATGTCTGTCATCTGCTTCCGCGTGCCTGGTAGAGAGGCTGGGCAGAATCACCGTAGCAATGGCAATGCCAAACACCCCCAGGGGCAGCTCAGATAAACGGTCGGAGTAATAAAGCCAGGAAACACTGCCGGTCTGCAGGAAAGAGGCCAGTACGGTATCCAGCAACAGATTGATCTGGCTGACAGAAACCCCGAACAGCGCCGGCACCATAAGCTTCATGATTCTTCGGCTGCCTTCATGTTGAGGCCCCCATTTGGGCATGGGCAAAAGGTGAATCTGCAAAAGAAAAGGAATTTGCAGCAGCAGCTGGGAGATGCCTGCAATCGCTACCCCCCAGGCCAGAGCTATGACGGGTTCATCAAAATAAGGCGTCAGCAGAAGCGTCGAGCCAATCAAGCTCAGGTTAAGCAGTACCGGGGTAAATGCCGGTACCGCAAATCGGCCATAAGTATTCAGGATTGAGCCCGCCAGTGCTGTCAGGGAAATCAACAGCAAGTAGGGAAAGGTAATACGCAGCATGTCACCGGCAAGCGCCAGCTTTTCCGGCTCATTAATAAAGCCGGGTGCAAACAACCGGATCAGCAGAGGAGCTGCCAGAATACCCGCGACCGTGACCAGTAGCAACGTTCCTGCCAGCGTTCCGCTGACGCGACTTACCAGTTCACGAACCTCACCGGCACTTCTCTGTGAACGATATTCTGACAGTACCGGTACAAAGGCCTGAGAAAACGCCCCTTCGGCAAACAGACGGCGGAGAAAGTTCGGGATCTTGAACGCCACAAAAAAGGCATCAGCTGACGCTGTCGAGCCAAAGTAGCCAGCAACCACCACATCCCTGGCCAGACCCAATACTCGAGAGAGCATGGTCATTATTCCCACCATCAGACTGGATCTCAGCAATCCGGATTTTTTCGGTTCGGGCTGATTGGATGGTGGATTGGATGGTGGGCTGTTATTGGAATCACTCATGTTGCAATTGAATTAAAAAGCATAAGAATAAACGCCTCATCATATCCAAGGTAATAGCGATTGCCACATTTATTCTGAAAATCGTCGGGTTTACCCATAAAAAGCATTACTCGCGGTCTATCGAAAAACGCTACAGTCCGGCAGATTTAAAGCCCTGCAGACAGTATGTCGTATTGACAAGACAGGTCTAAGTCGGCATAGTTCGGCGGCTAAATAGCCTTGAGCTGGTAAAGCCTTGAGCTAGATCAAAGTGGGATATGGGCTGGTCAATGTCTTACCCGGGGCATTGCCAGTAACTGCGGCAAACAACCTATTCCATGCAGGGTGCCCCAAAGCCGCCCTGAGATAACCCGAACGAATTTGATTTTCCAGGAGCACCAAAATGGCTAACTCTCCTTCTGCCCGCAAGCGCGCCCGTCAGGCTGAAAACCGTCGTCAGCACAACGCCAGCCTGCGTTCCATGGTTCGTACTTCTATCAAGAAGGTGATCAAGGCTATCGACACTAAAGACGTTGAAGCCGCTACAGCTGCCTTCACAGCAGTAGTACCTGTGATCGACCGCATGGCCGACAAGGGCATCATCCACAAGAACAAGGCTGCTCGTCATAAGAGCCGCCTGAATGCTCAGATCAAGGCCCTGGCTACTGCCTGAGGCAAGCGAAGAGCAGAACCAGAAAATGGAGCCTGACGGCTCCATTTTTTTTGTGCTGTCATAAATTCCCTTGCTTCTTTCCCAACTCAGTGACCCATGTCCCCCTGCTGGGTTATACTGCCCGGCTTCATCGTTAAGCCAGCTTCGCCATCATCAGGAGGCTTGGGTAAACATTTTTTCAGCACATTTTTTCAACACATTTTTGCAACGATGGTTGAATTACAGGAAGTAAGGGAGTCTGAGCCTCTCCATGCAGTTGATCCGCGGGTTGCACAACATCAGGCCAGAACATCAGCGATGCGTGGCCACCATCGGCAATTTTGATGGTGTGCATGTGGGCCACAGAACCATTCTTGAGGCGCTGAAACAGCAGGCTTTTGAGCTGGATGCCAGGGTATGTGTCATCACCTTTGAACCCCAGCCCAGAGAGTATTTTCAGGGTGATGCTGCACCACCGAGACTGTCCAGTCTTCGGGAGAAACTGGCGCTACTGGCAGAAAATCATGTCGATCAGGTGCTTTGCCTGCCTTTTAACGACCGACTGCGCAGCCTGAGCGCTGATGATTTCGTCTTGCGTGCCCTGGTCGAAGGACTGGATATTCGCTATCTGATTGTCGGTGATGACTTTCGCTATGGCTGCGACCGCAAAGGCGATTTTACCCATCTGGAACTGATGGGGGAGTGCTATGGCTTCGAAGTGTGTGATACCCAGACAGTATTAATGCAGCAAGGGCGTATCAGCAGTACCCGGATTCGTGATGCACTGGCTGAAAATGAATTTGCCGAGGCGGAACATATGCTGGGTAGACCGTTCACCATGATTGGGCGGGTGGTGAAGGGGCAGCAGTTGGGCAGAACTCTTGGCTTTCCGACCGCGAACATCAGAGTATGTCGTCGGCGTCTGCCCTTGCAAGGGGTGTTTGCTGTTCGTACTCTGGTGAAGGGGCATCGTTTTAATGCGGTTGCCAATCTGGGGGTCAGGCCATCCGTATCGGGCGTCAAGCCGCTGCTTGAAGTACATATGCTCGACTTCAGGGGCGATCTGTATGATCAGACCTTGCGGGTAGAATTTGTGGAAAAAATCAGGGATGAACAGAAGTTTGAATCGCTTGAAGCCTTGCGGGCAGCGATTACCAATGATATTAAAACCGCCCGCAAGCTTCTTTAATGCAGAGATTCCGGTAAACAACTTATGTCTTCTGAAAAGTCCGACTACAAGCATACATTGAATTTGCCGCAGACCGATTTTCCGATGCGCGGCAATTTGGCCCAGCGTGAGCCACAAATGCTCAAGCGCTGGTATGATATGGATCTCTACGAAGCAATTCGCAAGGTCAGCCAGGGACGGGACAAGTTTATTCTGCATGATGGCCCTCCCTATGCCAATGGCGATATCCATATCGGCCATGCCGTTAACAAGATCCTGAAGGATATTATCGTCAAGGCCAAAACATTGAGTGGTTTTGATGCACCTTACGTTCCGGGCTGGGACTGCCATGGCCTGCCGATCGAACACAAAGTAGAAGGGATGCTGGGCAAGGCAGGCGATAAAGTCGATTTCAAAACCTTCCGCAAAAAGTGCCGTGAATACGCCGGCAAACAGGTGGATGGCCAGCGTGAAGACTTCAAGCGCATGGGGGTTTTTGGTGACTGGGACAATCCATACCTGACCATGGATTTCCAGACCGAGGCCGACATCATTCGTGCCCTTGGCAAAATTGCCGCTAACGGCCACCTGGTCAAAGGTTATAAGCCGGTTTACTGGAGTGTTGTTGGCGGGTCAGCCCTGGCTGAAGCGGAAGTCGAGTATCAGGATAAAACCTCCACCCAGATTGACGTGCGTTACGCAGCGATTGATGAAGCCGATCTGTTAAGTGCATTTGCTTTTGAAGATGGCTCTGCAAAAGAACAGGGTGAAGGTGAGGTAGCCGTCGTCATCTGGACGACAACACCATGGACTCTGCCATCCTCCCAGGCGGTCAGCATGGGTAGCGAACTGGATTACGCCCTGGTGCAGTGTCACGTTAATGGCGAACCTGCCCGTCTTGTTCTGGCTGAAGCCCTGGTGGAAAGTGCCATGCAGCGCTATGGCATTGATGGCTTCACGATCATTGGCCGGGCAAAGGGTGCAGCGTTTGAAAACAAGAAAGTTGCCCATCCATTCTATGACCGGGAGCTGCCGCTGATACTGGGTGACCACGTCACCATTGATGCGGGTACCGGTAATGTTCATACGGCACCTGACCATGGTGTTGATGACTTTAATGTGGGGCGTCAATACGGTATCGGGACACTGAATTATCTGGACGACAGTGGTTATTATCGTGCCAACGTCGAGCTGTTTGCCGGTGACCACGTTTACAAGGTTGATCCTAAAGTTGTTGAAGTTCTGGTTGAGAAAGGCCGCCTGCTGGCTCAGGAAAAACTGACCCACAGTTACCCTCACTGCTGGCGTACCAAAACACCCCTGATTTTCCGTGCCACGCCCCAGTGGTTTATCAGCATGACCAAAGAGCACCTGCTGGATACCGCCATGGAGTCCCTGAAAGGTGTCAGATTCACGCCAGAGTGGGGCCGTAACCGGATGGAAGCCATGCTGGGCCAGAGCCCGGACTGGTGTATCTCCCGTCAGCGTACTTGGGGCGTACCAATTGCCCTGTTTATCCATAAAGAGACAGAAGAGCTGCATCCGGATACTCAGGCACTGATTGAAACAGTCGCACTGAAAGTGGAACAGGAAGGGATGGACGCCTGGTTTGATCTGGAACCTGCTGACCTGCTTACTGCGGAAGACGCTGAGCAGTATGTCAAAGTGACCGATACTCTGGATGTCTGGTTTGATTCCGGTGTCACGCACTATTCGGTTATTGAGCGACGGGAAGCGCTGCAATTCCCGGCAGACCTTTACCTGGAAGGTTCTGATCAGCATCGCGGCTGGTTCCAGTCGTCTCTGAAAACCAGTATCGCCATGAATGGCGTGCCTCCTTACAAAGGCCTGCTGACCCATGGCTTTACCGTGGATGCCAATGGCCGGAAGATGTCCAAGTCGCTGGGTAATGTGATTGCCCCCCAGAAGGTTTTCAAATCTCTGGGTGCTGACATCCTGCGTCTGTGGGTTTCTGCAACAGACTACACCTCAGAAATGACCGTTTCTGATGATATCCTCAAGCGCACGGCAGACAGCTATCGCCGTATCCGTAACACTGCACGCTTCCTGCTGTCCAACCTGACCGGCTTCAACCCACAGACCGATGCGGTTGCCTGGGACGATATGCTGTCACTGGATAAGTGGGCTGTGGATCGTACCCTGAGACTGCAAAATGAAGTGGTGGACGCGTACAACAGCTACAACTTCCTATCGGTCTACCAGAAAGTTCATAATTTCTGCTCACTGGATCTGGGTGGTTTTTATCTGGATATCATCAAGGACCGTCAGTACACCACTGCGCAGAGCAGTCTCGCTCGTCGTAGCTGTCAGACCGCGATGTACCATATCATCGAGGCCTTTGCCCGCTGGATGGCGCCAATTACCAGCTTTACCGCAGATGAAATCTGGGCGGTGATTCCCGGCGAGCGCGGGGCTTCTGTTTTCCTGGAAACCTGGTATCAAGGGCTGAACAGTCTGGAAGGTGATGAGCTGGGGCGTGAGTTCTGGAATACCATTCTGGACGTAAAGACTGCGGTTAATAAAGCGCTGGAAGATGCCCGGGTAGCTGGAATCATCGGCGGATCGCTGGAAGCGGAAGTGACGCTGTTTGCCGATGAGGCGTTGACAGAGAAACTGAGCCGTCTGGGTAATGAGTTGCGTTTTGTGTTGATTACCTCAGCGGCTACCGTTGAGCCACTGACTGATGCTGGTGATGCCGCAACTACTGAGCTGGCTGGACTGCAAGTACGGGTTAACAAGTCCGGTTACCAAAAGTGTGAACGCTGCTGGCATCGTCGTGAAGATGTAGGCACCATTGCGGCACATCCGGACCTTTGTGGCCGCTGTGTCGAAAACGTAGCAGGCAGTGGTGAACAGCGGCAATTCGCCTGATATTAGCGGTTGGTATAAAAATACCCGGTCAGTACCGGGTATTTTTTTGGACAGTAATCTATTTTATTACGTGTTATTAAATACTTGGGTGTTGCAACTGGTTACATCCTGATGGACTTCGGTAATTCGCACTATCCCTTCACTATTCAAGACACTTAGTATTGACAAGACTCACTGAATGATATGGATTTTTAGCAGGAACCGGCCATGCAGAGTAATACTTCAGGAAAGCTTCACTGGCTCTGGCTCAGTGCCATCGTGTTCGGCCTTGACCAACTGGTAAAATGGTGGGTTATTCAGGAGTTTTCCCTTTACCAGCAATTACCGGTATTGCCCTTCTTTTCCCTTACCCTTGCCTACAATACCGGGGCGGCATTCAGCTTTCTGGGCGATGCGTCCGGTTGGCAGCGTTGGTTTCTCAGTGGTGTGGCCATTATTGTCAGCATCATGCTGGTCGGGTGGATGAAACAGCTGCGTTCCGGTGAAAACTGGCAGGCGTGCTCTTTGTCATTGATACTCGGCGGTGCGTTGGGCAATTTGATAGACCGTTTGTTGCACGGCCAAGTCACCGACTTTCTGTTGTTTTACTATAAAAACTGGTATTTTCCTGCGTTCAACCTGGCGGACATGGCCATTACGGTGGGAGCCGCCATGTTGATTCTGGATATGTTCCGGAATAATCCTTCCGCTGAAAGAAGCAGTAACGATAAGTAGAAGAGCAGGAGTGAGTCACGGTGTCAGTAGTCATTGAGAAAGGCAGTAAGGTCACTCTGCACTTTTCCCTGAAGCTGGATGATGGGCGTGTGGTGGACGGTACGCCAGCAGAAAAACCGGCATCTCTGACCGTTGGTGACGGTAATCTCCCGGAAGGTTTTGAAGCAACGCTGTATGGTCTGGCTTCTGGTGACGACCGGGTCTCCCGGATTCCTCCGGAGAAGGCGTTTGGCATGCCCAACCCCAATAATGTGCAGCGTATCCCCAGGGGCACCTTTGCCAGCGGGGTTGAGCTGGAAGAAGGGTTGGTAATGTCCTTTGTTGATGCCGCTAAAAGTGAACTTCCTGGCGTTGTCCGGGCTTTTGATGATGACATGGTTGAAGTTGACTTTAATCATCCTCTGGCAGGTCGACACCTGATCTTTGAGGTACAGATTCTGGATGTACAGCCTCCTGGAAAGAGCCGTGACAGAAAAGACTGGTGATTCCCCTATGAAAATCAAACTGGCCAATCCCCGTGGCTTTTGTGCAGGTGTGGACCGTGCCATTGAGATCGTCAACCGGGCGCTTGATGTTTTTGGTCCCCCTATTTATGTCCGTCATGAGGTGGTCCACAACAAGTTTGTGGTGGAAAACCTGAAAGAGCGCGGGGCAATCTTTGTCGACGAGCTGGATCAGGTGCCTGATGATGTCATCGTTATCTTCAGTGCTCACGGTGTTTCCAAGGCGGTAGAGGATGAGGCGGAACGTCGGGGCCTGAAAGTGTTTGATGCCTCCTGCCCGCTGGTGAAAAAAGTTCATATGGAAGTAGTGCGCTACTCCCGCGATGGTATGGAGTGTGTCCTGATCGGTCATCACGGTCATCCGGAAGTGGAAGGTACTATGGGACAGTACGACTCAAGAAACGGTGGGGCCATGTATCTGGTTGAGAACGAAGACGATGTTCGTGCTCTTGAGGTAGCTGACCCTTCCAGGCTGGCTTACGTTACCCAGACAACACTCTCCATGGATGATACGGCCAGGGTGATTGAAGCCCTGCGGCTCAAATTCCCGGAGATACAGGGACCACGAAAAGACGACATCTGTTATGCCACCCAGAACCGGCAGGATGCGGTAAAGATTCTGGCGGAGCAGTGTGATCTGGTATTAGTGGTCGGTTCGGTTAATAGTTCAAACTCCAATCGCCTGCGTGAACTGGCCGAGCGCACAGGCGCTGAAGCTTATCTGGTGGATAATGCCGAAGATGTTAAACCGGGATGGCTGGTGGATAAAGCATCCATCGGTATCACTGCCGGTGCATCGGCACCGGATATTCTGGTTCAGGGTGTTATCGAGCGGTTAAAAGAGCTTGGGGCAAAATTACCAGAAGAGCTGGATGGTAAAGAAGAAAATATCGTCTTTACCATGCCTAAAGAGCTGCGTTTGAAAACGATTGCTGATTAATTGGTACCTGATTAATTGGTGCCTGATTAATTGGTGCCTGATTAATTGGTGCCTGATTAATTGGTGCTCAGGTGGCGAATCCGCTCCGCATCGTCCCCACGCCTTACCGACAGGGAGCACGGGAGCGGGTTGGCATTACCAGACATTTGCCAGTGTGCCTGTGCCGCCTTTGCTTCCGGTAGACGTCAGGGTTATTGTTGGTGCGCCATTATTACCGTCCCACAGTGTGGAATTGGCGGTTGCGCTTGCCGTCAGGGTGTAGCTGTTGGCCGTCACTGAGCTGATGGTCAGATCAAAGCGTGCGGTTCCCGACTCAGGGCTCTGTTGATGGTAGATGCCAGGTTTGCCTTGATCCATGACATTTCCATCGTCGTCCACTGCAGCTGCAAGATAACTGCCATTCTGTGCTCTGTGTTGTTCCATGTTATTGGCCAGGCCAAGCAGTGAAGCCTGCGCATCCGCAATGATGGCCGCTTCCACATGACGGTTATAGCCGGGGATCGCTATGCTCGCCAAAATACCCACAATGACGACTGTGATCATCAACTCAATCAGGGTAAAGCCTTTGGTTTTGCTCATTGGTAGTTCTCGGTTTATGTTGTGTCTCTTGATCTTCGATGGCGTTGCCAGTCTTCTAACGCACCTGCCGCCAATAGGTAGTCTGTTTATCATCGCCGATTTCCAGAGGATCACACTCTGCTCCTACGCAGACCAGTGCATCTTTACTACCTTCCGGGAACAGGATGCTGGGTGTTGGTGGTATCCCGGTGTTTGCCAGGTGGGAGTAACGGTCTGATTGGTTCGGGTTATCCAAATCCTCTGCCCCGACCGGGTTTCCGGTAAGCAGGTCAACGGCATAAGCTCGCGCCAGGCCAGCAGAAGGGTTACAGTGACTCACGATCTCACTGGAGGGTTGATAGGTATTAAAATAGGGGCTTTTACAGGTTGGCGGATGAAAAGTGAGGGGTTGCAACAGAAATAGCCTTCAGAGGAAGATTGATTTGTAAGGATCAAAACTTCTGAAGGATCAGACATGTCTGCAACCCCATCACTTCGTCCTATGTTCGCATTTCCTGGCTGGGTAATCGAGCGAATTGATATTGACTGGAATATCAAACATGCCTTTGTCCATCTCCGTCGGGATGGCCGTATACAACACGTCAGATGTAGTAAGTGCGAAACACCTATGGGGCAGATGAAGACAAACGATCGAAGCGTTCAGGATCTGCCACTGGGGACTCTTCAGGTAAATCTTCTCTTCACTGCATTTCAAGGGCGTTGCTCTCGTTGCGGTAATATAGAAACAGTCACGCCTCCGGGGCTTGCACCTAAAGCTCAAGCAACAGAGCGACTTAAAAGGCATGTCAGCCATCTATGCCGCTATATGCCATGTGACAAGGTTCCTGAATTCATTGCTATCTCTGGCGGCACCGCTCGTCGCTGGGATAAAGAGATGCTCATGAAGATGCTGCCTGCACCCAAGCGGGATGGTATTCGCGCTCTTCTTATCGATGAAAAATCCATTGGTAAGGGGCATCATTTTTTAACCGTTGCTCTGAATGCTGATACCGGTGAAACGCTGTTCCTTGGTGAAGGAAAAAAGAAAGAAGTTCTGGATCGGTTCCTTTCCAGTCTGACAGAAGAACAAAAAGCAAGCATTGAATGCGTTGGTATTGACCGTGGTGGAAGCTATCAGGCTTCAGTGAGAGAGCATCTGCCAAACGCCGCCGATATTGTATACGACAAGTTTCATATTATTGCCAATTACAACGATGTGATTGACCAAATCAGGCGCAGGGAGTGGCGACAGGCAGAAGAAGAGGACAAGCCGTTTATCAAAGGGCAACGCTTTAACCTGTTCAGAAATCCTGAGAATTTAACACCAAAAGGGCAAAGTAATCTGAAGGAGTTGTTAGCCATGAATGAGGATCTCAATCAGGCATATATCCTGAAAGATATGCTAAAACAGCTATGGACGTACAAATATAAAGCCTGTGCCAGAAAGTGCCTGGACAACTGGATAGCACTTGCCAAAGAAACAGGGATATCCGAGTTAAAGAAGTTCGCCAAGGGGTTAGACAGAGCTAGAGAAGGGTTACTGTCATACTGCCAGCATCGTATAACCAGCGCGAAAATCGAAGCCTTCAATGGGGTTATCAAACGGATCATCTATAAAGCATGCGGTTACAATGACCTTGATTACCTATATTTGAAAATTAGACAGGAGGCTCTGAAATGATCAGCCAACCTGTAAAAGCCCCTTAAAATAAATTACATCCTCGAAGGTCACGGCATCGCTCATGACTTTTTCTTTTGGCTGAAGTCTCAGGTACCAGCCTTGTCTATCCAGGCTACTATCGCTGCCAAAAATACCCTGTGAGCCACCGGCAGTGATGCCAACCTCATTGGTAATGTCTTTCATGGTCGACTCGGTGATGAGCCTATGGGTATCCACTTCACGCAGTATGTCAGTTGATGAATCTACACTGGGGTTTTGATAGTTGGACACGGCAAACAGGTACATTCGGTCCTTTATGGTCCAGTTGACCCGGCCCAGTGGGTCTGGCCGATTTCCACTGCCGATGGCAATGGCCATGTGGGTGGCACCATTCAGGCGGAACAGGGACACATCAGGCTCAACAAAAAAACGACGGGAGTTCATAATCCGTAAGTCCCGGTTGTTTGCCTGCTCGCTGGTCGTGCCAATGTATGCCAGCAGCCCCTCTGATTTGTCCCAGGAGCCATCACCATCGCTATCCGTTGGCCAGACAAGGTTGGTAATATTGTCAACACAGTCTCTGGTGTCTGATGACGTACAGTTATTAATGAACAGTCTCCATACCTGACCGCCGGTATCGGCAAAGAACATCTGATCAGCCAGCTCATCACCGTTGATGTCAATGACTCTCACCGCACCGGGAATGCTGTAGTTCATGTTGGTTAATATAAGATCATGATCCTCATCCTGATTGTTTCCAGCTGACCAAATCCGCTGACCGGTTTTGGCATCTACCATAAACACGGCATTGCCGACACTGTCCGGCTGATATTCAGTGGCTGTATCTTGATTAGGGTCGTAACCGCCGGCAAAAATCAGTACATCCCTGACAGTACCCTTAACATTTATTCTGGTTTTTACCGGTTTGGACCAGGTTTGCCCCAGACTGCCAAACCCCTCACTGTTGCTGTTTATGGTCCAGAGCAGGCTGGGTGCATCGATATCGGTGACATCAAAGGCGTAGTACGCATCGCCACCCCGGCGCATGCCGATATAGGCATAGGCAAACTCACCAGGGTTGAGTTGGTCATTGGACAGAAATGGATCATTGGTATTATCCGGGTTATAGCCGCCGTAAAGCACGCCATTATGGTTTGCATCGTTGACCCACAGGGTGACAGAACCATCCATACCGTAGGGACGGCCTTCTCCAGTCACCCGGCTGGTGTCGTTATTCTGGTAGAGCTTATCCAGGTTGGGCAGTAACTCTCTGGGAATAAAACCAAAACGTTCTTCGCCGGTGGTGGCATCAATGCCATGGAAAAAACCATCATTGGTGCCAAAGAATATGCCGAGTTCCTGGGTGTCCTTACGTATTGTTTCTCCATCTACCCCGAGGGTTTCTGTAAACTCGGGGCAGGGGTATTTTTCGACATGGCATCGATAGGTCACCAGACCCGGAGTGGAATGCAGTGGGTCGCCATACCAAGTATTACCATCTTTGATCCAGTTCAGCAGCTCTGTTTTCTGTTCTTCGGAAGCGACATTCAGATCTTGTGGGCTCAGATTTCTGTCTGTGAGGGCATAGTTTTCCTGGCTGAGATCCTTTGGCTTGCCAGCAGGATTCTGATCCAGATACGTCATCAGATTTCGATCTTCCGGCAATTGGCTACCAGCACCTCCCAGGGTAACGGTCCGACCATCTGCCTGATTACTCCAGTAACTTTTGGCATTATCCTTGAAGAATCCCGTTTCTGAATCAACGGCCAGTTGATCGTTGGCATCGTAAATACCTGTGGTGTTCTCCTGTCCATCAAGACTCGTCATCCGATAACGCTTCAAATTACCGTGCCAGCGATCGGTTTTCGAAGGTTTGAATACCGAGTAATAAAGCTGCGACAAATGTCGTGAGTTATTAAACTGGTTCGCTGAAACGCCGGGGCTGACAAAGGTAGCTTCATCTTCGAGAATACCGGTGATGATGTTCTGGAAGGCATTGGCCAGACTCTGGGCATTGTCGGCGTTATAGAATTTACCACCCCCTTCTTCGGCCAGGTGTTTCATAAACTGAACACCTTGTTTTTTGTCCAAGGCAAAGGCAATGGTGTGGGTGATGACTTTTTGTTGTCCGTTCAGGTTATGTTTCAGGTCGTGGGTGTTAAGCCAGTAGGCCAGCTCTCTGGAACATACCTCAGATTGAACGTTGTTTTTATTGCCATCGAGCTTTTCCGGTTCAACACACGCATCGTTATGCCCTATAAGTTGTGTGATTTTATCCTGTGACCCGGTATCGCCATAGGCCATACCGTCCGTCAGGATGATCGCGTAGTTTGATTGACATTCATTAATGACTGGACTGTCATATTCGTCACTCCAGCCATTCTGGAGATAATTGGCCGCATCATAATAGGTGGAGGTAATTGGCGTTTTCCCACTCAAACTGATGGCATTTACTTTTTCAATCATGAAGTCCCGGGCGGTGTATTCCCCGTCGTCCACAACGCCACCACTGGCTACTTTAATAGACAGGCGAGGGGAGAAGGTGGGGCTACCATCGTAGCTATAGAACTCCGCTTTGCCTTCTTCGTGTTCGAGCATTAACACGAGGCTGTTGCCCGCTTGCCAATCGCTTCGGGTAATGGTCTGGGTGATCAGGTCTGTAATGTCTCTGGAGTAAGTTTGGTCTTTTTTCCAGCTATCTTCTTCCCATGAGTCTTTTGCCTTGATGATGTCCCGCGACGATAGATTTTTGTTCTTTTTGGCGTCGATTTCGGGGGCATTGGCGATTCGTTCAATACCAAGGGTAAACCCGGTTTTATTCTGACTATCGATGGCCGATGTAAGCTCAAGCGTAGCCGATAATACCCTGGCATCCTTATGGATGGGAATATTTGGATAATATAAGCCAATGTTCGAGGAAGTGATATTCTGATTAATGACTCCAAGATAAAGTGTGCCACTTCGATCCTTTACCTTAGAACTTGCAGATTCCTCATAAGCATCGTATGACTGGGATAGAATACGGGTGTTGACCCATTCATTACTACAGCCATTTTGACCATCGGTGTATTCAACCCGCAGTTTGGGTCGAAATGCTGGATGGCTATCGTAGCTGTGTGCAATCCGGTTGCCTGTTGAGTAATCCGTGGGCTGAAAATAGAAAGTGGCCGAATTATTCCCACACCACTCATCTGAGCCAACAACTTTATTCATCAAATCACTGACATCAACGAAATAGCTGTGGTGAGTTGTACCCGTCATTCAGCACCCGTATCAGGAATACATTTCCTGATACGGTCGCCCAAGAATTGAAATAATAGTCAACTGCCTTTCTTGTAATCCAACCACATGCTTTTCATGTCCATCGACCAATAGCACGTTGATACCCTGAAAGCAGAAAAACACCCAACGCGCTGTCGGGTTTTGGCAGGGTTTCCGCTTCATGTCCGGGAAAAACCGACTCTGTCGTTTTAGCTCATGCCTAATTCGATGCTGAATCGCCGCATACACTAACAGACACAGCGTCATCACCATCAGCAAGGCTTCTATTCGTTCCGGTTTCTTTAAAAACAGCGAAGAAACCAGAAACTCCGGGCTCTTCAAAAACCGAAAGCCACGCTCTACTGACTGTTGTGATTTGTAAGTACTTAGCACTTCTGCTGTACTCAGCCGACTGTCGTCCAGATCATTCGTCGCCAGCACAAAGCAACCCAGAGAACACTCTGCATCTTTGCGACAGTCAACGGATACCCAAGGATATCCGCTCACATAATATTCAATACTGTCCGGTTTAGAGCCTTTCTCCGGACGACCTACCTTGGTATAGCAGGGTTTCTCAGTAATGACAGGTTCCGCCTGACAATAAATAGTTTTTGACTGCCATTCATCGAACGCACGCAATGCGTCGGTTTCACACTTGAAGGCTTTTTTGGCCAGTTTACTGGTCAGCGCTTCTGCTTCTTTCTCAGACTTCTTTAGCATTTTTTTCAGCAGTGTTTTTTGTTCGCTCTTTCGAGCCTGCTCGCTGCGGACCAGAATCCAGCGCTGGGAGACACCCGCATGATCTGACAGCATTTCATGACTCTCATAGCCCTCAGCACCCTCCACTGGTGTCATTTCACAAGAAGCGACACTGTCAATCAGTTCTCTGGCTTCTTTGATTTTTGACGGAACCCGGGTGATAAATTGCTGGCCCTGCTGATGAAGTATCTGTACGTTATCTGTTGTATAAAGTGCTGCATCACCAATCAGGTAGCGATTATTCAGGGCTTCCCGGTAGGATTTCAAATGGCTGCTGATGACTTTTTTAAAGTTTTTATTGTCGTTTACGTTGCCACTGGACGCTTTCATAAAAACGGGAATACCGGCCTGATTTTCCGTCATCATCAGCAGTATTGCCTGGTTGAGCTCGGGTCGATGATCCCTGCTGTATCCACGACAGAGTTTGATACAGTGCATATCTTCTTCGTCGACGTCAGATTCGCTGTTATAAACGCCGTCCACATGCAAGCTTGTTGAGTCAAGGTTCAGAGCCTTGCACGGCAGTTTTAAGACATTCACTGCCTTGACAGCCAGCGATAAATAGACCTCACTTACATCCAGTTCAAAAAGCTGATCCAGGGCTCTGCCGAGTACACTGTCGTTAATGTGTTCGGGTTTAATACCGGGCCTGATGAGTTTATCCAGCGGTTTATCAGCATGAAACTCCGGGAACATATGAAGCGTGCGGGCAGTGAACCCAAGGCCGTTAAGCAGCATTGATACTACGGTTTCGCCAAAGGAAATATTCCGGTGTTCAGATTGGTTAGGAACCAGGGAATCCAGATGATTAGAGATACCGAGTTCTTTGCACATACCGGCAACCAAACCCATATGATCGGCTAAGTTACCGTTAATGGTTGAATCAGCTAAACTCCCATAAAATCTACGTTGTAGGGGAGTGATATGCAATCTGAACTCTTCCAGAATTTTATTGATTCCATTTCAACATTAACCAGTGAACAGCGAGACATTCTTAACAACTCGCTCCTTAGTACTCAAATAGAGGTTACCGAGGTAGTAGAAACCACTGACTCTGAACCTGTTTACAGTGAATCTATACCCAATAACGATAATGCAACACCTGACGTAGAAAAGAGCATACTTGCCCAATTTGCCGAAAACCCCAGGTGCCCCAAATGCAAAAGCCATAGCGTTGGTCGCTGGGGCATACGAAATGGCCGACAGCGCTACCACTGCAAGACTTGCGACTCAACGTTTAACGCCTTTAGTGGAACGCCTTTGGCAAGGCTCAGGCACCCTGAAAAATGGAACAAGTACCTCGCAGGTATGACTCACTCTATGGTCTTGCGACCAGCTGCTGCTGAGAATGCCATTGACTTGAAAACTGCGTTCCGCTGGCGTCACCGCTTTCTTGAAGTGATTAATAATGATCAAGCAGAAGAGCTTTGTGGCATTACTGAGCTTGATGAAACATTTTTCCGTGAATCCTTCAAAGGGCAAAGAGAAGGCCTTCCACGGCCAACCCGAAAGCGGGGTAATGATCCCAACAAAGCCCGAAAAGTCCCGGTAATGGTGGCTCGGGACCGTAATCGAAATACCGTTGACGGTGTATTAGAAAACGAAAGTGCTAATGAATTGTGCAGGCATTTAAATGGCCGCATATCGATACAGGCCACGGTCTGTGCGGATGCACACCTCGCTCACGAAAAACTTGCTGACAAGCTTGGATTTGTCTTCAAGGAGCTGGTGACATCAGCAGGTCAACATGTTGTTGAAGGCATCTACCACATCCAGACTGTAAATTCTTATCACAGTCATTTAAAACGCTGGATTGGCGGCGTATTCCAAGGGGTTGCAACTCGTTACCTTCCCCATTATCTGGCCTGGAGGCGAGAACTGACGGCAGCAAAAAAATTAACTGTTGGCCGGTTGATCAGCAGAATTACTGAACATTGGTGCTTCCAACCATTAACGGTAACTTAGCCCATATGATCGATACGTTGAATGTGGAACTGATGAGGATGCATTGGACATGTTCATTCTGAGAATTTTTTACATTTTAGCCGGTGTAGGGAAATTCTCAGATTGAGTGCTGAATGACGGCTGAAAGTGATTCAGATTTACTTTCAATGACAATACTTCCAACCTGAAGGCTGAGTAAATTGAAAGAAAGATATGATTACTCTGTGTTCTCACAGTATGCGCCGGTGACTTGGCCATTGACGCATTCGATTTCAGCGTTTTATGGAAGACCTCGACTTTCCACCGTTTCTCGTAGATTGCCTTGAGAGTCTCGGCATCACAGTCAAGATCGCTGCAAACCAGATAGAGAATGCCTGTGCTTCCGTCTTTGTTTTTAAAGACCTGACGGTATAGCAGAACAGGGAAATCGACACCTGCTATCCACCCTTGTACAGGCTTATCTTCTGAAAAATCGTAACTATTCAGCACTGAGCAAAGGCATATTACAGTAATTCCGAACAGCTCTATGAAGTGATTGATATATGTCCATTCCCTGTTTTCTGGCAGACGACAAATAGCTGCGAATCCGTGCAAACATAGAACCACCGTCTGCACTCCTGAAGCAGCCTGAGATTTTCTGCTTTAACTTGGCCATTCGAACATCCCGCTCACTGCCATTGTTATCGAAGGGAATGGTAAAATCTGACATGAAGCGCAGTGTCTCAGCCTTGAACTCAGTGAGTCGTTTGAAGAGATTGTAAGCTTTAGTATTCTTGACTTTCTTGCGCTTAAGCTCCTCTCGTTGCTTCTCCATATAGACGACTTCTTTCATTAGAGCCCGCTGAAGCAACCGGTCATAAATCTTCTCGATTCGTTCACAGACAACACTTGGCATCTGTAGCATACCTATGGTCTTAAAGCCCTTGCAGTAATGCCAGGAAAGCCTCAGTAGCTTCATCAATCGCAACGCCAGTTGATTGCTGTCCCTATCAACAACACCCAAAAGCTCCCTCAGGTGATGGGCATTGCAAAGTACGTGAGTTGCCGCATATGCAAAATAGGATTTCCAATGATCATGAACCAGAACGCCTGCAAATGTTAGCAGTATGCCCATCGTGTCCATGGCCTCACGACCTCGCTTTTCAGACAAGTAGTAGAGCGTCCATTGTTCATCCCGCATAACGTGTAGCCAGTGCAAAGAGCCCTCGGCCCGCATACCCGTTTCATCGGCTCCGGCAACAGACGATTCCCGCAAGGCGTCACGAATAACCTCTTCAGTAGAAGCCAGATTTTCATAGGTTCTGGCCACAAAATTGGCGACAGTGCCTGCACTTACACTCATTTTATAGAGAGTATTAAAATACTCTGACACGCGCTTAAAAGGCAGGAAATGGTATTGGTTAAGATAGACGGCCATAGCCTGTGTGGCTGAGCCATATTGTGCGGCAGCGGTAACACCTTCCGGGAATTCAGCCTGATTCCGACAACCACATGTGCAGATTTTTACTTCAGCTCTATGGGCCGTTACTTCAAATTCACCCGGTCTCCCTGGTTCAAACACCTGTCGTTCAATATATTTGACCGGCTCACTATCAAGAAGAGACGCCTGACATTTATTGCATTCTTTAACCGGAAGGTACTCAATATAGTCAGGGATATCGACCTGTTTAAGACCTGACTCTTGATCACATCTCTCCAGCGCTGAACTGCCGGGCTATCTGCCAGGTTTTTACCCGATCCTGCAATTTCGCCCAGCCTTCCCATACCACTAACCAGCCGGGCTGCCCTGTATGCTTTGAATCACCCCAACCACCAAGCCGAGCAATCGTTTGAAGCAGCCAAGTGACTGTTGGCGGCTTATCGGGCAACGCTTTTTTTTCATAGGTTAGCCAGAGAACCTGCCATTCATCATCACTGACCACCTCATTCGCGAGTGTTTTTTCACTCCAAAGCTTTCTGTCTTTGTGCTGCCTGTCATTCGGTAACATTAATGCTTCACGGATTTGCATTAGTCTGACAGCGACAAACATTAATATGACCGCAAGTCGTTCAATGTTATCCGGAGATTGCAGACGAAGCCTTTCTACTCCTGCTCCCGATTTCCAAGCCTTATGGAACTCTTCTATTCGCCATCGGAGCTCGTAAAATCGAATGATAGAGCGACAGTCTTCGAATGTTTCAATATCTTCAGTTGTCAATAGTACCCAGTGCAAACGGTCTTCGGAGTCATTGCCAATCTCTTCAGCCGACACAATATTCATAGTTACCGGTTCCGGCCTGCCGCCTGGCCTTTGCGGCGCCTGTATTGTCATCTTCTTTCTTTTGACCTGCAGCGTTGCCTTTCGCTTCTTTCTACCTCCTTTTTGAGGAACCACTATCGTATATTTCCCCAACACTTCAGTCTGAGCTAAGGAATCAAATAATAAGAGTTCGCCATCCACCAGGATTCTGTTTTGTGCTCTTACAACAAACCGCTGTCGGTTATCCAGTTTGTAGTGCATATATTCGTATATATCCGCCTCCCGGTCGCAAACACTGATGATGTCAGGCATTTTACCCCCCATCCTTTGTTCTGTGTTTTCAGAGGCTCTTTGCCACTTAAAGCTTTCCTTTCCCTCGTAAGGTAGCTGACGACGTTGGTTCTTTTTCCCCCGCTGAACGTCCTCTCTAACCCATCGTTCTTGATCAATAAGCCCAATGCTTCGCTCTGTATCCGCATCAACCAAGAAGACAGAGTGGACGTGGAATCCTCTGGTTTTAGAGCCTTCAGGACCTCCAAGATCACCAAGCTCGGATCTGACAGCATGTTTATAACCCAGGGTTGTTGTATCTTCGAGAGCCAGAAGTAGGCGAGACTGTCTCGCTATTTTGGCAGTTGCCTGAAAGCCTGCCTCAGCTATTGCTTCAGGCTTTACGGCCTCATTCTCAATCAGCCGGTAAGCTCCAGTTACCAGTGCGGTATAACCTTCGCATGAAGATGACAAAGAATTACCGGTATGAGCTGAAAGCTCGGCAGCAACTTTGACAAGTCGTTTTGTACGTCGAGTATCGCCCAAATCAGCACATCCAAAAGTTAGTTCTGACCATGGTTTAGGAGAAAGTGGAAGCATGACCTGTTTTATCAGTGAGAAATGATAGAACAAGGTAGCTATTTGTGATCAAGAGACAGGTTTAAGACAAGTGCCCTGATGCCCTTTCTTTCCACCGGCTTTATTACCAGAAGACTGTCTCAGACTTTTAGGATTGGGTTTTTCATCCGATGGATCGGTACCTTTATCTGCGGAAAGGTCGTCAGAATGATCTGGAGAATTACTGTTTTTACAAGGTTTTTGATAACCATCAGACGATGGCGGCTTGCTGCTGTTTTGACTGTTCTTGCCAACCTTTTCTTCCAATTCTCGACATCGCTCTTCCAGACAGGCAACTCTCATCCGCAGCTCTGCATTCTCTTTCAAGAGAATCTCAGCCGACATAGTTGCGGGTAGTTCTGGAATCATGCTGGCGAATATTGTGGAAAAATGGTGCTTAAGAGGATGGTATAAAAATCAGAAAATTCCAGATTTATGTGGGGGTGCTGAACAGTTACGAAAAATCAACAGTATCTATACGCTGTGAACGGCCTTGTAATTTGTCGTCCAGACTGAGGGATACCTTGCGGTTTGACTTCATCGCCATCAGGAAATGTTTATTACAGTCGTGTCGAATAAACATCATATTGTCGTTTGAGCAAAACCAGCTATCTGCAAGGACATAGCGGAACATAAGCTGGTTATGGCAGCAAATCATCAGCATCTCCCGCATCATTTCATTTTTGGTTTGCTCTGCATATCGTCTTACCTTTTTTGTCTTCAAGTCGGTGTACAGGATGGTTTTCTCGATCAATTTATAGGCGACAGGAATCGACGCATCTCCGGCATGGTAGTGTGCATTGAGCAGATTTATACCTTTCACGGTGCGATTTTTTGTATGATCGTAACTGTTCAGCACCCCCACATAAATCTGGAATTTTCTGATTTTTATACCATCCTCTTAAGCACCATTTTTCCACAATATTCGCCAGCATGATTCCAGAACTACCCGCAACTATGTCGGCTGAGATTCTCTTGAAAGAGAATGCAGAGCTGCGGATGAGAGTTGCCTGTCTGGAAGAGCGATGTCGAGAATTGGAAGAAAAGGTTGGCAAGAACAGTCAAAACAGCAGCAAGCCGCCATCGTCTGATGGTTATCAAAAACCTTGTAAAAACAGTAATTCTCCAGATCATTCTGACGACCTTTCCGCAGATAAAGGTACCGATCCATCGGATGAAAAACCCAATCCTAAAAGTCTGAGACAGTCTTCTGGTAATAAAGCCGGTGGAAAGAAAGGGCATCAGGGCACTTGTCTTAAACAGGTCGATATCCCTGACTATATTGAGTACCTTCCGGTTAAAGAATGCAATAAATGTCAGGCGTCTCTTCTTGATAGTGAGCCGGTCAAATATATTGAACGACAGGTGTTTGAACCAGGGAGACCGGGTGAATTTGAAGTAACGGCCCATAGAGCTGAAGTAAAAATCTGCACTTGTGGTTGTCGGAATCAGGCTGAATTCCCGGAAGGTGTTACCGCTGCCGCACAATATGGCTCAGCCACACAGGCTATGGCCGTCTATCTTAACCAATACCATTTCCTGCCTTTTAAGCGCGTGTCAGAGTATTTTAATACTCTCTATAAAATGAGTGTAAGTGCAGGCACTGTCGCCAATTTTGTGGCCAGAACCTATGAAAATCTGGCTTCTACTGAAGAGGTTATTCGTGACGCCTTGCGGGAATCGTCTGTTGCCGGAGCCGATGAAACGGGTATGCGGGCCGAGGGCTCTTTGCACTGGCTACACGTTATGCGGGATGAACAATGGACGCTCTACTACTTGTCTGAAAAGCGAGGTCGTGAGGCCATGGACACGATGGGCATACTGCTAACATTTGCAGGCGTTCTGGTTCATGATCATTGGAAATCCTATTTTGCATATGCGGCAACTCACGTACTTTGCAATGCCCATCACCTGAGGGAGCTTTTGGGTGTTGTTGATAGGGACAGCACAAACTGGCGTTGCGATTGATGAAGCTACTGAGGCTTTCCTGGCATTACTGCAAGGGCTTTAAGACCATAGGTATGCTACAGATGCCAAGTGTTGTCTGTGAACGAATCGAGAAGATTTATGACCGGTTGCTTCAGCGGGCTCTAATGAAAGAAGTCGTCTATATGGAGAAGCAACGAGAGGAGCTTAAGCGCAAGAAAGTCAAGAATACTAAAGCTTACAATCTCTTCAAACGACTCACTGAGTTCAAGGCTGAGACACTGCGCTTCATGTCAGATTTTACCATTCCCTTCGATAACAATGGCAGTGAGCGGGATGTTCGAATGGCCAAGTTAAAGCAGAAAATCTCAGGCTGCTTCAGGAGTGCAGACGGTGGTTTTATGTTTGCACGGATTCGCAGCTATTTGTCGTCTGCCAGAAAACAGGGAATGGACATATATCAATCACTTCATAGAGCTGTTCGGAATTACTGTAATATGCCTTTGCTCAGTGCTGAATAGTTACGTATGATCAAAATGCCAGGTGTTCAGGGCATTCTCTTTGCTGAACTGCTTTTCCTGAATCGTATCGTCAAAGATCAAAACCCCATCACTGCACTCAACCTGTCGCACGACGGGTTTAACGTAAAGCCATAAGTCACGACTGGTAAACTCATTGTTTGAAAGCAATCGGGTGAATTGGTCATGACTGTAGACATTATCCAAAAGCTCTGACACTCCCGTTGCAGTGGTCTTCCCAGACGACGACAACAGGTAGTCAGAATAAAGTTCTATGAGATCATTTTTCATGCCACCAATAATGGCTGATTTTCAGCAAGGTGCGTAACTTGAGTTATGAAGACTCCGACATCAAGACCCTCTTTTACCCTTCAATCAGGATTAAGCCTGATTGAGCTGATGATTGCCCTTACCCTGAGTTCCCTGATAATGCTTGGCGTTATGCGTATGTTTGTAGACAGCACTCGCTCAAGTGCTGCTGATACTGCCCTGATGCAGATTCAGGACAGTGCTCGTATTGCCATGGAAATCATAAAACACGATGTTCGTATGGCCGGTTTCAGGGGGGTATGCGTTCCGTCGGATGCCGAATTAACACCCGGTTCGCTGATCGACTTCAACAGTGAGTCAATCTCGGGGACTGAAGGTGGGGGGACCCAAAGTGATACGTTGGCCGTCCTCAGAGCTGAAGAGGTGATGCGTACAATAAGTCCAATGGACTCAACACTAACAACTGTGGAAATTAAAAATGGCTCTTTTCGTATTGCAGACTGCTGATTTCATAAATCAGGCTGGAATCCTCCTGTGGCAGGGCTTGGCAATATTTAGCCAGCAGTTTCCTGAAGGCATTGTATATCAAGGCCTTTGGCCAATTTTCATTGCAGAGCAGTCTGTAACCCGAAAAGAGCCTTAAAAATTTTGATAATTCAGGAAAAATAGAGCTGGATCGTGCCATTTGTTATTCAAATACCGACGTGTTACTGGTATCTGACTGTCGTTCACTTGCTGTGTTTCAGCCCCAACAGAGCGATGATCAATACGCTTGTGATGACAGCCCGGAAGTACACAACCTGATTACACCCAAAGGAAAAACGGGAAATTTATCCTTAGACGAATACATAATCCCTCCGAACTGCAGCGGTGACTCCCCTGAAAACTGCCCATTATTATACAGTTTGGGCAGCACCGCTGGCATGGTCTACAAAGTTTATGAGACAGAGCGGCTGGGGTCTGATGCGCAGCCCATCCGGGCATTGTTCAGGGGCCCCGGACCAGAAAAACATCCTGCTGATACTGAACCCGTCATTCAGCACCCGTATCAGGAATAAATTTCCTGATACGGTCGCCCAAGAATTGAAATAATAGTCAACTGCCTTTCTTGTAATCCAACCACATGCTTTTCATGTCCATCGACCAATAGCACGTTGATACCCTGAAAGCAGAAAAACACCCAACGCGCTGTCGGGTTTTGGCAGGGTTTCCGCTTCATGTCCGGGAAAAACCGACTCTGTCGTTTTAGCTCATGCCTAATTCGATGCTGAATCGCCGCATACACTAACAGACACAGCGTCATCACCATCAGCAAGGCTTCTATTCGTTCCGGTTTCTTTAAAAACAGCGAAGAAACCAGAAACTCCGGGCTCTTCAAAAACCGAAAGCCACGCTCTACTGACTGTTGTGATTTGTAAGTACTTAGCACTTCTGCTGTACTCAGCCGACTGTCGTCCAGATCATTCGTCGCCAGCACAAAGCAACCCAGAGAACACTCTGCATCTTTGCGACAGTCAACGGATACCCAAGGATATCCGCTCACATAATATTCAATACTGTCCGGTTTAGAGCCTTTCTCCGGACGACCTACCTTGGTATAGCAGGGTTTCTCAGTAATGACAGGTTCCGCCTGACAATAAATAGTTTTTGACTGCCATTCATCGAACGCACGCAATGCGTCGGTTTCACACTTGAAGGCTTTTTTGGCCAGTTTACTGGTCAGCGCTTCTGCTTCTTTCTCAGACTTCTTTAGCATTTTTTTCAGCAGTGTTTTTTGTTCGCTCTTTCGAGCCTGCTCGCTGCGGACCAGAATCCAGCGCTGGGAGACACCCGCATGATCTGACAGCATTTCATGACTCTCATAGCCCTCAGCACCCTCCACTGGTGTCATTTCACAAGAAGCGACACTGTCAATCAGTTCTCTGGCTTCTTTGATTTTTGACGGAACCCGGGTGATAAATTGCTGGCCCTGCTGATGAAGTATCTGTACGTTATCTGTTGTATAAAGTGCTGCATCACCAATCAGGTAGCGATTATTCAGGGCTTCCCGGTAGGATTTCAAATGGCTGCTGATGACTTTTTTAAAGTTTTTATTGTCGTTTACGTTGCCACTGGACGCTTTCATAAAAACGGGAATACCGGCCTGATTTTCCGTCATCATCAGCAGTATTGCCTGGTTGAGCTCGGGTCGATGATCCCTGCTGTATCCACGACAGAGTTTGATACAGTGCATATCTTCTTCGTCGACGTCAGATTCGCTGTTATAAACGCCGTCCACATGCAAGCTTGTTGAGTCAAGGTTCAGAGCCTTGCACGGCAGTTTTAAGACATTCACTGCCTTGACAGCCAGCGATAAATAGACCTCACTTACATCCAGTTCAAAAAGCTGATCCAGGGCTCTGCCGAGTACACTGTCGTTAATGTGTTCGGGTTTAATACCGGGCCTGATGAGTTTATCCAGCGGTTTATCAGCATGAAACTCCGGGAACATATGAAGCGTGCGGGCAGTGAACCCAAGGCCGTTAAGCAGCATTGATACTACGGTTTCGCCAAAGGAAATATTCCGGTGTTCAGATTGGTTAGGAACCAGGGAATCCAGATGATTAGAGATACCGAGTTCTTTGCACATACCGGCAACCAAACCCATATGATCGATACGTTGAATGTGGAACTGATGAGGATGCATTGGACATGTTCATTCTGAGAATTTTTTACATTTTAGCCGGTGTAGGGAAATTCTCAGATTGAGTGCTGAATGACGGTTTCAGCTCAGAGCCAAAATCTATATGGCAGGGCTGAAAGCTTCGTTGGGGCAGCTGAGAGAGCTGTTAGCTGCGTAACTTCAGTTCATAATTCAAATGTGATTTCGTAAGACATATTGCTGTTATTTTGTCCGTAATTACTCTCACTCCAGGCGATAAACAGCGTGTACTCAGGTTCACTGGCTTCTGGCTGTTGCAAACGGGCACCAGCTCCGGGCATGGTTCGTTCAAGCTCAGCGTTCCACTGAGTAACATCGTCTATCGCCAGACTTGCCGGCCCACAGTCAGTCTTCAAACAGCCGCCAGATGCTGGAATATCTGGAAAATCACTAAAAAGTTCTTCGTAATTATTGGCTACACTGCTGTTACGCCTCATCCTCTCTATCAGGTCGTAGGATAAAATGGTCGCCTGGCTTCGGGCTGTCTCTTGATCACAAATAGCTACCTTGTTCTATCATTTCTCACTGATAAAACAGGTCATGCTTCCACTTTCTCCTAAACCATGGTCAGAACTAACTTTTGGATGTGCTGATTTGGGCGATACTCGACGTACAAAACGACTTGTCAAAGTTGCTGCCGAGCTTTCAGCTCATACCGGTAATTCTTTGTCATCTTCATGCGAAGGTTATACCGCACTGGTAACTGGAGCTTACCGGCTGATTGAGAATGAGGCCGTAAAGCCTGAAGCAATAGCTGAGGCAGGCTTTCAGGCAACTGCCTGCCAAAATAGCGAGACAGTCTCGCCTACTTCTGGCTCTCGAAGATACAACAACCCTGGGTTATAAACATGCTGTCAGATCCGAGCTTGGTGATCTTGGAGGTCCTGAAGGCTCTAAAACCAGAGGATTCCACGTCCACTCTGTCTTCTTGGTTGATGCGGATACAGAGCGAAGCATTGGGCTTATTGATCAAGAACGATGGGTTAGAGAGGACGTTCAGCGGGGGAAAAAGAACCAACGTCGTCAGCTACCTTACGAGGGAAAGGAAAGCTTTAAGTGGCAAAGAGCCTCTGAAAACACAGAACAAAGGATGGGGGGTAAAATGCCTGACATCATCAGTGTTTGCGACCGGGAGGCGGATATATACGAATATATGCACTACAAACTGGATAACCGACAGCGGTTTGTTGTAAGAGCTACACAAAACAGAATCCTGGTAGATGGCGAACTCTTATTATTTGATTCCTTAGCTCAGACTGAAGTGTTGGGGAAATATACGATAGTGGTTCCTCAAAAAGGAGGTAGAAAGAAGCGAAAGGCAACGCTGCAGGTCAAAAGAAAGAAGATGACAATACAGGCGCCGCAAAGGCCAGGCGGCAGGCCGGAACCGGTAACTATGAATATTGTGTCGGCTGAAGAGATTGGCAATGACTCCGAAGACCGTTTGCACTGGGTACTATTGACAACTGAAGATATTGAAACATTCGAAGACTGTCGCTCTATCATTCGATTTTACGAGCTCCGATGGCGAATAGAAGAGTTCCACAAGGCTTGGAAATCGGGAGCAGGAGTAGAAAGGCTTCGTCTGCAATCTCCGGATAACATTGAACGACTTGCGGTCATATTAATGTTTGTCGCTGTCAGACTAATGCAAATCCGTGAAGCATTAATGTTACCGAATGACAGGCAGCACAAAGACAGAAAGCTTTGGAGTGAAAAAACACTCGCGAATGAGGTGGTCAGTGATGATGAATGGCAGGTTCTCTGGCTAACCTATGAAAAAAAAGCGTTGCCCGATAAGCCGCCAACAGTCACTTGGCTGCTTCAAACGATTGCTCGGCTTGGTGGTTGGGGTGATTCAAAGCATACAGGGCAGCCCGGCTGGTTAGTGGTATGGGAAGGCTGGGCGAAATTGCAGGATCGGGTAAAAACCTGGCAGATAGCCCGGCAGTTCAGCGCTGGAGAGATGTGATCAAGAGTCAGGTCTGGAAGGTGGCAACACCCTTACCGGCACAGAAGAAGGCCAGGTTTTATTTGGTGCAGCCGGACAAATCTCCGAAACGATCCAACTCAGTCTTTGCAACTCTCTCAAAGAAGGGCCTGCCAGGGGAATCTGGATAAACGGGGCGGGTCAGGCAAGAGCCGGAGGCACACCAGTATGCCCAGAGTAAAAGCACAGGGCTTTACGCTCATTGAAGTATTAGTTGCTGTTTTAATTCTCAGCATCGGGTTACTTGGCATGGCAGGCCTTCAGCTTATGAGCCTGCAGGCATCAAACAGTTCCCTCTCCCGAAGCCCTGACTCTTGATCACATCTCTCCAGCGCTGAACTGCCGGGCTATCTGCCAGGTTTTTACCCGATCCTGCAATTTCGCCCAGCCTTCCCATACCACTAACCAGCCGGGCTGCCCTGTATGCTTTGAATCACCCCAACCACCAAGCCGAGCAATCGTTTGAAGCAGCCAAGTGACTGTTGGCGGCTTATCGGGCAACGCTTTTTTTTCATAGGTTAGCCAGAGAACCTGCCATTCATCATCACTGACCACCTCATTCGCGAGTGTTTTTTCACTCCAAAGCTTTCTGTCTTTGTGCTGCCTGTCATTCGGTAACATTAATGCTTCACGGATTTGCATTAGTCTGACAGCGACAAACATTAATATGACCGCAAGTCGTTCAATGTTATCCGGAGATTGCAGACGAAGCCTTTCTACTCCTGCTCCCGATTTCCAAGCCTTGTGGAACTCTTCTATTCGCCATCGGAGCTCGTAAAATCGAATGATAGAGCGACAGTCTTCGAATGTTTCAATATCTTCAGTTGTCAATAGTACCCAGTGCAAACGGTCTTCGGAGTCATTGCCAATCTCTTCAGCCGACACAATATTCATAGTTACCGGTTCCGGCCTGCCGCCTGGCCTTTGCGGCGCCTGTATTGTCATCTTCTTTCTTTTGACCTGCAGCGTTGCCTTTCGCTTCTTTCTACCTCCTTTTTGAGGAACCACTATCGTATATTTCCCCAACACTTCAGTCTGAGCTAAGGAATCAAATAATAAGAGTTCGCCATCTACCAGGATTCTGTTTTGTGTAGCTCTTACAACAAACCGCTGTCGGTTATCCAGTTTGTAGTGCATATATTCGTATATATCCGCCTCCCGGTCGCAAACACTGATGATGTCAGGCATTTTACCCCCCATCCTTTGTTCTGTGTTTTCAGAGGCTCTTTGCCACTTAAAGCTTTCCTTTCCCTCGTAAGGTAGCTGACGACGTTGGTTCTTTTTCCCCCGCTGAACGTCCTCTCTAACCCATCGTTCTTGATCAATAAGCCCAATGCTTCGCTCTGTATCCGCATCAACCAAGAAGACAGAGTGGACGTGGAATCCTCTGGTTTTAGAGCCTTCAGGACCTCCAAGATCACCAAGCTCGGATCTGACAGCATGTTTATAACCCAGGGTTGTTGTATCTTCGAGAGCCAGAAGTAGGCGAGACTGTCTCGCTATTTTGGCCTATTTTGGCAGTTGCCTGAAAGCCTGCCTCAGCTATTGCTTCAGGCTTTACGGCCTCATTCTCAATCAGCCGGTAAGCTCCAGTTACCAGTGCGGTATAACCTTCGCATGAAGATGACAAAGAATTACCGGTATGAGCTGAAAGCTCGGCAGCAACTTTGACAAGTCGTTTTGTACGTCGAGTATCGCCCAAATCAGCACATCCAAAAGTTAGTTCTGACCATGGTTTAGGAGAAAGTGGAAGCATGACCTGTTTTATCAGTGAGAAATGATAGAACAAGGTAGCTATTTGTGATCAAGAGACAGCTTCCAGACCGTCAAAAACCTGCAAAACTTCGGAGTCTTCGAGGATAATAAAGCCATTACTCCAATCACCACCATCGCAGGTAGTGGCATCGCTCGAGCTGCAGACGGTAATAGCGGTGCTGTTGGCTGCCGCTTCACTGCGCGCAAAATGCAAAGCTGCCAGAATCCGGTTGATCTGAGATGTAAGTCGATTGTCTTGTATGCTGCTTTCAAAGCTGGGGTAGGCAATCGCTGCCAGTATGCCAAGGATGGCAACAGCGATCATTAACTCAAGCAGGGTAAATCCCTTACTGCTGTTTGTGATCATTTTCTATCTATTGGCAAGGCCAAATGGTGTGAACTAATTGGCAGAAAATTAGGTCATAATAAGCGTGATTCGTCTAATAAAAGCCGATCAATGGTGATGAAAAGCGACGAACTGTACAGGTTGGTTAAAAATACGTCTGTGCTTTTCTAACTGGATTTTTGGGCTTTTTGTTGATTGCTGATCCATTGATCAAAAGAAAGGAACCTTTAATAGATTAAATCCGGGTACTTCTGTTTCCGGGGTTAAAATTGGGTAAAGAAGCGATGTCTATACCAGAAAGCCTGATTAAGATGTAGATGGAACACAGCTTCTGGCAATTGGATATCGTAAATTATCGAACAAACTGGGTGCCAGGGATTGGGCAATGAAGTACATGGTTGGGCATCGTTACTCAGCAAATTATGTTGCCAGCTCTGATAAAGCGCATGAGGGCACTCGCTACCATTTGTCAGGCCATCCTCCTCGTTCTCCCTATCATCGGTTTAGTCCTTCCAAGGCAATGGGGGTTTCTCTGATAGAGTTACTGGTCTCCTTGTCCATTGCAGCTATTTTGATTGCAGCGTCTGCTCCCAATATGAAAACCCTTATCGTTAACAACCGGATCGAAAATGTGGCTGATGAACTGTATGGCAATTTGATGCTGGCCAGGTCTGAGGCTGTCAAGCGACAACGGACCGTTACATTGTGCAGTACCGTGGATGACCTGACCTGTGATGAAAGTAACTCCGGCTGGCATCATGGCTGGCTCATTTTTACGGATGCAAGTGACGATGGCCTGTTGAATGACAATGATCAGTTGATTCGCCGTGTTACAGAGCAATCAGCGCTTATCACAATCTTGTGGAATCGTGGTTACAGCCTTCGATTCAATAGTCGTGGACAGACAAATCAAGCCGGTACTTTTCAGGTTTGTGACCAGGGCAGTAACAGCGATGCCAAAGCCAAAGCGATTATCATCAGCATGACAGGACGTCTCCGGACGGAGGAGCGGGAAGCATGCGGCTGAAGGATTTCCATTGTGATGAAAAAAGTCCTGAAAAAAATCAGGGCGTAGGGTTGATTGAAGTGCTGATCAGCCTGCTGGTGATCACCATTGGCATTCTTGGTATGGCAGGGGTGCATAGTAGTAGTTTGCAGTATAACCAGTCATCTTATGTGCAATCACAGGCTACCTTTTTAGCTACCGATATGCTGGATCGTATTCAGGCCAACAACCATCTGGCTAAAAGTGGTGCAAGTTATCAGGTTGGATTAAATGATCTTGAGTACAGCCAATGTGTTGAAAGTGGCTACCCCGATAGTTGTGAGGCTGGAAACTGCAGCCCAGAGGAGATGGCGGCTTACGATATTCTGCAATGGAAGTTTCAGCTGAGATGTCAGATCCCGGGAAGCCAGGGTTCAATTACCTATCAGGACAGCGATGGTGTTCGAACTTATATCATCCGCCTCAGTTTTCCGGAGATGGGCAACAGGGTTCCCCTGAGTGACGTGGTATTACGGGGGATACTATGAAACGGATTGAGAACGGATTCTCACTGGTTGAAATGATGATTGCCCTGGCTCTTGGGCTGGTGCTTTTTACCGGGGTTGGCCACCTGGTGCTGGCATCCAGCCGATCGTGGGCATTGCAGGATGAACTGGCACGAGTTCAGGAAAATGGCCGGCTGGCTCTGGATATTCTGGGGCAAAGTATCAATACTGCGGCGTATACTGGCTGTCCTGCCCAGGCAAAGCTGGCCAATTTACTCTATTCTGAAAACGATAATCGTCAGTGGATGATGCACTTTGATAAAGGCGTTCTGGGTATTCCTTCCGGTAACAGTGTTGAACAACAGCTGGACAGTAATGCGATCTCTGAAGCCATTATTATCCACAGCGTTGATAGCAACCAGTCCACCCTGGTCAGTGGCCATAATACAGGCATTGCTTCGGTCACACTGGCTGAAAGCCGAAGCCAGGATGAAGGTGATCTTCTGGCTCTGATTTCATCAGATTGTCGACAGGTTTCCATCTTCCGGGCAGGGGTTGAAACAAGCAACAGAGTTGTAACGCATCCGGCTGCCGTCAGTGGCAGCCTTTATAACTGTATCAGTCAGTTACAGGGTAACTTCAGTTGCCATGGCAGTACTGTTGATTCCGGCAATATCAACCATCAGGGATCACGACTGGTACCACTGCAGTCTTATGCTTTCTATCTGAGGGAAAGTAATAACGTACCTGTACTGTATCGGAAACTGGCGGGTGAATACGTCAGTGGCAACAGTATTAATGCAGAAGCGCTGGTTGAAGGTATTGAAGGGCTAAGCATTCGTTATGGGCTGGACAGTGACAATGACGGGGTTGCCAACCGGTATATGACAGCCGGTGAAATAACGCCCTACAGCGATGAGTGGCGGCGCATCATTACCATCAAGCTTGAACTGCTGGCTCGGAGTTTCACTGAAGTGGCCCCGGAAGCTCAGGCCTATTTCTTTGCCGGCCAGCGTGTGCTACCCAATGATCTCTATGTTCGCCGGAGCTTTATGAAAACCATTAAGCTAAGGAATCGTGGGCTATGATGGGTGATTTTTTAACTACATCAAGAATCAGGCAAAGCACTGTACCTTTCCGGAAAAGAAGTTTACTGAGCTCAGAAATAGACGAGAAAGGAAGTGTATTGCTGGTCAGCCTTGTGATGTTGCTGGTTATTACCGTTGCTGGTTTGACCGCAGTAAAAATGGCAACGCTTGAAGAGAAGATGAGTGGTAATTATCAGGACCAGCAGATGGCGTTTTATGCCGCAGAGGCTGCGTTAAAACAGGCAGAAAATTTTATTGCCGACAATGAACTGGCCTTATCCGGCTTTGGCGTAAATTGTGACAATGGGTACTGTTTTACCGGAAACGACATTGACGATATTGGCAGCTGTGACCCGGGTGTTTCCGAGCCATGGTTAACTGGCACCCTGTGGAGTGATAACGGTCGACACAGAGTAACGACAGTTTCCATCAGCGGTATATCGGCTCAGGCCAAATATATTATTGAATTTCGCTGCTATATCGCCAAAGAAGCCTCTGGGCCGTTACCAGACCCGGCCAATCGTGGGGATTGGGCTAAGTTCTATCGGATTACCGCTCTGGCTACCGGCGGTTCGGGTGATTCGCGGGTAATGCTTCAATCGTCGTATAAAAAAAGCAGCTGATGTTGAGTTAGCGGTGGAATTCTAACAGGGAAGTGGAGGTGATCATGGATCGATATACCTCACATGGTTTTACTTTCAGGCAGGTCATGTTGTCCGGACTGCTGTTGCTGCTTTCTTTCAGGGCCAGTGCTGAAGCAGTGTCCAGTGATTATGCAGCAACGCCCCCCTTGATCAGTAACACCTCGGAACCATTGGTTATGCTGGTGATGTCCGTTGATCATGAACTTTTTAAAAAAGCGTACAGTGATTATACGGACCTGGATTCGGATGGCCGGCTGGATACCAGCTATGTGGACAGTTTTGATTATCTGGGGTACTTCGACAGTAACTGGTGTTATCAATACGCTTCCGGACGTTATTCACCAGTAGAGGAAGCTACCGGTGAGCACGGGCATTATTGCACCACCGCTCAGGCTCCATGGAGTGGTAACTTTCTGAACTGGGCCACCATGACACGGATGGATGTTATTCGCACTGTTCTGTTTGGCGGCAAACGTTCCACTGACAGTAACAGTCAGACCATTCTGGAAAGAGCCTATATCCCCAGGGATGTCCATGCATTTGTTAAAGTGTACAAGAGCAGTGTTTCTGGTGTTCCAACAGAAAATTTCACGCCCTATACCGATGGCGATATCAGCCTCTGCAGTGTTGCAGCCAGCGAGAATGGTACTCCGGTCGTCAGAGTTACGTCAGGTAGATGGCCTCGCTGGGCATCCACTGAAGTCAGGCAGTGCCAATGGAGTTCCAGTGATCCCAACAGCCCGTCATATAGTCAGGTTTTGGCCGAAAATAGTGTCTACGTTGAGCGCTGTGTCAGTGGCAAAGACGACAGTAATGAAGATCGCTGCAAGCGTTACCCATCTGGCAATAGTAAACCGACAGGGCTGTTACAGAAGTATGGGGAGAGTGGCGGTATTCGTTTTGGTCTGATCAGCGGAGGTTATGATAACAACATTGCCGGTGGGGTCCTTCGTCAGAATATTGCCCGGTTAGCGGGAAATGAGGATGCCAGTGACGATGAAGTTATTCTCGCAACCGGGCAGTTCAACAGCAGTGTGAACGGCATTATTCACCACATTAATACGTTCCGAATTGCCCAATACAGTTTCAGCAGCAGCAAATATCTGGATTGCAGTACCTATGGAATTAAAGTGGATACTTTCAGGGGCGGGCTTGCCAGGGCACTGAGATCCGACCGTCATTGCAGTAACTGGGGGAATCCCCTTGCCGAGATGTACCTGGAGGCACTGCGCTACTTTTCCGGCAAAGTATCACCTTCGAACCAGTATTACAGCGATGATGATGACTATTTTGTTCCCGGAATTAGTGCCGTGGACTGGGTATCTCCGCAGACTTCGGACAACCCCTGTGCTAACTGCTCCATCATTCTGCTCTCCACCGGCTTGAATTCCTTTGATGCTGACCAGTTTGGCGCTGCCAATGATGTTCCCGGGATTAATGGGTCTGCAGGCGTCCACAGTCTTACCGACGCTGTCGGGGTTATTGAGGCAGCTACGAATCCAGCGGTCAGCTTTCCGGGAACCTATCTGGTTGATAAAAATGGTGGAGACCGGCAATGTGAGGAGGCTGAAATATCCAGGCTTTCAGATATTCGGGGGATTTGCCCTGAACTCCCTCAACTTGAGGGCGGGTTTCAGATTGCCGGACTGGCATGGCATGGTCGTAAAACTGACTTACGGGAAGACCTTGGTGGTGTTCAGTCGGTTAAAAGCTATGTAATTCAGGTGAGTGAAAATATCCCGTCATTCTCTCTGGATGTCGGCGGAAAAACTGTCACGTTTCAGCCAGTCTGTCAGGCTCACAGCAATAGAAGTGAATGTTCGTTGACGGATGTGGTGGTGGACTATCTGTCAGCGGATGCTAAAAGCGGGCGCTTTCTCTTCACCTGGGAAGACTCTCTCTGGGGAAATGACTATGACTACGATGCCAGCTCAAGTATTGAGTACTGTATAGGTGACGCCTGTTCGCCAGCCATTGGACCATCTCAGGTTCAGATATCAGTCCGCCAGGAAGCCAAGAATGCCGGCGCTGAAACCTGGTATTCCTACACGGTTACAGGCACTTCACAGGATGGCATCCAGATTCCTTTAGCCGAAGATACCGGCTCAGCAACCACTCAGGGGCAGGGAACGGCTGTTACAAGAATCTTTGATGCAGTGGTTGGAAGTGCTGCAATAATATTACCCAAGCCCATATGGTTTGCCGCCAAATATGGCGGCTTTATTGACCTGGATGGTGATGAGACGCCCGGTTTTGACCTGGATGGTGATGGCACTCCAGAGGCAAATGACTACAGGGAGTGGGATAACAGGGATAATGAAACGGGAGCGATTGGTTCTGATGGTCTTCCGGATAACTTCCTTTTTCTCCCGGAATCCATCGTTGCTGGCAGAGCAGCTTGAACAGGTTCTATCCGATATTTCGAGCCGGGTATCTTCGGCCACCAACGCGGCCCTGTTTGCCAATAGCTCAACGGGAACCGGTGCCGTTTATCAGGCGTTGTTTCAACCCAGCCTGGAGGTTGATGGTAAATCCATCCGCTGGGGGGGGCTGCTGTATTCCCTGTTTATCGATAGCAAAGGCCATATCCGGGAAGACGGCAACGGTAATGCCCAACTGGACGACTACAGCTCAGATAAAATCGTTGATCTGTTTTTTGATCCGAATGCAGGCCAGACAATGGTCCAGCGCTACACCTCTGACGACTTTGGTGTCACCACGGTAGCAGACGGCTCACTGAAATCACTGGCTTCGCTGGAAACGATTTGGGATGCCAGGGAACAGCTGGCCTTATTGACTGACCTGACCAACCAGAGAACCTATAATGCGCTCGCCTCCGGTGGCCGACATATGCTGACCTGGCTGGATATCAATAATAATCAGCAGGTGGATGATGGCGAACAGCTGCCTTTTATGCCTTCAACCTTTACTGGAAATGAAGGTTATCTGGGGGTAATTGCCAGTGAAGTCACTACAGTCGTTAACTATGTTCGGGGAGAAGAACTGACCGGGACCCGTTCCCGTACCATCGATTTTGATGAAGATGGTATTGATGATGTCTGGCGCCTTGGGGATATCGTTCATTCAACCCCCAGACTGGTGGCAGCACCCGATAGCCGTTTTGACGCCTATTACAATGACAGCAGCTATCGAACTTTTCGCAACCAATACCTTAATCGGCGGCATGTTCTCTATGTCGGTGCCAACGATGGTTTGATTCATGCCTTTAATGGCGGGTTCTGGGAAGAGAGTTCCTACCGTTATGAGCGCACAACCAGTAATGGTGAGGTGCAGCATCCACTGGGGGCTGAACTCTGGAGCTATGCACCCATGAACCTGTTGCCACATCTCCGCTGGCTCACTGAGACCGATTATCCTCATGTGTATTACATGGATTCAGAGCCCCTGGTCTTCGATGCCAATATCTTTCCTGATGACAGCACTCACCCTGGCGGCTGGGGAACGGTTCTGGTGGTGGGTATGCGACTGGGTGGAGGTAACATTGATGTCACTATCGACAGCCAAAGTCGCACCATGCGTTCTGCCTGGGTCGTGCTGGACATAACTGACCCTGAACAACCACCAGCGTTGTTGGCTGAAATTACCCATGCTGATCTGGGTTTCACAACCTCACGGCCTGCCTTGGTTAAAAGGCGGGAAGCAGGCACTGATGTTAATGGCGAGACAGACTGGAGCAATCCGCTACAAAACGAATGGTACCTGGTGTTTGGCTCCGGACCAGCGGGCAGCAGCTCTACTGCCCTGAGATCAGCCCTGGAGCAGGGAACGTCGGATCAGAATCTACGGGTTTTTATTTATGATTTGAGTAATAAGGATTTTGTGTCCGGTTTTGACCCTCTGGAGACTTCTTATTCCAAGGCTTATGCAGGCGATATGATTGCTGAAGACTGGGACCGGGACTACCAGGATGATGCCGTTTACTTCGGCACGGTTGAGACCGGGGGTGTCAGTTTGAGTGGGAAGCTGATGCGGCTCAGGCTGACATCGGCGCTGGGCAACGCCAGTTTAAATGTGCTTATGGATGCCGGGCAGCCGATTATGGCCCCGCCCATGACGGTGACTGATGAAAACAGCTTCTGGGTTTACTCTGGAACAGGGCGGCTGATGACCAATGGTGACAATCGCAGTACTGAGGCCAACTATTTTTATGGTGTTCAGGAACCGTTGAACAGCTCCAGGCAGTTTACCTATGCATCCGTAAGCCAGAGTAGTCTGGTCAATGTGGGTGATGTGGCAGTATTTACCAATGGCGATGTCCGGCAGAAGTCTGGCTCCACCTATACGCCATTTACGCTAGGTTCCCAAACCATCAATAGTTTTGGCACCTTACAGGCGGTGGTCGCTGAGCAGGGGGGGTGGAAGCTGCCTCTTAGTGTTGATGGCTCTGACCCATCCGGGCGAAGCGTTAATAGGGCAGCCAGGTTGTTCTCCCAAATCCTGTTTACAGAGTACCGTCCACCTGCAGACAGTTGTTCCAGTGATGGTACAAGCTCACTCTATGCCGTTCATTACCTGACCGGTACCGCATCTCCGGGTCCCGTTCTGGGAAGTTTACACGTGGATAGCCTGGAGCTTGAGCGTTCGCTGAACAATGAAAGTCTGGGGATTGGATATGCCTCTTCACCGGTGATCCATCAGGGGGAAAAAGGCAAGTTGACGGCAGTGACCCAGGGTGCTGGAGGCAGTATTACGGCAACAAACCTTAATTACCATTTCAGCTCGGAAGGACGACAGAGCTGGTGGCAGATTTTCAGCATTCCATGGATTGATTGATATGAATACCAGTGAGCCACTGATAAAGAGTCATAAAAAGGGTTTTTCATTACCGGAGCTGATCATTGTTGTCGCCATTATTAGTCTTCTGGCCGGTATCGTCTATCCCACTTATAGCCAATATATGTATGAAGTTCGACGCAGCGATGCCCTGGCCGCCCTGACTGCAGCTGTGGCTGCCCAGGAGCGCTGGTACTCCGTTAACCATACCTACACGGACTCTATGGATAAGCTCGGTGGCAGTGGCTCTCCTGAAGGTTATTACACCCTGAGTGTTGAAGTAGACAACTCCTCATATACCCTGACAGCGACTGCGCTGAGTAATGGTGTCCAGGCAACGGATTCAGGTTGCACACAGTTCACTGTGAATCATTTAGGCGTTCTGGCGCCGGAAGCGTGCTGGAAATAAGGCACGGATTTTGACGACTTCCAGTTTTTATCCTTATTTTTGTACCGTCTATCGACTTCTGATCGTCTGTTTAATCCACACACCTAGATTTAAAGAAAGGCGTCCTCGACAGGGAAGTGGGTGGATTTGTTATTTCTTCATACAACGTTAAACCATAAAGACAACCGTGGCTTCACGCTTGTAGAGATGATGATCACGGTTGTCCTGATCGCCATTATGGTCAATCTGGTGGCCCCCATGGGGCAGATTGCTGAAGGGTTCAAACTTGATTATGTGAATCAGCGAATCTATTCCAGTGCCGTTCTGGCAAGAAGTGAAGCGATTAAGCGTTCTGAGACCGTCAGTGTCTGTCGATCCATCTCAGGAACGGCTTGCCAGACTGGGACGAACTGGGCAGATGGCTGGGTCATTTTTGTTAATAACAACGGGAACAACAGCATTGACCCGGGTGAAGAGATTATTCGTGTTTATAACCCGGCCAGCAGCCCGGTAGAGATTACCTGGAGTGGCAGTGTTCCGCTTCTCAACTTCAGGCCCCGAGGCAGTCCGGATCGTCAGGGTACCTTCACTTTATGCTCTGTACCAAAAAGACCAATGGAACAGCGGCTGGTGGATATTTCAGGATCGGGTTTAATTCGGAAGCGGGAGGGTGTGAAGTGTTTATTACCGACCATACCAAGCCCATAAATGCTCAACCAGGTTCGCTTTCACTTGCGGCTTTATTTAACTCAGGAAGGCGAATAGGGCTGATTCGGCAAAAAGGCATTGGGCTTATTGAAGTTATGATCGGTGTTCTGATTTTTGTCGGAGGCGTTATGGCTATCGCAGGCATGCAAACTAAGGCCATTCAAACGAATCATGACGCAATCCAGCGATCGCAGGCGGTCTGGATGGCCAATGCCGCTGCCGAATTAATGAAGTTAAATCCGGCAGGGCTGGCAAGTTCTGCATATCAAACAGCTGCCTCGAGAGCTTCTGCCAATTTAAACGCCTACTGCCCGGCCGCACCACCTCAGTGTATAGGTTCTACCTGTAGTTCAGATCAAATGGCGGAGTTTGATATCCATGATTTGATGTGCAGCAGCGTAAATACCATTATCGAGCCGAGAATCGAAATTGAATGTAATGCTTCCTGCGGACCGACGGATAAAGTCAGGATTCAGATTTCCTGGGGTTCAAGGAGAGCAGAGCAAGGTGCTCTTGCTGATCGTCAGTTGGTTGAGTTCAGGTACAACAGGAATTAAAAAATGTCAGGGACTGACATAATCAATCATCAAAAGGGGTTCAGCATTATTGAAATGATGCTGGCCTTTATCATGGGGCTGATTGTTGCGGGCAGTGCTTTGCAGTTAATGGTGAGTAATAGTCGCTCTGCTAATGTGAATGAGTTTATTGCTACCGCCCAGGAAAACGGACGTCACAGCTTGTATATCATGAGTACTGAGTTTCGCAAAGCCGGGTTCAGATCTGGCTCCGGAGTGTCCCCAATCCAGCCTTTCTACCGAGGGAGGTGTGAAGGGGATACGATTTGTACTGTTGATGGTGGTGGTACAGACAGTGACCGGATAGCGATTCAGTACGAGCCCATGCCAGACCCTAACAGTGGTCAAATTGAGGACTGTACAGGAGCAGTTGTGACTGCTGGCGCATTAACGGCAGATGTTTATTTTGTTGATCAAGATAGTGCAAACAATAACATCAGTACCTTGTTTTGCCGTGGCTATGATCCATTGACTGGAACCCCTCGGGGCAGTGCCCAGGCAGTGGTTCAGGGGGTTGAGCGTCTTCAGGTAGTATACGGCACCGCTCCAGCGGGAACAAAGATGATTAATCAGTATGTTACTGCGTCTGCAGTTGCAGACTGGCGACAGGTTTTAGGTATACGTGTTGGTGTTCTGGTCAGTGCCGGTGAGCCATCACGTGTTTTTGATCAAAGAACCAGAACGTATAACCTGCTCAACAGTGGGAATATGCCACTGAATGACCAGACGCCAAGGTACATGTATAGCACTGCCATTCGTTTGAACAATACAGGGTTGTAATTATGAAAGGTTGTTCAGGAAGAAAAAAACAGAGAGGATCTTTTTTACTGATCGTCATGATCGTCATGATGGTTATGACCTTTTCCGGTCTCTTTGTTATGGAAATGGCTATGCTGGAAGAGGTGTCAGTCGGTAATGAACAACGCACCATACAGGTATATCAAGTTGCTTACAGTGAGTTAGAGGCACAGCTCGCTGAATTGGAGCAAAATCCCTCAATGTTTACTGTCGCTTTAAGTGGGGTGCAAAACCTGACTCCGCTGGTTAATGCCCCCGGGGTTCAACAGGACGTCACTATTCGGTTTATTGGTCGGGTGGCTCCCCCACCGGGCTTCAGCGTTAACAATTTTATGGGCATGTCTTTTGAATTAAACAGCAAAGCAACCATTGATGGCACAGGGGCGAAGTCTGATCAAACTCTTGGCGTTATTTATGTAACGGCAAAGGGGGGGACATCTTAATGAAACCAACTATCCGACAGTTCTGGAGAGAGAACCGATGAATAAGGCTAATAAAGGTTTCAACCTGATTGAACTGATGATTGCTATGGTCATTGTTGGCATTTTGGCATCCATTATGCTCCCCAGCTATCGTCAATACGTAACCGAGTCAAGAAGAAGTGAGGGCGTTGCCATGCTGTTGAACGTCATGCAGCAGCAGGAGCGGTACTACACTGAAACGTTAAGATACTCTGCTGATCTGGCTGATTTAGGATTTGACACCGCAAGCCCTGTTGAGTCTGAAAATGGCACTTACCAGATACAGGCAGCCCAGTGTCTTTCAGAACCTCTGGAGCGTTGCGTGCAATTAACTGCCGTGGCGCAGGGGGAGCAGGCAGCAGATGGCGATATGACTCTGAACAGCCGTGGCGTGCGCACACCTCAGAGCCACTGGCTGTAATGTGCAGCTCTTAATATCTACCAATTTTAATAGTACTAATCGCTAATCGTTTTCCGGGATTAGTAGAAAATGCATAGGTATACCACTGCCGTAAACACTGCTATACCTATCAGGAAAACCAGTTCAGCGCCTCTCTCTCCAGTATTGCCGACTCACAGGGATCAACCCGATGTCTTTCAGTGTGTCCTGAAAACATTCAGTCCCTACACAGACTTCAGACTTATTTCCTCTGCTGATGATGGATGGATCCGGAGCCAGAGAAGAGTGTTTAAGCTGTGTCTTCCGATTAGACTTATTCAGTGATCCGGCATTGCCAGGGTTATCAAAATTAAGGAGGGATCCGGCATTTTCAATATCCAGCGCGTAGAAGTAATTTAATCCCGGGTTTGATGAGCAGGCACTGCTCGAAGAGGTATTCACCGCAAAAGAGTTAAATAGCAGGAGCCCGCCAAAGGTTTTCACATTACTCAGAATTTTTTCCCCGGGTTCCTCTAGTCTGATAAACCAGCCATTCCTGTTGTTAAGATTTTTCAGTGCCGCCTTCTTCTGGGTGCTACTGCCCTCCTGAAGTACATTTGATGTGGCATCGTATAAAGAAGATTCTGTTATCACCGAGCCATTGTCATAGTTATAACTGGTCGGTGGCTCATAAATATGTGGGTCACGGAACACATACATGCGGTCATCGACAGACGTATCCAGCGGACTGTGTCGAAGCCCTGTACCCACTGCAATATTCAGATATTCAGCGGTCGATGAAACACTGACATCCGGTGACTGAAAGAAGCGTCGGGCCTCCGTGGCAGAGGGTTGGGAAATACTGGCGATTACCCCGCCACGGGCAAAATTACTGGCGCCGGAGTTGGCTTCATTGATATCGAACCGGATGATTTGCCCACCGGTATCTGCAGCAAAAAAATAGTCTGTCAAACCATCCTGATCGATATCTGCCAGAGTAAGGTCTGCCGGTATGCTGTATCGCATATTGCCGATATTCAGGTTGGAACCACTGTCAGACGCCCGCCATAGCAGTGCTCCTGTTTCTGCATCCACCATAAACACGGCATTGCCCATACCACTTGGTGGAAGGCTGGATCCGCCCGCTAATGAGGAAGACTGACTACTGGCAGAGGCTATCTTGACCGCTGAAATCGTTTGGGAATTGATGATACCACCCTGACTGTTGTTGCCTCTGGGGTCCTGAGCATGAAATTCCAGTCTTGGATTATGCTGATCGACAACGACATCGTACGTATACCGGAACCATCCGTGGGCTGGCCTGGAGAGAACATCCAGCCATTGATTGCCAAAGTACACGTAGAGCGTAGAACCAATGCCCGGATCGCTATCTCGTGCTGAGTAGTCAAAAGTGATCCGAACAATATCACCATGGCTGGCGTTAATGTACTGATAAATATTGCCAGTATCTTCGCTATCTGCTTCCATTTCGAGGGCAATATCCGATCCCAGGCCACTGCCGTAAGTTGACGCGGGCAGGGCTTCTATTGCCTCAGTGGCATTATCTGTCTGCCAGCTGGGTAAAAGAAGGTTTTTACCCACGCTTGAGTCCACACCTGCAAAGTCAATGGAGGGATCATAACCTCCGCCAAAAAGCAGCACATTCCGGTCACTGCCCTTCCATTTCACTTTTGCCATTTTTACCGCAGACCACGTCTGACCCAATAGCCCGAAGTCGCGATCAGTACTGCCCCCGTTATTGGTATTGCCACGAAGCACCCATTTCAATTTAGGGTTTGTTCTATCCGTCACATCCAGTGCATAGACATTAGTGCCTCCCCTGCGCATGGTCAGATAGAGATAGACATGCTCTCCCGGTTCTGGGGTGCCGTTATTGGATCGAAGAATTTGGCCGTTATCGTTGGCATCATTTACCCAGGCAGTTATTGGACCATCCAGGCCATAAATTTTATTCTGTTCATCTCTGGGCTCAGGAATAACATACTGAACACGTGTTCCGAAATTAGTGAAAAAACCGTGAGTAACCGTCAGCTCATATTCCCCCCAGTTGACCCCATCCGTTGACACCTGCAGCGTTTTACCGCCATTGGTCACATTGACCTGCCGTTGAATCAATTGCCCTAAACTTTCCAGAATATCATAACGACCAGACGAGACTTCCATGGTCTGAGATCCGGAGCCCAGGGCAAATTCAGCTTGCAGTACTCGCCTGAAGTACATTCGGGTTGTGTAACTGCTGCTCCCGGTTACAGTAAAGGTTTCAGAGATACTCCAGGTATTATCTTCGATGCCCCGATAGCGGGCCAGGTTGTCAAGCAGATCATCCGGGATAAACGAAAACTCAGTAGTTCCATCGTCAGCATTGACGGCATACAAAAAGCCATCGTTAGTGGAAAAATACACGGTTTTATCATTGGGAAAGTAAGAAATGGCCTGTGGCTGTGTGTGCAGAGGGTCACCGACCGTGTCCCGGTCATCGGTGGTAGAGCCATTGGTGTTCTCATCATCCACGTCCACACCACGAGCCCAGCGAATAATGGTATCCCTGTTATTACTGCTCAGAACCCCCAGTTTTTCCTGAGTGATGCCCCAGTTACTTTCATGAAAACGGTTTTGCGTTGTTGAAAGTACCTGATTGGTATCGCCCCCCAGGTTGGTAAAGGCCGGAGCATTTTGGCTGCGGTTTTCTGCCATTCCTCCCGCCTCTACCGTACCGCCATCCTTACTGCTGCTCCAGAAACTTCTGGCCGTATCCTTGAAAAATCCGGTATCAGGGTCAATAGCCAGCTGACCATCGGCATCATAAATCTGGTTGTCATCCCCCAGTCGGTAACGCTTGAGGTTACCTTTCCAGCGGTTGCCATCGATTGGTTTGAACAGTGCGTAATAAACGTCATCCGACGTTTCGAGGGCATTGAAAGCGTTGGTGCTGGTTCCTGGTGAGGTAAAGGTAGTGGCAGAGGCCCGGATTTTTACCATGATGTCTGCCAGAGCGTTATCCAGTTGGACATCGTCCAGGGCGCTGTAAAATGCTCCACCGCCATTTTGCGCAGCACTGCGCATGAGTGCATCCGGAGCACTGCCGAAGCCAGCGATGGTAAATATCTTAATATTTTGATTGCCACTCAGGTCCGAGCGCATATCGGTATTGTACAGATACCAGGCCATCTCATCGAAGCAACTGTCTGCACTGGTTGATTCGCCACCGTTGCAGTAGCGATTCAGGGAAGAAGGCATAGCCCTGCCACTTAACAAGCCACGAACCAGACGGTTGGCATTGCCGTCCCGCCACGGATAGCCATCGGTAAAATAGATAATGTTGCTTTTCTGGCACTCGTTAACAACCGGAGACTTGTAACGTCCGCCGGACAAAGCCTCTGACGTACTGGATGAACCCCCATAGTACGGTTGATAACCTCTCAGATAACGGAAGGCTTCGTAGAGAGTTTCTACCATTGGAGTCGCTATTACATTGGGCTGATAGCCGGCCACAATTTGTAACGCTTGAGTGCGTTTGTCTTCTATCGGTTGGGCTGCAAGATCGACTTTGCCTCCCTGCCTATTGGCGTTAAAACTCATCAACCCAAGATTGATGTTCTCAGCCGTTGAGATAAACCGGGTCATGGAATCTTTGGCCGCAGTCATCCGGGTGAATGTTCTGCCGGATCGGGTGCCGGCAATGGCTCTCATACTGCCGGAATTGTCCATGACAAAAATCACATTACTTCGAACTGCGGCATCCAGCTCTTGAACAAATAAGTCAATATCCTCAGCCTTGGCTAATAGAGGGCTGGCAAGAAGAGCAATAGATATGACTTTTAAAGTAGATCTCATGGGTTTCACAATCCCTGTGAAAAGTATTAGTACATGAATATTCTTGCAGCACGGGTTGTTCCTTGCAGCCAGGTCACCGTTCCCGCTTTTCCATCCACGTTTTGTAGTTGCTCAAACAGTGTAGCGCCTTCAATGTTGTGAACAACCAGCTGGGCATCAAACTGAAAAACCTTTGCCGGGCAGGATCGGCATTGGTATGCCTCAATGATTCCGGCTGTGTCTGTTGAAAATAACACATCAATACGTTCAAACTCGATGGCGTCCTCGGCAACAGGTTCATCAGCCGAAATCCCATGAAATGAGATTAATACGGCCAGGCCTATTAAAATACGCGGTAAAACAGAGTTCATTCAGCCAAGCTCCTTGCCATAGGCTTCAATCATCATTGAGAGGGGGGAGTGATGTATTTCATGTTAAGCGTATCGGCAGGACGATTTTTCAATGAACGGGGCTGTTTATACGGAGCAACCTGCTGATGACAGCATGGCCTTCAATAGCCACGGCTGGCAAACTTTCCTGAATTTCTATCGATGATAGTAGCGCTATATAATTCAGCAGGTAAGCGCCGATAGCTTTCTAAGATCAACAGGGAAAGTATAACCATGGCATCGGGTAACAAGGATCCAATTCGTTTTTTAATCATTGACTCATCAACCAGGGAAGCAGAATCATTTTTGAATGTTTTCCGCGAGGCCGGCTATTCTACTCGTGCCAATCAGATCAGTTCTCTGGATGATCTTGCCGATGCCACGTCCGGACAGCAGCACTGGGATCTGCTGTTGATGGCAGAGCCCCCTGAACCCTTAAGTCATTCTCAGATATTTGATTACATTAATCAGAAAGATGTTGATTTGCCCGGAATCGTTCTGGCGATCCCGGATGATCAAACAGATGAGCTGTCCCTGATGAAAATGGGAGCACGTGCCGTTATCCCTCCGGGGCATGATGAATATCTTTTGACGGTTGCCCTGAAAGAGCTGGAAGACCTGACGGTCAGGCGGCACCACAGACGCATGAGTGTTGCCCTGCACGAATCAGAAAAACAGCGCAGGTTATTGCTGGATGATCAGGTTGATGCGGTCGTATACATTAATCATGGACGAATACGGTTTGCTAACACTGCGTTGATTAACATGCTGGGGCTTCCGGAAGAGGAATCCCCGGAAGGAAAACTCTTCAGGGACCTGATCATTACCAAAGATCAGCAGGATGTAGAAGCGTTTCTGATGGGGGTTGAAGAAAGTGGTCAGGCACTGGCAGTCATTCAATGTCCTTTAGTCGCTCACAATGGCTCAGAAGTGCCTGTTTCCATAGTGATCTCCCCGACATCATTTAATGGTGAGTTTACCCTCAGCCTGCAGATTAGGCTCAATGGGGAAAAAGGTGAGCAGGACGGGGTGGAGAAAACCCTGGAAAAGTCAGCGCCGGACCCGGAAACAGGACTATTTAACCGAAAATTGTTCGATCAGGCGCTGGCTATAGCTATTCAGAGGGCAGTAGAAGGTAAGGGAAAGTCAACGTTATGCTTTCTCCACCTGGAAACCCTGAAAGCGACCCATGAACAGCATGGGAAAGAGGTTAGCCAGAAACTGTTTAAATCGGTTGCGAAAAAGATAACATCACATCTTGATGCCATGCACCATGTGACCAGCATGGGGGGGGCAAACTTTGCCGCCCTGCTTCAGGAAGGGAAAGAACAGGGCATTACCACACTCGTGGACAGTTTGCTGGCAGCCGTGACAGCTGAATATACTGTCATTGATCAACATCTGTTGCCGGTCAAACTGTCAATAGGAGCGGTTATTCTCAGTGATACCGTCAGCGATGCCAATGTATTGACTGATCAGAGTCGTCAAGCCACGGTGTTGGCGCAAAAGCAAGGTGGCAACCAACTGTGCTTTTACCAGAAGCGTAAAGCCTGCCCGGTTCATTCCGTTGAAAAGCAGCTGGCCGGCATGGTAAGTCAGGCGATAAAGAACAAAAAAATCAGATTGAGCTTTCAGCCCGTCCTCTCCCTTGCAGGATCCGCTGGTGAGTATTATGAGGTCTCTTTTGTCCTGACCGATACAGAAGGGAAGGAACATGAGGCTTCGGAATTCAGGCCACAACTGGAAAAAATCAGCCTTTGGAACAAGCTGGACCGATGGCAACTGATTGAAGCCAGTAAGGCATTGGTGGCCAAGAGAAAAGAAGGAAGTGATACCCGGCTGTTGCTGCATATCGGTGGTTGTTCTGCAAAGGATGATACGTTTATTCCATGGATGAAAGTTGCCCTGAAAGCCGCGGGAATTCCTGCGGGTGCCGTTGCCATTGAATTGAGTGAACAGAATCTGGCCCGCTACTCAGAAGTGATTCCTGATTTTTTCAAGTCTCTGAAAGCGATGGGGTGCCAGACAGTAATCAGTGAGTTTGGTTGTAGCCTTAACCCATTGGAAGGGATTGCCCATCTTGATATTGACCTGGTAAAGCTTGACCACTCCTTCACAGAAGGCCTAAGTGGTGGAAATGCCCAGGAGTTGCAGAAAATGATCCAGGCTCTCAGCCAAAGTGGACGGAAAGTGATTGTGCCTGGTATTGATACAGCAGCAGAAATGACTCCTGTCTGGCAATTTGGCGCTGATTTCATTCAGGGAAGTTATATGCAGCCTCCTTCAGAGAGCATGAATTTTGATTTCGGGGCGGATGGGTAACACCGCCTTTTCATTAACCTGTCATCCTGCATCTTTTAATCTCTATGCTCCCTGTGATTCATGGGTTTATCATCTTCATTGGGTATTTCAATTTACAGACGCTAATACTTGCAAGACAATACCGTCCCTGAGGCGTTGTTCATCATCTTTCTGTAAGCAGCAAACGGCAATAAGGCTTCCTTGTTTCTCTCCACCAATGTGACTATTTACAAAAGATTATCAACAGGTTCTCAGGTGATAGAAGTTTTTAAGAAGGGATAGACAGGTATTTCCATGTCAGCAAAGCTCAATATGGTCATGGCCCAGCTGAATCTGGTGGTGGGCGACATTGACGGGAACACGTCCCGTGTCATTGAGGCTGCCGAGCAGGCACGGGATCAGCTGGATGCCGATGTTGTTGTTTTTCCGGAGCTGGCCCTTTGTGGTTATCCGCCAGAAGATCTGTTGTTACGACCCAGCCTGATTGTTCGGGTGGAGCAGGCGCTTGGTCGACTCCGGGTGGTCAAGGGCATCGATTTGATTATCGGTGTGCCGCTGATGGGACCTCATGGTCTTGAAAACCAGGCGCTGGTGATGCGTGATGGTGAGATTCTTGCCCGATATGGGAAACAGCATCTGCCCAACTATCAGGTATTTGATGAAAAACGCTATTTTGTTAAAGGTCAGGATACGGTTATTTATGCCTGTAAAGGCGTGAATATCGCACTGTTGATCTGTGAAGATCTCTGGTATCAGGGCCCTGTCCGTCGAGCTAAAGAAGCTGGAGCAGACCTGGTCATCAGTCTGAATGCGTCGCCCTTCCATATGAACAAACAGTCGCTGCGCCAGCAGGTGGTCAGGGAGCGCTGCCTGGAGTCAGGCCTTCCTGTCCTTTATACCAACCTGGTGGGGGGGCAGGATGAGCTGGTATTTGACGGTGGCTCATTCGCCATGAATGGCAATGGTGAAATGGCCTTTGGGGCGACCTGGTTTACGGAAGAGCTTTTCTGTGTTTCCTTCGACAAGGGCTCTATGGCTTTTGACCAGGGAGAGATTGCTGAAATACCGGAAGTTTGCTCAAGGGTTTATGATGCCCTGGTGACCGGCGTCAGGGATTATGTCAACAAGAATGGTTTCAAAGGCGTTGTGCTGGGTTTGTCTGGAGGGATTGACTCTGCTTTGACTCTGGCAATAGCCACCGATGCCCTGGGTAAGGATCGGGTTCAGGCGGTCATGATGCCCTATCGTTACACATCCGATATGAGCCTTGAGGATGCAGCAGAAGAGGCAAAAATTCTGGATATTCACTACAAGGTTCTGCCCATTGAACCCATGTTTGATGCCTTTATGGGTACGCTTAACAGTGAGTTTGCCGGTTATGATCGGGATACGACGGAGGAGAACCTGCAGTCCCGGTGCCGAGGCGTCATGCTCATGGCCATCTCCAATAAGAAGGGGTATATGGTTCTGACCACGGGGAATAAAAGTGAAATGGCAGTAGGTTATGCCACGCTTTACGGCGATATGGCCGGTGGTTTTGATGTTCTCAAAGATGTACCGAAAACACTGGTGTTTAAACTGTGCGAATATCGCAATACCCGGGGTTACGTGATTCCCCAGCGAGTGATAGACCGTCCACCCTCTGCTGAGCTTGCTCCGGACCAGGTGGATGAAGACAGCTTGCCACCTTACGATGAGCTGGATCGTATTCTTGAGCTCTATATTGAGCAGGATCAAAGTGCTGAGTCCATTGTAAATGAAGGGTTTGACCGGGATACGGTCTATCGCGTGCTAAGGCTGGTGGATATCAATGAATACAAACGTCGTCAGGCAGCGATTGGTGTCAGAATTACGCCAAGAGGGTTTGGTCGGGATCGTCGTTATCCGATTACCAACGGCTGGAGGCCGGGCGTTTAACTAACCGTCCGTTTTGGGGAGCCTGAGCCTCAGGCGAGGCTCAGGTAAAATTGATGCAGTTTGTCCAATGACTGGTGCAACCGGGCCATGGAACCGCTGTTATCAATGATATCATCAGCCCTGGCCATTCGCTGTTCCCGTTTCATCTGATTATCAAGGATCTGCCGGGTCTGCTCCTCTGTCATCTGATCACGGCTCATGGTTCGGGATAGCTGAATGCGCTCTGGCACATCCACGACCAGCACACGATCGACCAATTCATGCTGACTGGTTTCCAGCATCAGCGGAGAAACCAGTACGGCATAACGTGATTCAGCATCACCCAGCTCAAGGGTAATCTGATCCCGGATGAGGGGGTGAAGCAGGCCTTCCAGCCACTTTCGCTCAGCAGTATCATCGAAGATGATGGTTCTCAGCTTTCTGCGGTCAAGACCGCCATCGATCAGAATCTCCGGGCCATAGCGCTGTTCAATGTCAGCCAGTGCTGGCTTTCCCGGCTCGACAACCATCCGGGAAGCGATATCCGCATCAACAATCCGAATTCCGTGACTGGCGAAAAAATCGGTCACTGTCGTCTTGCCACTGCCAATACCGCCGGTCACACCGACAGTAAACGGACGTTTTTTTTTCGACTGTGGTGAAGATTCAGTTGTCATCAGGTTAACCCCGAAAAGCTCAGATAAGCCTCAATCAGTTTATCGCCCCACATCAGGGCAATGAAGCCGGCAATGGCCAGATAAGGTCCAAAGGGAATCGGGTTGGATCGTTCCTGCCGTTTGGTGACGATCAACAGTATTGCAGCAATAGTGCCAACCAGTGATGAGAGCAGAATAATCAAAGGCAGCTTCATCCAGCCCAGCCAGGCTCCCAGAGCCGCCAGCAGTTTGAAGTCGCCGTAGCCCATGCCTTCCTTGCCAGTAATCAGTTTGAATACCCAGTAAACACTCCATAAGGAAAGATAACCGACAATGGCTCCCCATAGAGCCTGTTCAAGGGGGACGACCAGGCCAAAGCTGTTCACGATCAGGCCTGCCCAGAGCAGTGGGAGGGTAATATCGTCAGGCAGGAGCTGTGTATCGTAGTCGATCATGGTCAGGGCCAGCAGTGACCAGGCAAACAGACAGAAGACCAGGGTGTGTAAGGTAAAACCGTAGGTAAAACCAATCATTACCGTCGTGACGGCACTGAGCACCTCAATGGCCGGGTAACGGAACGAAATTGAGGTCTTACAGGCTGAGCATTTACCTCTCAGGAATAGATAGCTAATGACCGGAATGTTCTCCCAGGCACGGATTTTATGCTGACAGGAAGGACAGGTTGAGGCCGGCACGACAAGGTTGTAGGCAGGTAGAGGTTTGGGTTCCTTTTCAGGGTGCAAAATAGCTTCACTCTGCTGCTGCCACTGCCTTTCCATCATAATGGGCAAGCGGTGAATCACTACATTGAGAAAACTACCGACAATCAATCCAAGGATTGTCAGCACAAAGGTCAGGTAAGGCGTTGAGCTCTCAATAAGTTCTATAATCGGTGACATTCACACAGTTCCCTGATGGTTATCAGTATGGCTGGCCAGTCTTCCCTGACCAGTACCTGATAGTTAATGGTCCAATATTGGCATGACTATTTCCGTAATCAAACCACTGAACCATAAACCGGTATCTAACTGCAGGTTCTCAACTCAACCGTTGAATTGTGGCTAATTCTGCCAATTACCCTTCAATAGGGGAACTTTTCAATGTTTTCAATGATTGTCCAGTGGAAATTCCCGAGTCTGACCAGGCCCGGGTTTGTCCTGCGCTTTCTTTGGCCGAGTGTTCGGGAGAGTGTTTGGCAGAGAGAGCAATTTTATCAAACGACCATGTCTATTAAACTCTAAAGCGGAGTACCGGTAAAACGCCCTGGTTTTTCTTTTCAGGTACGATCGATTGTTTTTTGTACGTCATTTTGGATGGTTTATCTCAGGATCGGTTGATGCTTTGCGGCCAGTTGTGTTGAATGTCTAACACCGGCTGCAGATCCTGACACGTTTTTAGAACGCAGCATATAGCTGCTTCAGGAGAGGTCAAACGATGTCATCAGGAACATTATCGGGCATTGTCACTTTGCTATTGTTCACCGTGCTGGGTGACCTGTTAAGCGATGCATTCAGCCTTCCGGTTCCGGGCTCGGTGATGGGATTGATACTTCTTGTTATCTATCTCCAGTTGTCCGGTGATGTCAGTGAGTCTCTGGACAAGGTCAGCCAGTTTTGTATCCGCTACCTGGCCGTACTATTTATCCCGGGCTGTGTGGGTATTTTCTTCCTGAGTGACCTGCTGTTACAACAGTGGTTGCCTATCACGCTGGCCGTGCTGGTGGCGACGCCAGTTTCTCTGGTATTAACGGCGGTGCTTCTGCAATGGTTGCTTAAACGCTTTGCTGCACAGAGCGGAGATAATCATCATGGATGAGGTGATCAATTTTTCTTACGGGTTATTGCAACGGCAAATTAACAATCCGGTGGCGATCCTTTTGATTAACCTGGGTGCTTACCTGCTGGCGGAGAAGTTGTTTGTTCGTATGGGCCGTAAAGGCTGGTTCCATCCACTGTTTACCACCAGCCTTATGGTCTTTCTGGTTATTCGTTTCTCTCCACTTGAGCCTGACATGTACACAAAGCACAGTGAGTTGCTGAAGATGTTGTTGGCACCATTTACGGTATCACTGGCAGTTCCGCTGTCAAGACAGCTGCATATGCTTCGCCAGTTAGCGGGACCTCTCATGTGTTCATTGCTGATTGGAGGGTTCCTGGCCGTGTTTATTGGTATGGGGATGGCACTGGCAACCGGAGGCTCAAGAGACGTTGTGTTATCCATTGCAACCAAGGCGGTAACCACCGCAGTTGCCCTGGTGATGGGTGAACAGTATGGCGCTATCATTCCCCTGGTGGCTGCCGTGGTTATTATTTCCGGCGTTTATGGTTCACTGGTGGGACCAGCACTGTGTCGTATGTTTGGCGTGACCGACCCAAGAGCCATTGGCTTTGCCATGGGGGTTAATGCCCATGCAGGCGGCACTGCCCGAGCCTTTGAACTGGATGTGACCATGGGGGTTTATTCCAGCCTGGGGATGTGTCTGTGTGCTATCTATATGCCGCTTCTTGTACCATGGCTGATCAGCCTATTACTGTAATTGAGTCATTAGCTCTGAGAAATCTTAATGTTTGATAAAGCAGACCTGATTAAAATTGCCAATCAGACCATGCCCTTTGGGAAGTATCAGGGCAGAAGGCTGATCGACCTGCCAGAACCTTATTTACTATGGTTTGCTGGAAAAGGGTTTCCTGAGGGAGAACTGGGGAAACTGCTGGCATTGGCTCTGGAGGTTCAGGTGAATGGGTTGAATGAGCTGATTACACCATTGAAACAATACTGATTCAGCTCCTTCAGTAATGAAGCAACAACGTGATCCGGGAGAGGTCTGGTAAGATGGGTGGGTCGAACAATAATTCAGCAGTAACGGAAGCGTCAGATGATTAAAGTGGGGATTGTCGGTGGAACGGGTTATACCGGAGCAGAGCTTTTGCGCTTGCTGTCGGTTCATCCCAATAGCCAGCTGAGTATGATCACTTCCCGTTCTGAGGCGGGAAAGCCGGTTAGTGCGCTTTTTTCCGGATTACGAGGAAAGCTGAACCTGAACTTTTCATTACCGAACACTGAACAGCTTTCGTCATGTGACCTGGTGTTCTTTGCAACACCCAATGGTATTGCCATGGAATCTGTGCCGGAATTACTGTCTGCTGGTGTGCGGGTGATTGATCTGGCGGCAGACTTTCGTTTGCGTGATACCAGCCTGTGGCAGCAGTGGTACGGTAGTGAGCATGCTTGTCCGGACGTTTTGAAGGAGGCGGTGTATGGCTTGCCGGAAATGAATCGTACCGATATTGCTGGCGCCCGTCTGGTCGCCAATCCCGGCTGCTATCCCACGGCAACCCAGCTTGGCTTATTACCTCTGGTGAGCGCAGGGTTGGTCAGCGGGAAAATCATTGTCGATGCCAAGTCCGGTGTCAGTGGTGCTGGACGTGGAGCCAATGTAGGCACTCTGCTCTGTGAAGCGTCAGAATCTTTCAAGGCCTATGGTGTTCCCGGCCATCGTCATTTGCCAGAAATTCAGCAGGGTATTGAACGCATGCCAGGAACAGGCGTATTGCCATTTACCGGTGATCTGGTATTTGTTCCTCATTTGACGCCAATGATCCGGGGGATCCACTCCACGCTATATTGCACTGTCAAAGACCATGGTGTTGATCTTCAGGAGTTGTATGAGAATACCTTTGCGGGAGAGCCCTTTGTCGATGTGATGCCTGAGGGCAGCCACCCGGAAACCCGTTCTGTTCGTGGATGTAACCAGTGTCGTATAGCAGTTCATCGTCCACAGGGCGGGGACACAGTGGTTATCTTGTCTGTTATTGATAACCTGGTAAAAGGGGCGGCCGGGCAGGCCGTTCAGAATATGAATATTATGTTCGGACTGAATGAAATGACCGGCCTGGACTTTCCTGCCGCTATGCCTTGATAAGAGGCTATATCTGCGGTCTGGCTTAATGGGCGCGCGGTTCCTCCCCGGCTTCGTCATCAGGGAGGGACCGAATGATCCTGGTTTCAGTTTTTCCTGACTTCTGTTGCAAAATAAAAAATACTCTGTCGGTGTTTATTGTCTACTTTTGTCTACTCAAAGAATAAATTATTCATAAAGGTTTGAGTTATGGACACTAAAGGTCGCCAAACAAATCCTGCTGATAACCGACAGTTAAGATATCCACAATCACAACCGCCTTTTTCTCCATCAGACACATGGCAATCACCCGATGGCTCTGACTATCCAGAGCCCGCCAATTACTTTGGATTCACTTTAAACTCACATAATGCCAATAGGCAGCATATGGCGCACGCTCCCCGTAATCGTTCAAATATTAGCCGGGATCACCCAAGAAGTGTTGATTCTCTGCCACAAGGTGCTGCATTGCGGGCCACTGCTCATCCTCAACTGTACCCGGATCCTCCACCTCCGTACCCTGACCCTCCACCTCCATACCCTGGAATCAATAACCAGAATCCCGGGTTTGGCTCCCGACCATCAGCTGCAACCATGGCCACCCCGTTCCAGTCTCCGCTAGAGAGGTTTCAGCAAGCATTTACCACTGATCAGCAACGTGCAATTAAAGAGGTGCTGGGTGGTTCAATAAAAGGATCAACCTGGCTGGCTTATCGACTGGCCGCCCTTAAAAATTATGAACTGCATTTTATCATTGATAACAGTGCTTCAATGGATACTCAGGATGGAATGGTGCATCCTGAAGCCGGAATAAAAATGACCAGGCTTCAGGAGGCGTGTTACCGATTGAGTAACATTGCCGATTTATTGGCCTATATACCGGTAATGGGAATAAAAATTCAAAGTTTTTCCCAGGATTTTCTGCCAATTGATACCAGTAGAACACCCGCTGAGGTGGCAGCACAAATGAAGGGGTGCCTGGAGAATATTGCTATGGCTCCAAGATATCATTCAACCCCTCTTTATCCTGCACTGTTGCACAGTGTAAAAGAGTCCGAAATCTCCTCGCAATCTCCCCCCCGCATTATCTATGTGTTTAATGACGGGGAGCCCAATACGGGCGGATCAAAAGAACAGGTTTGTCAATTGCTGAGAGACAGAAAGGCTGAGAGGAGCCCGGTGTGTCTGGTTGCTTGCACTGATAGTGAGTCTGCCGTCGGGTGGATGAACGAGGCAGACGAGCAACCAAACGTTCATGTAGTGGATGATTTTCAATCAGAAATGAGAGAGGTAAAGATGCATCAGGGATCAGATTTTCCTTTTACAGAGGGGTTTTATCTTATGTCTACGTTGCTTGGGCCTATTGATCCACTTTTTGACAAAGCGGATGAAAATCACATCTTTGATCATACTGACTATCAAGAGATCTGCGGCCGCAGCATATCGCCAGCAGAATATGACAGATATCAAAAAGAAGCCGGTCGACTACAAAACAGTCTTGCAAAAAATAACGATGGTACTGACGGCTGTTTAATTTCATAGCTTGATTGTGCTATAGAGAATAGGGAATAGGAAAGCTTGATCGGATAATTCTTCCTTAATGTCACTCTTCTGATGAGAAAAACCCCCAAATGACAGTATCAGGCTCAGATCAGATGTTGGTCTGGCTGATTTTTCTGATGTTCCTACTGGATTGAACCCTAAGTTTTTTGTGCAATTTAACGATGAATAAGAGATGGAAAAGTGCCCACTTCCATCCTTTGGCAAAGCACAGAGATCAGACCATGAGTTCAGAATCATCCAGTGAAAACAGTCAGCGAAAGACGGGCGGACTGGCACTCACGCTGTTTCTCTGGTTTATTGTTTTATCCATTGGCCCTGTGGTTATTGTTGGGCTGAATGAATATCAGACGGGAAAAGAGGCGATCATTAAAGATCGTTATGATCAACTGTCATCGGTCAACTTTCAGTTGACTCAACGCATTAATGAATACTTTGATACGGTGTTAACCAACTTATTCATTATGGCGTCACCTTCGGAAGCATTTATTACTGAACTGGTAATGGCGCCTGGCTATAAAACACAGCCAGTTTCTGAATTTATCAATTCAAGGGAGTACGGCGATATATATGAACAGTACTCCATGGAATATGTGGATTTTCTCCGATTCTATGATTATTCCGATGTCATTCTGGGCGATGCGGCAGGGAATATTTTGTACACAGTTAATGAGTACAGCGATTTAGGGCGCAACCTGTTTTCTTCAGAGCTGGAAAATACCCTTTTTTCTCAAGCGGTTAAAGCCAGTTTTTATGATCAGCAGCCGAAGTACGCGGACCTTGCTGCCTATCCACCGATTGGCAATGAGAACGTTGTCTTTTTGATCCTGCCACTGGCCGATACTCATCAGAAACCCATTGGGTTTATTGCGGTTCAGATTCACCCAAAGAATATTCAGGTTATGTTCGATAGTGGAGAGTCGAGTACTGTCGGCCTTTCATCGTTTCTGGTTGGCAAGGATCGTAAAATTCGCTTTGGTACTCAGTTTGAACATTACCAAGCGCTTGAATTTGGAGAAGATAATCCATTGATTAACTTATGGCTAAGCCATCTTGAGGACGATGGAAGCTATAGAGAGAGTGAAGCTCATTTCGGAGCCATCATTGCTGATAACGCCCATTCTCATGAGGAATCCGGAGAGCATGGTCTGGAATCATTTTCAGGGGATCTTGACGCTTTAAATCTGGAAGAGGAAAGCGTACTGAATCGAGCGGCAAAAGCCAGTTTAAGTCATATACGAAGTTACCTTCATGGTGAAGAGGTTCTGGGGATCTATCTACCCATCAATATTGCCGGAACACCCATGGCGATGCTGTCGGAAGTTACGCACCGACACGCGTTTGCATCCGTTCAGGACTTTCGCAAACGCCTTTTTGTTCTTATCGCCATCACCTTTGCCCTGGTGGTTGTTATTGCATTCGTTGTTACGCGCCAACTGGTAAAGCCTATTCGGTTGATTACCCGGTGGGTCAATCGTGTTGCCGCTGGCGATTATGAAAAAGGTAGTGTACTCAGAGGAAATAATGAGATCAGTGAACTGAGTCGCAGTTTTGCCCAGATGACCGATAGGCTGCGTACCGTCAGCAATGAAAATACCCGGAAAAACTGGCTGCAGGAGGGCATGGCTGGATTGTACAACAGCGTCCGTGGCGAGCAGGACATGGCTGAACTGTGTCGTAACATCGTTACCTATATCGCCCGATATCTGGATATGCATTCCGGCGCAATGTTTGTGAAAGATGATAAAAAACTGCTGCAGTTGATGGGAACCTATGCCTGGCGCAAGCGCAATCAGCACGCCAACTGTTTTGAGATGGGTGAAGGGCTGATTGGTCAGGCTGCACTGGAAAGAGAGGTGATAGAGATAACCCGTGTGCCGGATGGTTATATGGACATTGAGTCCGGACTGGGCTGTGCCAGGCCAGGTCATCTTATCATTGTCCCACTGTGCTACGAGAACGAGTTAAAAGGGGTATTTGAGTTTGCCCGGCTTGGCCCGATGACGGATGAGCAAAGCCTGTTTCTTGATCACTCTGTCGAAAGCATTGCCATTGCCATCAACTCTGCTCAGTATCGAACCCGGGTAAATCAACTTCTGGATACCACCACTTTGCAGTCAGAGGCTTTGAAAGAGCAAAAAGAAGAATTGCGTTCGGTTAATGAAGAGCTGGAAAAACGAGCCGGTATTCTGGAAGAGTCTGAGGAGGAGCTTAAAGCGCAAAGTGAGGAACTGCAGAAATCCAATGCCGAACTGGAAGAACTCAGTGAACAGCTGATGATTCAGAAAGAGGAAATTGAGCGAAAAAATAAAGATATTAAGTTATCCAGTAAAAAGATAACGGAAAAGGCGGAGGAGCTTGCCCGGGCCAGTCAATATAAATCTGAGTTCCTTGCCAATATGTCTCATGAGCTTCGTACGCCATTGAACTCTTTATTGCTCCTTTCACAGATGCTGGCAGAAAACGACGAAGGCAACCTGACAGAAGATCAGGTGGAGTCGGCACAGGTTATCTACAACGGTGGTAAAGAGTTGCTGGAGCTGATTAACGACATCCTTGATCTGTCCAAAGTTGAAGCGGGAAAGATGTCGGTCAATCTTGATGATACGCCTTTGGAGGAGATTAAAGGCAGTATTGAAACCATGTTCAATCCTCTGGCGGAAAGCCGAAGCTTGCAATTCCGGGTCTGTATAGAGAGAGGTGCGAGCAAGTCTGTTTTCACTGACAGCCAGCGACTAATGCAAATTGTTAAGAATTTCCTTTCGAATGCGTTCAAGTTTACCGAGCAAGGCAGTGTTCAGGTAAGCATGTTTAATGAAACCCGGTCTGGCCACTTTTCAGAAGATACATGGCTTGGTTTTGCTGTTAAAGATAGCGGGATTGGTATTCCCAAAGAGAAGCAGGCATCTATTTTTGGATCATTCCAGCAGGCCGATGGTTCTACCAGCCGAAAATATGGCGGCACCGGACTCGGTCTGGCGATATCCAAAGAGATGGCCGAGCTTCTGGGTGGCTTTATTGAGCTGGAAAGTAAGGAAGACGAAGGGACGACCTTTACTCTGTTTCTTCCAGTCAATCCAGTCTGTTCTCTTGAACCTGAGCCAGTATTGGCAGAAAACTATGTGTCCGATGTGTTTGATCAGTCCTCTGGAGCCGATGAGCCAGGCAGTGTTTCCCATGAGCCACCAGAAAAGGATAAGCCGGAGGTGGGGGGGGCTGAACCCCCGGTTATGCAAACGTTTGATTACCAGCTACTGGTTATTGAGGATGATCCTCACTTTGTTGCCATTCTTCATCAATTGGCCGACAAGCATCAGTTTGGCTGTTTGTATGCATCGACGGGAGAACAGGGACTTGCATTGGCCCGACAGCACCAGCCATCAGCCATCATTCTGGATTTAGGCTTGCCGGATATGGATGGTCAAGAGGTGCTTAGCCATTTAAAAAGTGATGAGGAAACCCGGCATATACCGGTACATATCGTATCGGGACGGGATCCCGGATCGGTTTCCAGTCCGGGAGCTGTTGGCTACTTAATGAAGCCAGTGAGTGTGACAGATATTGATAAAGTGTTTCTGACCCTTGAGAAGGCCATTAGCCAGGATATTCGTGATGTGCTGATTCTTGATCTGGATGCAGAGCAGCGATCTCAATTAGGCAATATGTTGGAGCAAAAAGGCCTTCATGTTGGTTATGCCAGCTCCGCAACGGATGCCGAGAAGGAGCTTGATGACCATCACTGGCACTGCCTGATTATGGACCTGGAGTTAGGAGAGATAGGCGGGCTGGCATTTTTGGAAAAAATGAAAGGCAAGCTGGGATCTGATATGCCTTCAGTAGTGATTCATACGGCACGTCCTGTTGATAAAACAGAGCACTCCCGGCTGCAGGAATTTACCAATGCCATAGTGATAAAAGGTGAAAGGGCCCTGGAAAGACTCACTGATGAAGTCAGCCTGTTCTTGCATACCATCAATGAGGATCAGGTTGATGATAAGACAGATGAAACCGTGACCGGGTCAGAGAAGCGTCTTGATGGACACAAGATTTTGCTGGTTGATGATGATTTGCGCAATACCTTTGCCCTGTCCAAAGCGCTTCAGGGTATGGGGCTGGACGTTGTGTTGGCAGACCATGGTAAAAATGCGATCAGCAAGCTTGAGGAAGAAGACGGCATTGAACTGGTGTTAATGGATATTATGATGCCGGTTATGGATGGCTACGAAGCCACCGCGATTATTCGGCAAAAGAATGAATTTAAAGAGCTTCCGGTGATAGCCCTGACCGCCAAGGCAATGGCTGATGACAAGGCAAAATGTCTTGAGGCGGGAGCCAATGATTATATGACCAAACCTCTGGATATGGACAAGCTGACAGCAATGCTGAAGGTGTGGCTGCTGCGATGATGGAGACATACCCGGTAGCTGATCTGGAACGACTGGAACTGGAATTACTGCTGGACGCTGTCAAGACACGCTACGGCTATGACTTTCATGACTATGCCAGGGCATCAATGATACGTCGGGTAAGAAAATACATGGAGCAGACCGGCATCCATCAGGTCAGTGAGTTGATCCCACTGTTCCTGCACGATCATCGTGCATTTTATCGGTTTGTGAAAAGCCTTTCCGTTGTGGTTACGGAAATGTTCCGGGATCCGGATGTATTTCAAGTGTTGAGAGAAGAGGTCATTCCTGTGCTCAAGACTTATCCGTTTATCAAGATATGGCATGCAGGGTGTGCTTCAGGTCAGGAAGTGTACTCTATGGCGATTCTGTTGGAAGAGGAGGGGATACTGGATCGTTGCCAGATTTACGCCACTGACTTCAATGATGATGCTCTGAAGCTGGCCAAAAAGGGGATTTATCCTGCGGAAAATATTGCGCTTTATGAAAATAATTACCGCCTTTCAGGGGGTAAGAATCAGCTGGATGACTACTGGGTAAACCTTTATGACGCCATCAAGATCAACAGCCGTTTATCGGACAGGGTAACGTTTGCCAATCACAACCTGGTGACTGACGGTGTTTTTGGTGAAATGCATCTGGTGATGTGCCGCAATGTGCTGATTTATTTTAATGAACAATTGCAGGACAGGGCGTTAACGCTCATTAACGACAGTTTATGCCCAAGGGGGTTTCTCTGTATCGGACGAAGGGAAAACCTGAAGTTTAGCCCGATCAGAAATCACCTTGAGGGTGTCAGTAATACGCTTCGAATATACAGGAAAATTGGTTCGTGAGTCTTGCTTCAGTGGGGGGGAAGCCCGGGGCTTTGGTGTTGGGAGCATCGGCAGGGGGAATCAATGCGCTTGGGTATATCTTCAATGAGCTTGGAGAGGACTTCCCATTGCCCATACTGGTCACCAGGCATGTAGGGTTGAATGATGACCAGGGTATGCTCCGGGTCCTTGCCCGGCAGAGCACATTACCCGGTCAAAGTGGCGAAAGATAAGCAGCGAATACAGCCGGGAACGATTTATCTTGCACCGGCTGGCTATCATATGCTGATAGAGGGGCAGGACATGATCAGCCTGAATCTTGAGGCGCCTGTTGCGTATTCACGTCCTTCCATTGATGTGTTATTCCAGTCAGCAGCAAGAATCTATGGGGCTGATCTGGTAGCGGTCGTTTTAACTGGTGCTAACCGGGATGGTGCCGATGGTATTCGAGCAGTGAAAAATGTTGGCGGAACCACGGTTATTCAGTGTCCCGGAAATGCAGAAATGGGGGATATGCCCAGGGCATCACTGGATACTGGTTGTGTGGATCACCTGATGATGCTCGAGGAAATACCAGCCTTTCTGGATCAGATTGGCGGCACTTGATTCCTCCAATTGATAAAAGCTCATGACGCAAGGACGGCGAAACTTTGCCTTTAAGGAGTGAGACAGGGAATGTCTGGTATCGAGACAAATGACAAGGCCAAAATTCTGGTTGTGGATGATCGACCGGAGAACTTGTTGGCTATGGATAAGTTACTAAAGCCGCTGGGGGCAGAAATCCACAAGGTGGACTCTGGAGAAAAGGCTCTGTCTGAAGTTCTGGCCCATCACTTTGCGGTTATTCTTCTGGATGTACAAATGCCCGGAATGGATGGCTTTGAGACAGCCACATTGCTGCACAGTAACAAGCAAACGGCCAACATCCCCATCATTTTTGTTACCGCAATTAATAAAGATCATAACTATGTCGCCAAAGGGTACCAATCGGGAGCCGTTGATTATTTGCCTAAGCCGATTGTTCCGGAAATTCTTCTGGGTAAAGTGAACGTGTTTTTACAATTGGAGGCACAGCGGCTGGAGCTTGAACAGGTCACCAAAGAGCTTCGATGGATCAGTCGGAAAAACAAGCTGCTCCTGGACTGCGCTGGGGAAGGTATTGTCGGGGTAGATAAAGAGGGAAAAATAACCTTTATCAATCCGACCGCCTGTGAGCTGTTGGGCGGTGTTGAAGAAGCATTTCTCGATCAGCATATCAGTCCGTTTCTTTTTGACGCTGACTCTGGAGAAACCGCTCAGGACCAATGGCAGAGGTCAGATATTTACCGTGAGTGCCTTGAAAAAGGCGGGACCATTAAACAATCTACAGAATTAATAAACCTGGGCCAGGGAAGGTTTCCAGCTGAGTTCAATATTGCTGCCATCGTTAATAGTCGGAACTCCGTTCAGGGGGCGGTGTTTGTCTTTCAGGATATAACTGAGCGCAAAAAGATGGAAGACCAGCTATTGAGAATGGCTAAGTATGATAGCCTCACGGGTCTGGCTAACCGTACGTTATTCAGGGAGTTTCTTCAGTCCTCAATGGATCGAAGTGACCGCTACCACAATAATACAGCGGTTATGTTCCTGGACCTGGATCATTTTAAAGAGATCAATGATCAGCTTGGTCATGATGCCGGCGATCAGTTGCTTTCCAGTGTTGCCCATCGTCTTGAGGGCTGTATCCGCAAGGTTGACATAATTGCCAGGCTCGGTGGTGATGAGTTTGCCGTGGTTCTGGATGATGTGAAGAACCCGGAAGATACCCGAACGGTCGCCAATAAAATTCTCAATGCCCTCAGGGAGCCTCATGATCTGGGTGGTTCTTCAAGAAACGTAGGCACCAGTATTGGTATTGCATTTTATCCTGAAAATGGGGGGGATATTGACGGTTTGATCAAGGCGGCAGATGAGGCAATGTATGCAGCGAAAAATGAAGGTCGGAATGACTTTCGGTTTTACTCCGACCTGAAACAGTGATTTGATTTTTTACAGTTAAATTATACTTCGAATGGTGTATCCAGCTGCTTATCGACAAACACTTTTTTCAATCTTGCAAAACGGGGTAAGCCGTTCAGATAAGCTGGATACTCCTCTCCTTCAATCAATGGTTCAAGGTAGCCCCGGCAGGTTGGGGTAATGTTGAATCCATCGTCATTGATGAAATCCAGCGGCATTTTGCGTTCAAAGTTGGCTACCTTTTCCAGGGGAACCTCTTTGATTGCCCAGCGATAAGGCAGGTCAGACTCTCGAACGATTGCCGGCATTACCGCATTGTGACCCGTTACGGCGAGCTCAACCGCTGCTTTACCCACAGCGTAAGCCTGCTCTACGTCTACCCGTGAAGCGATGTGGCGTGCTGAGCGCTGCAGATAATCTGCGACAGCGTAGTGGTATTTGTAACCCAGCTCCTGCTTGATCATATTGCACAGGGCCGGAGCCACACCGCCAAGTTGCTGGTGGCCAAAGGAGTCAATGACGGTTGTTGATGCCGAGATAAAGCTGCCATCGTCGTATTTTGCACCTTCTGAAGCAACGATCACGCAATAACCCTGGTTGCTAACGGTTTCATTGACTTTTTTGAGAAATTTTTCCTTGTCCAGAGGCAGCTCAGGGAAAATGATAATATGCGGTGGGTCGCCATCCTGCCGGGCAGCCAGGCCGGTAGCTGCTGCCAGCCAGCCAGCATGCCTTCCCATGACTTCCATGACAAATACTTTGGTGGAGGTGTCGCACATTGAAGCAATATCGTGGCTGGCCTCTTTGGTGGATACAGCAAGGTATTTGGCTGCAGAGCCAAAGCCCGGGCAGTTATCGGTAACCGCCAGGTCGTTATCGATGGTTTTGGGTACACCAATACAGGTAATTGGGTACCCCATCTTTTCACTGAGCTGGGAAACTTTCCAGGCGGTATCCATGGAGTCATTGCCGCCATTATAGAAAAAATAGCCGATGTTGTGCGTTTGAAATACTTGAATTAACCGACGATATTCCGCTTCACTTTCTTCGAATGACTTCAGTTTGTAACGGCAGGAACCAAAGGCGCCGCCGGGCGTCCTCAGTAATGCACCGATGGTTTCATCGGACTCGTATGAGGTGTCGATAAGCTCCTCGCGCAAAGCGCCGAGAATGCCATTGTGCCCTGCGTAGACTTTGCCGATTTTATCCGGGTAACGACGAGCTGTTTCAATAACCGCGCAGGCGCTGGCATTGATAACCGCGGTAACACCGCCAGACTGTGCGTAAAAAGCGTGCTTCAAGGTCATCGGTTAAGTTCCCGGTATTGCTGTATGTTTTGTATTTTTTTACTGGTTGCAGATGATACCCGATCGATAGCTTATTGGTAGCGCTTTGTCGGGTTGGTTGTTATGTAATACTTTTATGATCTAATAGTCTTTATGAGCTGACAGTCTTTCGATGTCAATGTCCTTTTGTGGATAAGGCAAGAACAATGTCAACATTCCGGTTTTGGAGAAATAGGGAATGCACATACACATTCTGGGTATTTGTGGAACGTTTATGGGGAGTCTGGCAATGCTGGCCAGAGAGCTTGGATTTGACGTGTCCGGCTCTGATGAGAACGTTTATCCTCCGATGAGCACACAACTGGAAGAACAGGGGATTTCACTATTTAAGGGCTATGGTGTTGAAGCACTCAGCCCGTCACCGGATCTTGTGGTGATTGGCAATGCCATGAAACGGGGGATTCCTGCGGTAGAATATGTGCTTGAGAAGGGGCTTCCCTACGTTTCAGGTCCCGAATTTTTCTCCAGGTACATAGCCCCTGATCGCTGGGTATTGGCCGCTTCCGGTACCCACGGCAAAACCAGTACCAGCAGTATGCTGGCATGGATTCTGGAGTATGCAGGCATGTCTCCGGGCTTTTTGATTGGCGGCATACCCAAGGATTTCGGGATTTCAGCAAGACTCGGTCGTACCCCTTTTTTTGTTATTGAAGCGGATGAGTACGACACCGCTTTTTTCGATAAACGCTCAAAATTCATCCACTATCACCCGCGAACATTGATTATCAATAATCTTGAATTTGACCATGCTGATATTTTTGCCGATCTTGCGGCCATTCAGCGACAGTTCCATCATTTGGTCAGGACAATGCCAGGCACCGGTCGAATTATCTATCCTGCCGATACACCCGGGATTAACGATGTAATGACGATGGACTGCTGGTCTGAGCAGGAAGATCTGGGTGGCAGTCAAAGTCTTTGGCAAGTTTCACCGGTAGGTAGCGATGGCAGCCACTTTAAGGTTTTGTATAAAGGAACGGTTGTTGGAACCGTAAACTGGCAACAGGAAGGCGACCACAATGTTGCCAATGGCCTGGCCGCCATTGCGGCGGCTCACCATGTCGGTGTTTTACCAGACGTAGCCTGTGCGGCCCTTTCTGTCTTTCAGGGGGTAAAGCGACGGATGGAAATGGTCGCGGAGATTGAAGGTATACGGATTTATGATGATTTTGCCCATCATCCAACAGCTATTGCCACCACTCTGGCCGGACAGAGAGCCAAACTGGGGGAAAATGCCAATATTCGAGTCATCATTGAACCCAGATCAAACACCATGAAAATGGGTGTGCATCAGGAGACATTGATTGCTTCTACCGCACAGGCTTCCGAAGTTATCTGGTTTAAACCACCGGGGCTTGACTGGCCATTGGCCGAGTTAGCGCTGGGTAGCCGGGTAAAGTCATCCGTTATGGAATCGACAGAGGCCATTGTGCGTTATCTGGTTGATACTACCTCGGCTGGTGACCATTTGCTGGTGATGAGTAATGGCGGGTTTGAGGGGATTCATGGTCGTATAGCCAGTGGGTTGAAAGAAAAATTCAAGGCAAATTAATGTTGAAAGCAGGTTGAAAGTAGAGTGATAAGTCCAACAAATCCCGCAAGAGTGACATTAGCTATCACCGGTGCTTCCGGAGCCCAGTATGGGCTTCGGCTTTTAGAGTGTCTCGTCGCTGCAGAGCAACAGGTTTTCGTTTTGGTTTCCAGAGCGGCAAAAGTGGTTCTGGCCACAGAAATGGCTCTTGAGGTTGGTGATACTCCGGAAGCTATCGAGCAGTTTTTTATCAACCGATATCGTGCCGCTCCCCGGCAAATCCGTGTATTTGGCGAGGATGACTGGATGTCACCTGTTGCTTCAGGCAGTGGTGCTCCGGGTTCAATGGTGATCTGTCCCTGCAGTACCGGAACTTTGTCAGCCATTGCCTGCGGTTTAAGTAATAATCTGACACAGCGGGCAGCAACAGTGGTATTGAAGGAGCGGCGCAAGCTGGTCATCGTGCCCAGGGAAGCACCTTATTCTGATATACATCTGGAAAATATGTTGAAATTGAGCCGAATGGGGAGCGTCATTCTGCCGGCCTCTCCGGGATTTTACCACCGGCCTGAAAGCGTGGGTGACCTGATTGATTTTATTGTGGCCCGGATACTGGATCAGCTGGGAATCAACCAGGAGTTAATGCCGTCCTGGGGTAATCATTGTCTTTGAAGGGCTGACTGGGGGATAAAAGGTTTCAGGTTGTAAAGCCATAGCGCGAGGGCATCCAGATAAACGGGTAGCGTTGCTGCCGGATCTGCTGGTCCCGCCATCAGATCAATCACAAAACCCGGTAGCTCCTGTCTTACGACTTCTTTCTGGTAAACCCCGTGGGGCTGGTCTGAGATAACCAGGGCAGCTCCCGGTATCGGATCTGCTTTTAGCCAGTGCTTCAGTGTGTCGCGGGTATTGGGTCTGTGCCAGAATCCGTTCCTCCAGTTTCTTGGTGTATCAATAAACTCAACCGGCACGGCTCTTATGGCTTCTGGCATAGGGACCAGTTGATGGAGCATGATAGCCGCTTCTGTTTCGGTAAAAGGGAATGGATCCAGGTTCTTGTCAGGCTGTCTTTTTAGAATGTCCAGGTAATCAGCTCCCGGGGTGAGGGGGCGTTGGCCAACCAGGAAAATCAAACGCTTGAATCGGACGCCCTGACTCCACCAGTCAGTAATATAGTCAAGCCTTCGTTTCATGCCGGGGGCAGTGGATCCGAGCAGCAGCGCATAATCATATTGCTTGATTAATGGCGCGATGGGGGAGATGAGTCCAAGTGTTTCAAGCAGATCAAAAGCTCTGTCTACTTGGCTGGTTGATATATTCAGCGCAGGTAATTCCCAGCGTTCCTGCCCTGGTTTTCTGCGCCAGATCTGGCTGGTATCGATCATGGATTCCAGAGTAGAGTCATGGGCAATGCAAAGCGCCGTTAACAGTTCGTTAAGTGTTAACGAGAGTACTTCGTAATTTTCACCCGGATCGACTGTATCGGCTTGGGAAAGCATGGAAAGATGCATCAGTGTCCCTACCAGAAACCATTGGTGATTGAATTGACTATTCCTGCCGGGCATTGTTTTTGTCCCTGATTGCGCAGGGACAAGCATAGCTGCTTCTCTGAGTAACGGATTATTAATGCTGAGTTGACGCCGATGTGGCTGTTTGTGCCTGTTGCTGGAGAATAAGCTGGCTCAGCTCAGGTTGCTCCCAGTGCTCAGGGTAATGCTTTGCCATTGCTTCCATCATGACGGTGTATTCATCAGCGGGTTTTTGTAGCAGGTAGGTCAGGAAGGTAAATATTCGATCGGACATTTCTTTATTGATCTGATTCAGTTGTTGGTCGTCTATCTGTCCTTTTTTCTGACACTCTTCAATGGTTGATTGACGAATACAGTTGGCAGATATGATAAGCGCCAGTTTCTTGATGTTTTGCTCTTCCATGAGGGGCTCCATGCCGGTATTGAAAATAACATTTACCTATATAAAGCTAGTTGCTGTAGGGTGGGATTCAAGGTGGAAAATAAAAAATAGGGGAAGATAATCCCCTATTAAGTTTGAGACACTATAGACGTACTGAAGCAGGTTTATCCCGATCAGTATTGCATTCAACACAAAGTTGCCATCCATTAGCGATCAGCAATCCGCCAACGGTGCCCCATAGCGGACCAATCGGTGTCAAGGCACCCACAAAGAATCCTGCCACGCTGCCAATTCCGGCTTTGGTAAAATATGGCGGTAACATTTCATGAATATGTCTGGAGATATAATCCACAAGCTTAACCGATCGATCATATAAACTTTTGAAAATACTTGAGATGCTGTTCCATACAGAATGCTCTTCACTGGAACGGTAAGACATATGACTTTTGCTAAAAAAGTTGCTGATATTTCTCCCAAAGCTGGAACCACTTTTCTTACTGTGGCTATGGGATTCCCTGGTACCGGGGATTGATGCGGAGAAATTACTGCCTATAGGTTGGTCTGTTGGAAACATTTTGAGCACACTTTTTAATTCACTTTGATACTTCAGACCTAATTAGACAATTAAGGTTCCCATTTTGTTTGAAAAGTTAATTGATCATGGCCTGACGGTTAGAAAAACAGATCTTCACAGGGGAGAGTAAGTTTTGTTGATTTACCGGGATATCCTGAATTTGTGGGAATTTATAAGCACCCGGTAATTGAGTACCACTCGCTGATACTCTCAACTTCTTCTTCTGATAACAGCCTGGCAATATTATTCATAGGCTGGTGAGTGGATCTTGAGCCGTTTCGGTAGTATTGCAGTTGCTTAACCATATATTCTTTTTTCTGACAGGCCAGATTAGGGTTATATGGCGTTGTACCGATGCCGGTTGGGCCATGGCATCCTGCGCAGAGCAGCATTGCCTTTGCCTGTGCTGCTTCAAGGTGTCTGGGTGGCGGCTGAATTTGGGTGGCAGACTGTTGGTCAGTACATCCAGCCAGCGAAAAAACAGCGGCTAAGACTATTTTTTTGATTTTTACAATTATTTTCATCAGACCATCAACTTCACTAAATTGAGGGGACCAGCTTGAGGTAAAGTGACTTATGTAATGTGTAGTTCGCTGTGCACCGAAACCTTTCTACGTTCACCAATGCATGTTAGAGCCTGTTGACGATTCGTTGCAAGTTCTCAATACCCTGAGATCAATCAAACGAAGGGTGCTCTCTCGGGTTAATAGCTGACTTAGCAATCAAGTAAAACTTTGCCTGACATAACGTTAGACCACAGTTGTTCCCAGCGTCCCTTGCTATGGATAAGAGACCTTGTTTCCAGCAGTACTTCTGCCCCGGCTAATTTCCACCTCATTCCTGAACTGCATAGCCGTTGTTTGACCAATGTCTTACATGCTGCTTCTGTGACTCCGGAACCGATCGGCCAGTTGTGCTCCAGAGCCTCTTGATACTTCATTAAGTGATGATTGTTGGTAAAGTAGGTCACTGCCTTGTAACGCTTTTCTATCAGTGCCGTCGTCTTTTTCGGGAGTTCTGCTGATTCAATCTCCTTCAGTATTTTCCTGGCCGCACCGCATGTGTGTTTCAAGTTATGGAGCCTATCTTCTAACCAGACCTTTCTCCTGGCTTTACTGTCCGGAAATAATGCTTTTGCTGCCCCGGCCAAGTATTCCGAGGCATGATAAAAATCGAGTATCTGAGCAGAGGTATGCTTCGTCAGATAGCACCAGTTTTCTTTAGCCCCATCAGCGACCCCCACATAAGTCGCTTGTGGGTAAAGGCGTTTTAGTTTTGCAATCTCCTCGTCCAGTTTGCCCATAAAGCTTTGCTTGCCATATTCAGGTGAGCTGGCGGTATAAATAGTGTGCAATCGATCACCATTGGCCGAGTAAAGACTCAGGGTTCCACACATCGCTTCTCTCCAGCCGTGTTCACAGAGCAACATGCAGGTGCCATCCAGACCTATGGCAATGGTTTCGACAGGTTCTGGCAGGAGCGGCAAGTCATATTCGATGTCATTCTGGTCTTCAATTAATGCACCTACCCTGTCGGATAAATGCTTGATATACGAGTTAGACAGAGTTCTTTGATGGTTGGTTGCAAAGTCTTCTTTAACAGCAGGAGCGGGCATCTGACTGTATTTCCAAGCGAGTGTTTTGGCAAACTTGGGGGTAGCTGAGCCGACAATACCGGTGCGAAGATCAAGAGGCGCCAGCGTAACACCACCTCTGCCCCCCTGATAAACAGAACGTTCCATAGGCACACATCCATACATGGTTTCATATCGCTTCAGCACCTTTCCCTTGTAACTCCACTTCTGCTGGTTTACGACAATGGGGTCTTTGTTGGGTGGTTCAAACAGTTCAAGCAACTCTTTTGTTCCGAGCTGTCCTGCTTCATTCAATGCTCGCTGCAGTCCATCTTCAAGATCCAGCATGTTGCCAGATTCAATGGGTACTTCAATTTGCAACACAATGGTTTTTGGTTTACGGGCAACGACAGAAGCAGGCATGGCGACAGATTACGACTGTGAAAGATGGTTCCCATAATAGTCGTGATTGGGGTGCACATAGGTTTCAATTATTCAGAGAGAACACCCCAAACGAATACGGGCCAGTTTACAACGTATATTCCAGCCCCAGCCCAAGTACCTGTGGTTTGTTTGAGTAGTATTCCTGTAATGCGTTTTCATGCTGTTTCAAGGCATTCATGCGAGTTTTGTTGGTTGGATGTGTTGAAAGGAATATATTGACCACTTCTCGCAGGTTTCCACTAAAGGCAGATATCCTGCCCCAGACTCTGGAACATTCGGAAGGATCATATCCAGCCAATGCTGTCAGATAGATGCCTATTTCATCAGCCTGGGCTTCACGATTCTGGAAAATTGAGTTGGTAAAAGGAATACTGGCGAGGGCCTTCAGATTAAGAAAAATGAAATCACTTAAACCCTGACCCACGTGTTTTGCCAGTACATGCCCCATTTCATGGCCCAGGATACAAGCCATACCGGCCTGATTTTTAGCCAGTGGAAAAAACGAGTGATAAACAGCGATATTATAGCCACTGGTTGCAAAGGCATTGGGCGCCCTCATATCCATATGAGTGATTGTCCAGTAATGGGCGGGGACATCAAAAACCTGCTCAACAATGGCTTTTAAACGTTTGGAAACCGGGTCAAGAAACTCTGAGTACTTCTGCTTTAGCCCGGAGGATGGCTCTTCATGCAAAACCCAATCATGCCATTGTGAATATGTGTATACTCCCCAGGAAAGTGGTCGGGAAAGGTAATCAAAAGGTGTCTTTAAATACGTTCGGGATACGATGGACAGAGTCCCCAACGCAGCCCCGGTGCGTAATGCGCTGATCGTAAAATCAACAAATAAGGGGCTGGCATTGCCTGTTGTAAGACCATCCCAGCTGATCCCGATCATCGAACCAACAATACCACCGGCAATTGATGCAAGGCCATTATCTTCAAATTCTTCAAGCAGGCTTCGATCAACAACCTGATGGAGTTTATTGATAACCATATCTTCTCGATTTAATGAATGAACTTCTTCATTCACATAGGCGTTGGAGAAGCAGGAGATAAAAAACATACACAAAGAAAGCATGATGATGGATAAGCGTCTGACTCTGGAAAACATGTTCAATCCTCAAAGATCTTTTGAGCAAGTCAGACCAATAAAAAATATATTAGTTCCATCATGCTATTGAGTCAGAGGATGTCATTGACCCGTTTTGACTTTCTTGATTTGCTTGACAGGTTACGTCTTCACGCAACCTCTGCTGATGCTGGTAATGGCTACTCAGGCTCCAATGGATTTATACAGGGCGTCCAACCCCATTTTGCCCGCCATTTTTTTGGTTTCCTGACGGGATGATTCATCAAAGCCCGTATACACCAGGTCTTCCTGTGGCAACTCATCCAGGAAGCGGCTGGGCATCGTATCAATGATCTCGCCAAACTGCTTTCTTTGCCCGGCCAGTGTCATGGTCAGTGATTTCCGGGCCCGGGTAATACCGACATAAGTAAGACGACGCTCTTCCTCAATATTATCTTCTTCAATACTGGTTCGGTGCGGCAGCAACTCTTCTTCCATCCCCATCATAAAGACATGGGGATACTCAAGGCCTTTGGAGGCATGGAGCGTCAGTAGCTGAACACGGTCGGCATCTTCCTCTTCCTCATTGCGTTCCAGCATATCCCGCAAAATCAGCCGGGCAATGGCATCTTCAACGGTTCTGTCTTCGTCACCCCGTTCCAGGGTTTGCTGCAGGGCATCCACCAGAAACCAGACATTGGCCATGCGCTTTTCAGCCTGGGTTGGCGTTGAGGAGTGCTGCATCAGCCAGTTTTCATAATCGGTATCGGCAATCATTTCTCGAACCACCTGCATTGGGTCTTCGCTGGTTTGCAGCCGTCGTGAAACGTCGTCCATCCACCCGGTAAAGCGTCGCAGCCTGTCGACATACTGAGGGGCCAGGTCCTCTGCAAGGGCGGCTTCTTCACAGGCTTTGTACATACTGATGTGGTGCTTGTTGGCGTAGTTGCCCAGCTTCTCCAGTGTCGATGGACCGATCTCCCGCTTGGGGGTATTCACCACCCGTAGAAAAGCATTGTCATCGTCCTGGTTAATCAGCAGGCGCAGATAGGCCATGATGTCTTTCACTTCCGCCCGGGCAAAGAAAGAAGTGCCGCCATTAATGTGATAAGGAATACCATGATGCTGAAGTTTCAGCTCCAGCAACCGCGACTGGAAATTTCCCCGGTAGAGGACAGCATAATCTTTGTAGCGGTTATCGTGGCGAAGTTTGTGGGCGATGATCTCTGTGGCAATACGTTCACACTCCATTTCGTCGTTTCGACATTTGATGACGCGAATTTCATCCCCAACCCCCATCTCACTCCATAATGTTTTTTCAAACACATGGGGGTTGTTGGCAATCAACGTATTTGCTGCCTTCAGAATACGGCTGGTGGAACGGTAATTCTGCTCCAGCTTGATCACCTTTAAGCTGGGATAATCTTCTTTCAGCTGCGCCAGATTTTCCGGTTTGGCACCACGCCAGGCATAGATAGACTGGTCATCATCACCCACTACGGTCAATTTACGACGGTCGCCCACCAGTCGCTTGACTAGCTCGTACTGGGCACCATTGGTGTCCTGGTACTCATCCACCAGCATATAGTGAACTTTGTCCTGCCAGCGTTGCTGGACCTGTGGGTAATGTCTGAATAACTCCACCGGTTTCATGATCAGGTCATCAAAGTCCACGGAGTTGTAGGCTTTCAGCATGCGGTTATAGTGTTCATAGACAATCGCTGCAGACTGCTCCCAGGGCTGCCTCGCCATCTGTAACGCCTGTGCCGGAGTGATCAGATCATTTTTCCAGTTGGAGATGCAGTGCTGAATCTGATCCACACCGTTATCATCTGCCGAGGCATCCCGCTGCATCAGATCGGTAATCAGTGATCGGGCATCCTGCTGGTCAAAAATTGAAAACCCGGGTTTATAGCCCAGAATCTGGTATTCACGGCGGATAATATTCAGGCCAAGGTTATGGAACGTAGAAACCGTTAGCCCTGAAGAGGCTCTGCCTTTTACCAGCTTGCCAACCCGCTCTTTCATTTCCCGGGCGGCTTTGTTGGTAAAGGTAACGGCCACGATGTTTTTGGCGCTGATACCGCACTGTTGAATCAGGTAGGCAATTTTGGTGGTAATAACACTGGTTTTACCACTACCAGCACCGGCCAGTACCAGCAGTGGGGTATCGATATACTTTACGGCCTCAGCCTGTCGATCATTGAGTCTTTGCACGCGTTCTGTTTCAGGCAAGTCATGGGAGAGAAGTGTCCCAGTATACCAAGGTTAGGGGAGAGGGTGATATGACGGGTCTTCAGACAAATGCATAAGTAGCTAACCATATGAAATCATATATTTCTGACTCCTTGTGCCGGCACCCTGCTTCGTTACAACTCCGGTCACATAGCTACGGCTATGCTCCCTCCGTTGTGCCTCGCATAGTACCAGCCCAAGTAGCCAGAAATATTCGATTCCATATGGCCAGCTACTTAAAGGGAATTACGTAAACTCTGCTTCTATTCCGGATTGAAGCAGAGTTTGATGTGGCTGATACGGCCACAGTTAGAGTTTTAACCCACCATCCAGCTCTAAAACCCGTCCATTGTAATAATCATTTTCAAAAATAAAGCCAACAGTTTGAGCAATCTCTTCCGGTGTACCCATCCGTCCAACGGGAATGCCAGCAGTTAACCTGGCTTTGGCTTCAGGCTTCATGCTGCCGGTCATTGCTGTTTCAATCACCCCCGGGGCAATGGCTGCACAACGGATGCCGTATTTAGCCAGTTCTTTCGACCAGGTCACCGTCATGGCTGAGACACCGGCTTTGGCAGCGGAGTAGTTACTTTGTCCAAAGTTTCCTTCACGGGCAATGCTGGCGATATTGACAATAACGCCTTGTGAACCACTGTCGATCATACTGGCGGCGACTTCACGGCCGCAGAGGAATACCCCGGTCAGGTTAACATTAATCACGGACTGCCATTTGTCGAAGGAGAGTTTGCCAGTCACTTTACCGTCTTTGGCTTTGATCAGCAGACCATCCCTGAGAATACCGGCGTTGTTTATCAGGCCGTTCAATGGGCCGAGTTCCGCACAGGCTTTCTGAACAGCCGCTTCAACCTGGGCCTCCTCAGCAACGTTCGCTGGCAGTGCTACGGCACTGACACCTTTTGCACGACAGAGTTCTGCTGCTTGATGAAGTTCGGGCGTATCAAGGTCGATAAGACCCAAATTGGCACCACGCTCTGCAAACCAGTTGGCCATTGCCAGGCCAAGTCCTCTGGCGGCACCGGTGATCAGGATATTTTTATTTTTGATGTTCATAATTGTTCTTATTCTTTGTTGCCAAGGGGTTCGGTGATTATCCTGAAACGATTTCGAACAAAAGACAACGTTCTTATCGCTTGTTGATAATAAATCTCATTCCCATATAATGCGATCCAACGCGTCATCAGTGGCTGATTCTTCAACAGCGACTTGATAATAAACGAGGCTCTTTTCCAATTCCAGACTGCTATGTAACCAGCAAGTTGACTAAGGGCTGAAGAAGACTTTTGCCTCTTCGGCCAATATTATGCAAAAACTCAAAAAAGCCAAGGTAAAGGGGTAAAGCCTCTTGGGATATTCCCCTGTGAGGCCTTAGCCACGAGCGTAGAAGTGACCAAAACCCCTCCATAGTATTAACATGCACCTCGTAAATACCGTCTTTGTCATCATCACGAGCATACTCACCTTTGCCGTGACAGACCGTTTTATGTCTGAAGCCCCAGCTTTCAAGGTCATCATAGATGTTGTATTCATCGGTATAAATCTGGCTCTGTGGGGCTACGTGTTTCTTGATAAATGGTTCGATTGTCGCCTTCTTAACGTTCGACAGCATGTTGATAATGACCTGACCTCCCCTTTGAATCATTCCCAATACCGGCGGTTTGTCTTTTTCAAGAGTCCCACGGCCCGGAGCGCCTTTAAGCCTTCTTTTTCTCGGTGGACGATCCAGATTTTTTTAATGCTTCAGGGTGTCCCTTGTGACCAGCTACAATGTAGACCTCGTCGAATTCAACTTCGCCATCAAGAATCACTTCAGGCTTTCGGTCAACAACACCATTTCGTAAGACTGTGGTCATATGGTGTGCATCACTGACACACAGATCAAGTTCCTGAGCTATCTGGCTGTTGGAGACGTTCAGCCCCATTAAATAGAGACAGGCAATCCAGACTTTGAGTGGTCGGTGGTGTCCTGCGAAAACCGTATTTGTCAGGTCATCGAAGTAGCGCTTACAGGACTTACAGTAATAGTGCTGGCACTCTACCTGCACATTGTCGTGTCCATTCTTTTTGACATTCTCAGAATCACAGTGCGGACAGAGAACAGTGCCATCTGGCCAGCGGTTCTCACGGATCATCTCAAAGCAGGTGTCATTACTGATGATATCTGAGATTCGGCCTATATTCATGGTCAATGCTGGCGATGGCTAATTATATCCACCAAGGATAGTTCAGCAGTTCGGAATTCGAAAAGAGCCATAAACGATAATGAATAAACACCCGGAGGAGTCTGGTTATGATGGATACCAGGGAAGAGGCAGCGTGTGAAGCGAGAAAACTGCTGCTTGAGGAATACCACGGCATTTTATCTACGCACTCCAGGGATGTTCCGGGTTACCCCTTTGGTTCCGTTATGCCTTACTGTCTGGATGCCAATGGTTGTCCAGTTATTCAGATCAGCACCATTGCCCAGCACACCAAAAATATCGAAGAAAACCCAAGGGTTTCTCTGATCGTCAGTGACACGGACACCGACGACGTACACACCGCAGGACGCCTGACCTGGATGGGGGACGCTGAAAAAATCAAGAACCCGGAAGAAGTCGCCGGGCACTACTTCAACTATTTCCCTCAGGCCAGAAACTACAACAATACCCATAACTTTGACTTCTACCGTATCAAGCTGGTGAAGGCGCGTTTTATCGGTGGTTTTGGTAAGATTTTCTGGGTGAAAAATGAGCTGCTCTGCAAAGAGAACCCATTCTTTGGCGAAGCGGGCAAGGGCATGATTGATCATATGAATGAAGATCATGCAGATGCCATGGTGAAGTATTGTCTGGCAGCCAACGTTGTGATTCCTGAAGGGGTTAGTCCAAAAATGGCAGGCGTAGACTCAGAGGGTATACATATCCTGCTGGGTAGAAAAGTTGTCCGTATCCCATTTCCAGAGAATGCTAAAAGTGCCATGGAAGTTCGTCAGCAGCTGGTTGCCATGGCCAAAGCGGCTTAATATCACTCTGAACTGACAACTCTTGAAAAAAAACGACACCGCCTTTATATAGGAGGCTCCAATGATTAATGGGGCCTCTTATGCGCTTCCTCTTTCTACTATTTATTCTATTGCCCATTCTGGAAATGGTGGTGCTGATCAAAGTGGGCAGTATCATCGGAGCCTGGAATGCAGTTGCCCTGGTTATTCTGTCGATATTTATTGGCATTGAAGTGATTCGCCGTCAGGGCTTCAGAACAATGTTAAGTGCCCGCCAGAAAATGGCTGCCGGCGAAACACCGGCCATGGAAATGCTTGAGCATTTGGCCCTTGGCCTGGGTGGCTTGTTAATGCTGATTCCGGGCTTTATCACCGACTTTATGGGGATCTTCCTGTTGATCCCGCCGGTTCGCAGGTTATTAATTCGGCGATGGCTGGCAACCTGTGGTGTTCGTGTTGAGTCCGCTAACATTTATGAGGCTGAGTATCGCAGGGAAGCCGATGATCGGAAGCGCTCTCAGATCCGCCAGACTCTGGATGGTGAGTTTACCAGGGAACAAGATGATCACTCATCGCACCGGTGATGGAGGTCATCATTGAAGCGGAGCCCATTATTGGCTAGTCCGGGCACAAAACAGGGGGCTTTTGGCCGAACGACATCAAAACGGCAACAAAAAGATTGGGTGAAAGTCTCATATTGATCACACCCACAGGCCTTGAGCTACAGCAAACAGACGTAACACCAAATTTTTCAAACTGAATGGAGAGCAGCCAAACACAGCTATGATTCTAACAGCAAACAAAGAGTCAACGGTGAGAGGCCGCTCCGATGGAAGTATGTCAGCCACTAACCAAAGTCGCCAATGATTCCTGTCCTGCTATTGACCAACTGCAGCAAAAACTGACCCTACTTCGTCAGTCCAATAATCCAATCCAGCATTTTGAGGATCATGAAAACGAGATTCACTCCCTCTTTATTCAGGCGGAGCGAGAAATACTGGCAGAAGAACTGCAAAAATTAGACATCAATAAAGCTTCTATCGAAGTGAATGGGGTCGTGTATCACCAGGCATTACGCAGCTATCAAACCTACCAGTCAGCAGCAGGACCTGTCCGGGTATTGCGCAGCCTCTACCGCAATGCAGGGGATAAGTGCATTGTCCCTTTAGAGCTCAAGGCTGGCGTTGTAGAAGGCTACTGGTTACCAAAGGCTGCGAAGCAAGCAGCATGGATGGTTGCCCAGTTGCCGCCCGCGGACGTAAAAAGCTTACTCGATCTAATGGGGAATATGTCACCCTCAACCAGCTCTCTGGCACGTCTTCCCAAAAAACTCAACGAACAATGGGAGCAGCACCTTGACCCTTTCGAGACCCTTCTCGCGGAGAATCTCACAGTACCGCCTGACGCGGTGACGGTAGCTGCTTCCCTTGACGGTGTGATGCTACCAATGAAAGACGGCAAGCGTCAGGAGAAACGTGAAAAGAGTGTTGCTGAAGGCAAACGTACCCGAGGGCCAGCAGGTTGTCAGGAGGCCAGTTGTGGAACACTGTCGTTTTACGATGACCAGGGAGATCGCCTCTCTACGATCAGGATGGGACGAATGCCTGAAAGCAAGAAAGCGACATTGAAAAAATCCCTTTCAAACCTTCTGGATAAGGTGCTTCAGCAAAAGCCAAATCTGACTCTGGTCAAAGTGGCAGATGGAGCCCGGGACAATTGGACATACTTCACCAAAGAGCTACCGGAGGGAGAAGAAATTGTTGATTATTACCATGCGGCAGAACACCTGAAGAAGGCATTTGACCTGGCTTACGGTGAAAATAGCGCGAAGTCCAAAGAGAAATTCAGCACCTACCGACATATCCTGAAGGAGGAGCCGGGTGGGGTTGAAAAAATAATCAAGGCACTGGCTTACCAGCATAGCAAGCATCCCCGCCGATCGAAATTAAAGACAGAGTTAAAGTACTTCAGAAAAAACCGGTTACGGATGAATTATGCAGAACACCTGTCGCGCAACCTGCCCATAGGCTCAGGGGTCATTGAGGCGTCCTGTAAAACGCTGGTTACACAGCGAATGAAGTGTTCGGGAATGCGTTGGCGGTGTCCCGGGGGGCAAGGCATTCTGACACTCAGGTCACTAATTCAAAGTGGTTGGTTCGACTGTGGCTGGATGCTGCTGTCGGTAACGTACCGGGCCAAGGTAAATATGGTCAGTGATAATGTGATTCCATTTTCATCAGGGAAGGGTAATATTGAACGTTAGTACTCATCAATATGAGACTTTCACCCAAAAGATTAACAGGGCGCCAGGCCAATTGATTTGCAGTCTGGAGGTAATCAACAGTGATCGCAGGTTGTCAGCGATTTTAAATGTCATCCGCTGAATCCATGTCCTCAACGGAAACCAAAATACTCATTCGCTTTAATGAATGCAGGGTCTCCAGATTCGACATCAGCTCATCAGTCTGGGCACAAATAGTTTGTGCCTCTGTTTTCCAATCAGTGATTTTGTCGTGCAATGCTTTTTCCCTCCATTGGTCGTGATTCCCCATGTCCATTAATAAGCCACCGAGCGACACCATGCTGAGAGAGTGCATGTAGATCATCGGAAAATAAGCGGTTTTTCTGGGCAGGATTTCTTGCTGCACCGCTTTTTTAAGCCATTCGACCTCCTTGTGAATCAACTGCTTCCTGTTTTCTTCCTGCTTTTTTTTCCAGTCTTCGATAGGCTCAGAACTTTCAAGCCGGATCAGTTCATCACAAACGATGGCTTGCCTGACCAGATTCGAACAATCGGTCATGTATTGTTCAGAGAATGCCAATTGACTGATTGCTTTATCAATGGCAACAAAGAGGTTTGGGTATTCCTCTTGCTGGTATTTTCCCAGCTCCCCGATAACCGATTGACAAAACCTGATCGCCTTTTGGTAAGGGGCCATAAAAAACTCCGCTTCCCATAACGATTTGGCCAACTGCTCAGGTTCAATGCTTGTTGGCTGGCTAACGTCAGTAGCCCGGTCGATAATTGCCTGATACTTCGTTTCGAAAAGCTCAGTCCCCTGCAGCATGGGCAGTTTGGTATTAGCAGGCCTGATGAGCATCAGGTGATTTTTGTTCGTCGGTGAATAAACGGAAGAGACACAAGCTGCCTGCGCAACCTGATCAATTTCGATGATGGGCCACCGCAATAAATCATTATTGATTAAATGTTTGTATTCAGGAAGTCGGCCATTTGAGGTTGCCAGGTCCAAAGAGTCATAGGCCATATATACACCATTTTTCGAACACATGCTGATATTGAACAGAGAATGGTCTGCGAAACCACATAAGGAACCATCAGGCAGACGAAAGAACCCGAGTCTTGCCAATTCGGCTATGCGCTCATCACATAATTCAGGATGCATACGCGTATTGGAATGATAAAATGATTGACGCCGGTTCTGTTCACCAACCTCTACGAGCGTTTGATATTCAGTGTCACTGGCCACGACAGCCACATGTCTGTTTGCCAGCGATTTCAGGGGGATGGGCTCGCAGCGGCTAAAAATCTCAGCGGGCATAAATCGTAATTCCGGATTTAAATACACCATGTCTGTGTCTAACATCCTGATCGTGTATTCAAAATCGACATCCTCACGCAAGCTCGCTCCGTCGGTAAAAACTCTGGAAAAAATCGGATTGGCAAAGCAGGCTCTTTTTTCTGGCACCGGAATCATTCTGATATGACGAATGTGGGCATGATATTCCTGCCCAAACCCACTACCAGCGGTAAAACTTTCAGGAGGACTGATGTAAGGAACACCAAAAGTGGTGTTATTGGCAAACAGGCTGATATTCATTTTTATCACCATTAAAAAAATATTTGTATGAAGGCCTGACAATAATTTCACAACTTGGACTGCTTACTTACTCCAGCCCTTTGGACACTGGCTACCATTAAATAGTTTCCAAATTCCCATGACCGGCATAGCCGGTCATGGGAATGGGGCATCTGATTTTTTGGCCATCCGGCACCAAGACAATTCCACATTTTGAGCCGGCCCGATTCCTCTAGCGGTCTGACTTCATAGCCCTCACGGGGCAATCCATTGAGTTCCTTGCTCAGGAGCTTTCACGGCAAAAAGCAGGTTGTGACTGATGGTCGGGAAGAGTGCCCGGAATGATTTTTTGTAACTATTCAGCACTGAGCAAAGGCATATTACAGTAATTCCGAACAGCTCTATGAAGTGATTGATATATGTCCATTCCCGGCTATGTTCCCTTTAGTGGTTGGCGTTGTTTTTTTCTTCATACCTTGGAGTAATAAGTACTTAGATTTATTATAGGTACTTGAGAAAAACCAACAGAGCATAGGGCTTGGGAAGAGCAGTGAAAGACCTTGCTCAGTGGATTTCTTAGCTGGCAATGGCTGATATTTAATTTTAATAGCGTTTCAGTATTTCTGTTTAATACCTGAATATCTACAGCTATTAAAACTACCACCAACCATTAAAGGGAACTTAGCCTCCATTCCCTGTTTTCTGGCAGACGACAAATAGCTGCGAATCCGTGCAAACATAGAACCACCGTCTGCACTCCTGAAGCAGCCTGAGATTTTCTGCTTTAACTTGGCCATTCGAACATCCCGCTCACTGCCATTGTTATCGAAGGGAATGGTAAAATCTGACATGAAGCGCAGTGTCTCAGCCTTGAACTCAGTGAGTCGTTTGAAGAGATTGTAAGCTTTAGTATTCTTGACTTTCTTGCGCTTAAGCTCCTCTCGTTGCTTCTCCATATAGACGACTTCTTTCATTAGAGCCCGCTGAAGCAACCGGTCATAAATCTTCTCGATTCGTTCACAGACAACACTTGGCATCTGTAGCATACCTATGGTCTTAAAGCCCTTGCAGTAATGCCAGGAAAGCCTCAGTAGCTTCATCAATCGCAACGCCAGTTGATTGCTGTCCCTATCAACAACACCCAAAAGCTCCCTCAGGTGATGGGCATTGCAAAGTACGTGAGTTGCCGCATATGCAAAATAGGATTTCCAATGATCATGAACCAGAACGCCTGCAAATGTTAGCAGTATGCCCATCGTGTCCATGGCCTCACGACCTCGCTTTTCAGACAAGTAGTAGAGCGTCCATTGTTCATCCCGCATAACGTGTAGCCAGTGCAAAGAGCCCTCGGCCCGCATACCCGTTTCATCGGCTCCGGCAACAGACGATTCCCGCAAGGCGTCACGAATAACCTCTTCAGTAGAAGCCAGATTTTCATAGGTTCTGGCCACAAAATTGGCGACAGTGCCTGCACTTACACTCATTTTATAGAGAGTATTAAAATACTCTGACACGCGCTTAAAAGGCAGGAAATGGTATTGGTTAAGATAGACGGCCATAGCCTGTGTGGCTGAGCCATATTGTGCGGCAGCGGTAACACCTTCCGGGAATTCAGCCTGATTCCGACAACCACAAGTGCAGATTTTTACTTCAGCTCTATGGGCCGTTACTTCAAATTCACCCGGTCTCCCTGGTTCAAACACCTGTCGTTCAATATATTTGACCGGCTCACTATCAAGAAGAGACGCCTGACATTTATTGCATTCTTTAACCGGAAGGTACTCAATATAGTCAGGGATATCGACCTGTTTAAGACAAGTGCCCTGATGCCCTTTCTTTCCACCGGCTTTATTACCAGAAGACTGTCTCAGACTTTTAGGATTGGGTTTTTCATCCGATGGATCGGTACCTTTATCTGCGGAAAGGTCGTCAGAATGATCTGGAGAATTACTGTTTTTACAAGGTTTTTGATAACCATCAGACGATGGCGGCTTGCTGCTGTTTTGACTGTTCTTGCCAACCTTTTCTTCCAATTCTCGACATCGCTCTTCCAGACAGGCAACTCTCATCCGCAGCTCTGCATTCTCTTTCAAGAGAATCTCAGCCGACATAGTTGCGGGTAGTTCTGGAATCATGCTGGCGAATATTGTGGAAAAATGGTGCTTAAGAGGATGGTATAAAAATCAGAAAATTCCAGATTTATGTGGGGGTGCTGAACAGTTACGATTTTTTTTATAGCTGCCTCTTGAAAACAAAGTTGCCCACCCATACTAAGTAGATCACCTGATAGGGTGACGGCCCGGAGCAGCTTGCCGCTCCGGGTCAAATCGGATTAACCAAGCAAACTGTTGGAGAAAGAATCGATGAAAATCCGTCCGTTGCGTGATCGCGTGGTCGTTCGTCGTGTCGAAGAAGAAACTACCTCTGCTGGTGGCATCGTGCTGCCAGGTACTGCCACTGAAAAGCCTAACCAGGGCGTTGTGGTTGCCGTCGGCGATGGCGTGTTTCTGGACAATGGTGAAAAGCGTCCTGTTGGCGTTAGCGTTGGTGACAAGGTTATCTTCGGCAAATATGCAGACTCAAACACCGTGAAGATTGATGGTGAAGAGCTGATCATTCTGTCTGAGAATGACATTTCCGCCGTTCTGGAAGGCTGATTGTTCAGCAATCACACGATATTTTCTCGGTTTTACACGATTTCTTAAAATAGTGCACAGGGTCACCAACCATGGCAGCTAAACAAGTAAAATTCGGCGACGAAGCTCGCAAAGAAATGCTCAAGGGCGTCAACATCCTGGCTGATGCTGTAAAGGCTACTCTGGGTCCCAAGGGACGTAACGTTCTGCTCGAAAAGTCCTTCGGCGCTCCTACCATCACTAAAGATGGTGTTTCCGTCGCCAAGGAAATCGAACTGAAAGACAAGTTCCAGAACATGGGTGCCCAGCTGGTTAAGGAAGTGGCTTCCCAGGCTAACGATCAGGCAGGTGATGGTACTACCACTGCTACCGTACTGGCTCAGTCCATCCTGAACGAAGGTCTTAAGTACGTTGCCGCTGGCATGAATCCAATGGATCTGAAGCGTGGTATCGACAAAGCGGTTGCCGCTGTTGTGGAACAGCTCAAGGCCATGTCCACTCCATGTGAAGACAGCAAATCCATCGCCCAGGTGGGTACCATCTCTGCCAACTCCGATGAAATCGTTGGTCAGATCATCGCTGAAGCCATGGAAAAAGTTGGCAAGGAAGGCGTTATCACTGTTGAAGAAGGCAGTGGTCTGGAAAACGAACTGGAAGTCGTCGAAGGCATGCAATTTGACCGCGGCTACCTCTCTCCATACTTCATCAACAACCAGGAAAGAATGTCGGCTGAACTGGAAAGCCCGTTCATCCTGCTGGTTGACAAGAAAATCTCCAATATCCGTGAACTGCTGCCAGTACTGGAAGCCGTTGCCAAAGCTGGCAAGCCGCTGATGATCATCGCTGAAGATGTTGAAGGCGAAGCCCTGGCAACTCTGGTGGTGAACAACATGCGCGGTATCGTTAAGGTGACTGCCGTTAAAGCCCCCGGCTTCGGTGATCGTCGTAAGGCCATGCTGCAGGATATCGCTATCCTGACCGGCGCGACTGTGATCTCTGAAGAAGTTGGCCTGTCTCTGGAAACCGCCACTCTGGACGACCTGGGTACTGCCAAGCGTGTGCAGGTAACCAAAGAAGATACCACCATCGTTGACGGTGCTGGCGTTCACGCTGACATCGTTGCCCGTGTTGAGCAGATCCGTGCCGAGATCGAAAACTCTTCTTCTGACTACGACAAAGAGAAGTTGCAGGAGCGCGTAGCGAAGCTGGCGGGTGGTGTTGCCGTTGTTAAGGTTGGCGCTGCTACCGAAGTTGAGATGAAAGAGAAGAAAGCCCGCGTTGAAGACGCCCTGCACGCTACCCGTGCGGCGGTTGAAGAAGGTGTGGTTGCCGGTGGTGGTGTTGCCCTGGTTCGCGCTCTGTCTGCCATCAATGTTGAAACCATCAACGCAGAACAGCGTGCCGGTGTTGAACTGATCCTGCGTGCCCTGGAAGGACCAATCCGTCAAATCGCTACCAACTCTGGTGACGAAGCCTCTGTTGTGGTTGACAAGGTTAAGGCTGGCTCTGGTAACTTCGGTTACAATGCGGCTACCGGTGAATACGGCGACATGATCGAAATGGGTATCCTGGATCCAGCCAAGGTAACCCGTGCTGCTCTGCAGGCTGCCGCTTCTGTCGCAGGCCTGATGATCACTACTGCTGCCATGGTTGCTGATGAGCCTCAGGACGACGCTCCAGCGATGCCTGATATGGGTGGCATGGGTGGAATGGGTGGTATGGGCGGCATGATGTAATGCGACGAGAGTCGCGCAGGTAGTTAGCCTGGCTGGGTTAAACCGTAAGTGACCACTAACTTTTTGAGTTTTTGGTCACCCCGCTTCTAGTAAAAAATAGCATTTCAATCTAACCGATATCCGGTCTGAATCATGACCGGATATCGGCCTTTCTCATTCGAGAAAGCCGTTATCAGGGTATGGGGTTATGCATGTTCCATCCCGGCCTGCAAATAAAAATTCAGCTTTCAGCACAATGTTTTTTTCCGCAACCAATACCAGACAAACTCGCTATCTGTTATCAGATATCGCTTTGGGTTGTTCCCCGTTGCATGGCAACCGAAAAAGCATTGAACTTATCTTTCTCTGACAACGGGAAGCGCCCCGGTACCAACAAAACCCGGGAATTCATGTAAAGACTGGCGTTTTTTTAACGCCTCCCCAAGGCAGTGGTAATGGTATTGATTACGAGTAGCTTGGCAACAACTCGGTTGGCATATAACAGTTCAACTCGCCACTGGCCACCAGCTCCGATGCCTTTTGAATATCAGGAAAGAAATACCGGTCCTGATCATAGAACGGAATATCCTTTCTCACCGTTTTCATCACTCGCTGCAACGTTTTCGACGTTTTGTAGGGCTTCCTCATATCCACTCCCTGTGCCGCCGCCAGCAATTCAATACCCACAATAGACGAGGTATTACCGTTCATCTCCCGCAATCGACGCGCTCCGTAAGTTGCCATGGACACATGATCTTCCTGGTTGGCAGAAGTGGGCAGACTATCAGCAACGGAAGGATGGCAAAGACAACGGTTTTCACTGGCCAGGGCTGCCGCCGTATTATGGGCAATCATAAAGCCGGAATTGACGCCGCTATTCTTGACCAGAAAGGGTGGCAGTCCACTCAGGTGTTGATCCACCAGCAAAGCGATGCGTCGTTCACTGATGGCTCCGATTTCGGCAATGGCCAGAGCCAGTGCTTCGGCGGCCATTCCGGTAGGCTCGGCGTGAAAGTTACCACCGGAGAGTATTTCATTCTCCTCAACAAAGACCAGGGGGTTATCTGTGACGCCGTTAGCTTCCACTTCAAGCAGGCGTGCGGCATAACGCATTTGCTCCAGACAGGCTCCCATTACCTGAGGCTGGCACCTCAGTGAATATGGATCCTGGACCTTGTCACAGTCTATGTGGGCCTGTCCAATGTCACTGTGGTCCAGCGTGATACGGTAGGCATGGGCAATATCAATTTGCCCTTTAAGGCCGCGAGCCTGGTGAATACGTGGGTCAAAAGGGCGACGACTGCCCATCGCGGCTTCAACGGAAAGACTTCCGGCAATGACGGCTGATGCCATTAAATCCTCGGCACCAAACAGTCCCTGCAAAGCAAAGGCGGTACTGGCCTGGGTGCCATTCAATAGTGCAAGCCCTTCCTTGGGGGCCAGTTTCATGGGCTCCATACCAGCGTAAGCCAGGGCTTCCATGGCCGTCATCTGCTGACCATTCACCAGGGCATGACCTTCACCCAATAACAAACAGCTCATGTGGGCCAGCGGTGCAAGATCACCACTGGCCCCCACCGACCCCTTCTCGGGTACACAGGGATAAACCCCCAGATTGATCAGTTGCATCAGCGCGTCAATTAATTCCAGCCTTACGCCTGAAAGGCCTCGGGCAAGGCTGTTAATTTTCAATACCATCATCAGGCGGACAGTGCTTTGATCCATAAACTGACCGACACCGGTGGCATGAGAGAGCACAATACTGCGCTGTAGAGCCTCAAGCTCCCGGTCTTGAATTCGGGTGTTGGCCAGAAGGCCAAAACCGGTATTGATGCCATATACGACCCGATTCTCAGCCAGTGCCTGATTGACACAGGCAACACTTTTGTTAATGGCCGGATAACAGGCTGGGTCCAGCTTAATCTGGACCTCGTAGCGGCTAACCTTACGCAGGTCGCTCAGTGATAATTTTCCCGGTGAAATCACTAACTCACTCATGCCTGGCTCTCCTTGTGTTCAGGGCTATCTTTGTGCTCAGGGCTATCCTCACGCTCAAGGCTATCTTTGTGCTCAAGGCTGTGTCCCGACTGCATGGGCAGATCCAGGCCGTTCTCCTGCGCGCACTCCCGGGCAATGTCATACCCCGCATCGGCATGACGCATCACTCCGGTTCCCGGGTCATTCCACAACACTTTGCCGAGTTTCTCCCGGGCTTCATCGCTACCATCGGCCACAATGACGACCCCCGAATGCTGGCTGTACCCAATACCAACGCCACCACCATGATGGATACTCACCCAGGTGGCACCCGATGCAGTATTCAACAAGGCATTCAGCAGCGGCCAGTCAGAGACGGCATCACTGCCATCCTGCATACCCTCGGTTTCCCGGTTAGGGCTGGCAACTGAACCAGAATCCAGGTGATCACGGCCAATTACCACTGGCGCACTGAGCTCACCACTAGCCACCATATCGTTAAAGGCCTGCCCCAGGCGAGCCCGGTCCTGCAAGCCTACCCAGCAGATACGGGCAGGCAGCCCCTGGAAAGCGATACGCTCCCTGGCCATATCCAGCCAGTTATGGAGATGCGCATCGTCTGGAATCAGCTCTTTGACTTTCTGGTCAGTCTTGTAGATGTCTTCAGGATCACCGGACAAGGCCGCCCAGCGGAAAGGGCCAATCCCCTGGCAGAAGAGTGGGCGAATATAGGCGGGTACAAAACCGGGGAAGTCAAAGGCATTTTCAACCCCGACTTCTTTTGCCATCTGTCTTATATTGTTGCCGTAATCAACCGTTGCAGCCCCCCGTTTCTGCAGTTCCAGCATGGCTCGCACCTGGATGGCCATTGACTCTCGTGCCGCCCCGGTGACAGACGCTTCATCTGAATGACGGCGCTCACTGGCCTGTTCCAACGTCCACCCTTTGGGCAAATAACCATTTAACGGGTCATGGGCTGATGTCTGATCCGTCACCACATCCGGCGTAATGTTGCGCTCAACCAGTTCGGGGAATACATCCGCCGCATTCGCCAGCAAACCAACCGAAATCACTTTATTTTCCGACTTGGCCTGTTCAATCATGGCCAGCGCTTCATCCAGCGTTGCCGCTTTTTTATCCAGGTAACGGGTTTTCAGGCGAAAGTCGATTCGAGACTCATCCACTTCACAGGCCAGCATGGAAAAACCGGCCATAGTTGCGGCCAGAGGCTGAGCCCCTCCCATGCCACCAAGACCACCGGTAAGAATCCACTTGCCCGCTGCGTTGCCGTTAAAGTGGGTTTTGGCCATAGCCACAAAGGTTTCGTAGGTGCCCTGGACAATGCCCTGGGAACCAATGTAAATCCATGAGCCAGCGGTCATCTGGCCATACATCATCAGGCCTTGCTTATCCAACTCATGGAAGTGCTCCCAATTTGCCCAGTAAGGCACAATGTTCGAGTTGGCAATCAATACCCGGGGAGCCTCGGAGTGGGTTTTGAACACCCCGACAGGTTTTCCGGACTGCACGAGCAATGTCTCATCGGTTTGCAGGCGCTTCAGGGTTGCCACAATCTGGTCGTAGCAATCCCAATCCCGGGCTGCCCGGCCAATACCGCCATAAACCACCAGCTGCTCAGGATGCTCCGCTACTTCCGGATCCAGGTTATTCATCAACATACGCAGAGGGGCTTCTACCTGCCAGCTGCAGGTATTCAGATCAGCACCTCTGGGAGCCCGAATAATCCGGTCAGGGTCAAATCGTCGATGCCCTTTACTGCCAGCCTTGCCAGTAGGCTCTTTGCCATCGGCTATAAGCCTCTTCGCCTGTTCATTTGCCATATTCACCATCCTTTACATTACGTTGTTTTATTGTGGAAATATCGCCTGCAAACTGTAAATGGTCTCCCAGCCGGTATCGGTCGCCGGGGTGCATCAGCTTGGCCAGGCTGACCACACCATAACGACACCAGCTTCTTCTCATAATTCTCAGACAGGGAGCGCCGGATTCCATCGCCAGTGCTCCGGCAATGTCTTCCGAAGGTAATATCGCCTCTACGACATGTGTTGCTTCTGTCAGTGCGGCTACCCGGTTCAGATAAACATTGGGGGTTTCCCGGGAAAAATCCTGTTTCAGATAGTCAGGAGCAAACCGTGGGTTAATATGACGATCTTCCCACTGCAGGGGCAGCCCGTTTTCATAGTGAACAATGATGGAGTGAAAAAACGAAGCCGACTCGGGTAACTCCAGAGAAACCGCAATGGCCTCGGATGCTTTTTCTTCACGCAGACGCATTACCCGGTTGCTGTATCCATGCCCCCGTTCCCTGATCTCGTCGGCAATATTTCTCACCGTCAGCATGGATGATTGCGGCCTGGGAGGCGCCACAAACGTGCCCAACCCCTGCTGACGCATCAGAATGCCCGAAGCAGTCAGCTCCTGCAGTGCTTTTCTGGCGGTCATCCGGCTTACCGAGAATTGCTGGCAAAGCTCATTCTCAGAAGGCACTTTACTGGATTCAGCCCACTCACCACACTCGATCTTGTCCAGAATAAAGTGCTTAATCTGCTGATAACGAGGCAATAGGCTTTGATTCATAATGTATGGGTACCGATCAGGCATCAGGCGATTCTACGGAATCACAGGTTGCTCTTGAAACTTTATTGTATATAGTTGTATATACAATTTAACAATAATGCAAATTGCCCGGTTTTAATCAAGATGTGAATCACTCTTGAGGCTACCGCTCATCACTCAGTCAACCGATAATGGCCGGACACCATGAACAACAGTAATGCTGGCGAATCCCTGACCTCCTGCGATCTGCTTATTCGGAATATTCACCTTGCCACCATGGACCCGGCACGGGCTTCAATCAACCCTGACTGGCACCACAAGAGCGCATCATGCCCCTATAACAGCATCCGTCAGGGAGCCATTCTGGTGCGGGACGGAAAGATTGTGTGGGCAGGTGTAGAGTCGGAATTACCCAAAGACAGCAGGGCAAAAACAACCATCGATGGCCAGGGACAGTGGTTAACACCCGGCCTGATCGACTGCCACACTCACCTGGTCTACGCCGGCGACCGCTCCAGAGAATTTGAACAACGGCTTGAAGGCGTTAGCTATGAAACCATCGCCAAACAGGGGGGCGGTATTCTCTCCACCGTCAAAGCCACCCGGGCAGCTACAGTTGATGAACTGGTCGCTGATTCCCGTCCCCGGCTCGAGGCGCTGCTGGCGGAAGGGGTCACCACCCTGGAAATCAAATCCGGCTATGGCCTGGATACCGAAACCGAAACGAAAATGCTCCAGGCGGCAAGCCTGCTGGCCAGCGAGTACCCTGTCACCGTCATTCGTACCTTCCTGGGTGCCCATGCTTTGCCACCGGAATACCAAAACCGGGCAGACGATTATATTGAGCACGTCTGCACGGAGATGATTCCTGCCATTGCGAAAGGACAACTGGCCGATGCTGTGGATGTGTTTTGTGAAAACATTGCCTTTTCACCCGAGCAGACCGAACAGGTGTTCAAGGCTGCCAAAGCCCATGGGCTGGGCATTAAGCTCCATGGGGAGCAACTTTCTGACAGTGGCGGTACCCAACTGGCGGTAAAGCATCAGGCGCTTTCCGTGGACCATCTGGAATACCTGAGCCAGTCTGGTATTGATGCCCTTAAAAACAGCAATACAGTGGCCACACTGCTGCCCGGTGCCTTCTACTTCCTCCGGGAAACCAAACTGCCACCTGTCGATGGGTTAAGGGAAGCTGGCGTTCCCATTGCCATTGCAACCGATTTGAACCCCGGCACATCCCCTCTCGCCTCTATACGGCTAATGATGAATATGGCCTGCACCTTGTTTCGTATGACCCCTTCCGAGGCACTTGCCGGTTGTACCCGAAATGCGGCACAGGCTCTTGGGCTTCAGGAAAAAACCGGCAGAATCAAAGAGGGCCTGGATGCGGACCTGTTACTCTGGCCTGTCAGCCATCCTGCCTCGCTGGCGGCCGGACTCACAGGAATCTCCCCTTCCCTGATCATAAAAAGTGGCCAAATTGTGAAATCAACCATCTCCAGTAACCAATCATTCTCCTGGTCTGGCCGTATTGATCAGGAAACGGACTCACAAGCTGCACAACGCTGGCATCAGAAGGTTCGTCCTTATGCACCGGGTGGCGAAAAAGGGGTTGCTTTACTGGGGTTTGAGTCGGATGAAGGTGTGCGTCGAAATCAGGGGCGCCCCGGCGCGGCCAAAGGGCCAGACCATATTCGACAAGCCCTGACCAACCTTCCCTGGAATCGCAATGCCCCGGTTTGGGATGTGGGCAACATCCGCTGCAATGGCACGGATCTTGAGCAGGCACAACAGAGCTATGCCCGACAAATGTGCAAACTGTTAGATAATGGTCACTTGGTGATTGGCCTGGGCGGTGGCCATGAAATTGGCTGGGCTTCCTACCGGGGCTTAATGAAACATCTGGAAAAGCCAGAGAAGGGTAAAGACAGTCACCCGGTCAAAGTGGGCATCATCAACTTTGATGCCCACTTTGACCTCCGGCTGCCCGAAGTGGGTCCAAGCTCAGGAACCCCTTTCTGGCAGGCGTCTGAGTATGCCAGGGAGCAAAATATCCCCTTCAATTACTTTTGTCTTGGCATCAGTGAAAGCAGTAATACCCGGGCACTGTTTAATCGAGCAGATGAACTGGGTGTTACTTATCGACTCGATAGGGCAATGACTCTGCTGAACCTGCCATCACTGCAACAGGATATCCGGCAATTTATCGATAAGGTGGATCATATCTACCTGACCATCGACATAGATGCCTTCCCGGCCTCCCTGGCCCCCGGCGTCAGCGCACCCGCTGCCAGAGGAATACCCCCGGAGGTTGTTGAACCGTTGCTGGATACCATCAAACACAGTGGTAAGCTGAAACTCTTTGATATCGCTGAAACTTGTCCGAAATACGATATTGATGCTCACACGGCTCGGCTGGCGGCGCGGTTAATTCATCAGTTGGCCGGACAAAACCCGCTGATTGCAACAAATCCAGGACCATGAATCACAGTGGTCGATGCTAATTTCAACGTAAACAAATCTCGCTATTTCACTAACCAACTGATCCTGGTATGAAACGTTCAGTACGCCAGATGAGAGCAGCAAGTCACAAGACAATCGGTATTGCAAAATCACCGCCAGCCTCTATGATGCCAGATTTCCCAAAAGCCCAGAGATGACTCCCATGGCTATAGCCCCCTTTCGATTAGGTAATATTGACCAGTATGAAGACCCGGATGCCGCCAACGATAAACTTGAGCAATGGCTGAATAACACCCGCTTATTTTTTCTCGCATCCCCTGAGTACCAGAAGTTGTCCAAAGCCAATAAAAAAGGGGAAGGCAGCTGGTTCGATATGTTTATGAACCTCTACCTGAACTACATTGGCACAGACCTGAAAGATCTGGATGTGGATGCAGCGGAGCAGATTATGCTGGATCTCTATCCCCGCAAGTTGATCTGCTCCGACACTCAGGCCAAAACCATTGTGCCGGAGTTGATTGCCTACTGGCAGATGCTCCACCGCATCCTGAATGGGGGCAAGCAGCGCAGACTAAAGCATGCTGAGAGCGTCATTACCTTCCTGGACAGTATTCGCAAAAACTACCTGAGTATTTATCAGGGCAAGGGAGGCAGTCATCCTTTCGCAGGTGTTGATTTTCAGACATTAATGCAGGAAGCGCTGAATCCACCAGTCGGACAGGACAATGACTGGGTGGCTGAACTGATTGCCGACGCTGCAAGGCATTTGCCAGAGTACAAACAACAGCCCGCCCCGCCAGATCATTGGCTGCCACTTCGCGAGCTGACCAATGTCGCTGAATTGCTGGATTATGTTTGCCATATTGGTTTTGACCATCAGCTCCCTGGCGCCGATGAGGCCGTTTCTGAACTGCTGGGCTGTGCCTTCCAGGATGTTTTTATGCGGATCAGGCAAGGTGACCAACAGGCCCGAACGTTCTGGCAATCCATGGAGCATCAGATCATCCACAGCGGTGAAGATAATGCCCTCAATCCTGATGGCATGAATGTGGTGTTTGCCGTGTTATCCCACCATAAGCAATTCCTGTCTCCGCAATTTCTTGAATTTGTTCATCAGTGGTATACGGACAATGTCACCGAAATGGCACCCGATGAGTTGACCCCGGAAGCTGTTGGACAGACGCTGCAGAAGATGATCAGCGAGATACCGGACGAGTTTGCTCTGGTCTCTATCCTGCACGAACAACTGGCTTTTCTTCCGCCGGAAGGATTGGAACTGATCAGCCATGCGCTCATCACCTCCGAAAAAGGCCTGAACGGTGTCGCCCTGATGATGCTGGATGATAATCAGGAGCGGGCCATAAGCATTGTGAAAGTGCTGAGCCAGAATGTTGCCGCCATTACGCCGGTGACCCTGGCCCGGCTGATTCGAATGCGTAACTGGCTGAAAGCCCCCGTCAAGGACAAAGTGGACAAACTGATTCAGGCTGCCCGCAAAAAAGGCATAGTACCCAGTGCTCCAGAGCCATTGCCAGCCAGTGATATCCTCGACATCTATATGTCTGCGGTTGATGGTGCTGGCGCACAAGGCACGATGATCATCCTCCGCGACGGCAATCATCAGCGGTTGATCTCGTTTGTCCTGAAAGAGTCCGCAGGTATTTTGGATGTGCTGGTCACACCGCCGGTACCGAAACGTCAGATACAACAGTATGTCTCAACGATGAAACAACAGGATTTGGCGGCAGAAAGAGTTTCTATGGAACTTATCCACAAGCAGCTGCCATTTTTCCTCGCTCTTAATCTGAAAAGCGGTATTGCCATTGACCACGAACTGGTACAAGTGATGGAGCTTCTGGGAGTGGAGGACTGGAATCCGGAAAGTACGGAATTAACTACGCTTTTTAATCCCTTGTTATTGAAAGCACCTTCGCTGGCAGAAATTGCCTCGGTACAGAAACGCTCGGCAAAATGGACACAAAGTGCCATTGGTCGGTCGTGGTTTGAAGCCCCCGATATGATTGGTCCCTTCAGCAAGCTGAATACCCGGAGTGACGAAACGTTTTTTGCAGAGGTGATTGCACCTGCCCGGGGAAAATGGGCAGAACGGTTGGGGCGCATGGCTTTGTGGGCACATTACTGCACCAATAAAAACAGGCAGAAGCAAAGCACGGATTATGCCATAGCCAACTGGTTGCTGGCACACTCAGACCTGCCTGCCCACGAAATCAGCTTGTTGAATGCGATTGCCCGAAACTCGATATAATATGCCACGCCCTGCTATTGGATTTATTTTGAAGGTGGAATGGGTATTATTTTATCATTACACACAAAACCATCAGGGCCATTGCCATCATCCCCAGGGCAATGATTAATCCGGACAAAAGTTCCAAAGCTGATGGGCTGACCATAGAGACATAGCCACGAATACCTGTAAATGCATCCAGAATGGTAATCAGGAGAAAAAGCAATAACAACGCGGTCAACAGTTTGATGTTCCAAAGTCCGAACCGAAATGTTCTGACCATAACAAAACCGGAATCATTGTCTTTGCCAACAAAGTAAGAACCTTTCACAGAGCAGGGATGCTCCCCGGGGTTCTTGCCCTCTACCGCCCCTTCTGGCCAACATCCTGGCCCGCATTGACCAGCACAACCCTTAGAGCAGCCCATTACCGGATCCTGGTTATTTTCACTATATAAGGCCACTGCCTGATCACCACAGGACCGATCACAGGAAGGCTGTTGTAGCGGACCACATTGGGATGGTGTCCCCCGCCTGGCAGGGTAATTCGCGTTGTTGGCATGGTTGGCATGATAGTTGGCATAATAGTCAAGACACAACTGAAAAAAGACCCGGTCATTGTCCGGAAAAATAGCTTTACCACCCACAATCATACCGTGGCCGACTGGTCGGTCACTCTCTTTCCGAACTGTTTTCGTGATTGGGCTTTTCCCTTTTTTTGTGGCTTTCAGCGACCGCCTTCTTCTGGCAACTGGCTGGGACCTTTGTGCGGTCTTGCCAGTTTGCACAAAAACAATCAGCCCAACCATCACACGGGTTCGAAGGCAGTGACTGCTTAATGGTAAATGAGTGGAGCAACTGCTCGACGAGCAGCGCCTTTGCAGCTTATGAGGACGGAATAAAAGAGGATGAAATAAAAAAGGGCGAATAAAGCGTTGTAGAGGATATATACGACGAGACCTTAACGACCGGGCAACACTATCATTTCGCCTGCCTGGATCTTTATCGTGCTCCTGCTCTTCCTGCCCGGCAGGAATTGTTAAAGATCGCCCACGCCTTTCATACCTGGCAATTTTAAGCCCGGTAAAGCCGTTCCGCTTGCCAATAACGGCAACTTCGGAAGCATGGCTCCACCCTGAACGATCGATACCCTCAGCTGCACAAATCCCTGACAGGATTTCAGATTTGCCACCAACACCGGTCGTATTCGATAGCATCGTTAAACCATTGCCGGTCAACGGCCTCCCACTTCATTCCCACTGGCCACCCCGTGGGAAACGATGTTTTCTCACCCATCAGCCGCAACACTTCTTATACTTGCGCCCGCTACCACAGGGGCAGGGGTCATTTCTTCCCACCTTCGGGTGTTGCCTGACCAGCGGCTGTTTATGGTTATTGGGGGAGTTAGACGAAAAGGGCCGTTGCTGATCCGATAACCACTGAGGCAATGCCGGCCTTTTTACATGAGGATTGGGTTTTCTGGCTGGCCAGGGCCTGGTAACACGCTGAACAGCCGCTGGCTCTGCGTTGCTCCCGACTGTTACTCTCTCAGTCGGCTTCTCTTTGGGTCGACTGCTGGTAAAGCTGGCCCAGCCTTGCAACTCAGCTACACAGTCATCAATCAGGGCAAAGCTTTCATAAGAAGGAAACCGCAAGTCACCGGAGTGCTCTTGTAACATGGTACTTAACCGTTCCCTGCCCATAAATGAATCGGTCAGTAAGCCTTTGTCAAACACCTCTAAAACGGCAGCTTCCAGCCCGGCAGCTCCGGCAATGATACAGTTAGAAACCAGCCCGTCCCAGACCGGGTTGCGCTGCTGTTCAAGCCCACCATTAAACAGCTGTTCAAAGTAGCTGACCAGCGCCTCGCGGGACAGAAACCCATGGAAAACCAGAATCGTCAGGCAGGTCAGACAGGAAGACCGAACGTGAGGATGTACGGCTGTATTCTCAATCAACCGCTTCAGCGGCTCTACATGACCACGGTTGCCGATGCCACCTCCGCTATTGTCTTCACCGGCCATTACCGATGCCAGTATTCGTGCCAGGCTCTCACTGACCACATAACCGAGCAGTCGGTTGACCGTCCGGGGGTTAGCAGAAACAATCTGCAGCATCACCGGCAAAGCCTTTGATTCACGGAATTGAGCAAGCAGGTAAAAGGCAAAAAAGACCAGATCCACACGCTGCTCTTCGGGTATCTCATCCCCCTGCCCGGCAACGACTTCCAGGTATTCCAGCAGGCGTGGAATCAATTCTATCCGCTGTTCACTGGCCGCCAGCAGTGCTTCTCCGGGTAGCTCACCCACCACATGGTTTGATAGCCGGTTAATAACATCGTCAATGTTCATGGGCACTTATCCTGTCTCTTGTCGCTATTTTTTAAATAAGCATAGCGTTTAACAGGCGGTAAGCTGTCGCGGAATGCCTATTGATAAAAAAATGGGATAGGGTCACTGCGTACGGCAATAAAATATTTTTCAGAAAGACAATGGTCATTTATAGCCATGAAGAGTACATTGTTTGGCTAAGTAATGATTTAATCAGGCTTGGTAGCTTGCGAAAGTAAGCGAACTTGGAAAAACAGTTCATTGATTTCAGCTTTCTTCGTTGCAGAAAGATGACCGAATTATCGTTTCATAAAAACTCTAACGTTGATGATGAAGGTAAGTCGGTAATGAAACCTCGCCACCCGGCGAGCCAAAGATTGGTAGAGATGGGGGTGGAGTTGGGTTTGTGGAGTCTATGTTCTGATAATGCGTCCACAGACACTTGGCCATACTACCTGCGATAAAACCTGTGAAAGACCCTATTGCGCAACCACCTACGACACTACCGGCACTACCTGAAGCTGCAGCAGGCACGGCTACAAGCACTGCTACCGTCAGGGCTGCAGCCAGAAATACAGCATTACTACTCCTCAGTGAACACGCTCGTCCGAAGCACTGACATTGACACTGATCTGGATTATCCGATTGCTCATTAGCTGTCGTACCACTAACCTGAGACATTTGAACAGACGATGATGTTACTTGCATGTAGCTGACCTCAAACATAATTAATATTGCTGACCCTGAATTTAGAAATAAGTTTCATCATTTTCAGTTATTTGCTCAGTTATCCTTCACGATCAGGCTAAAAAAGACGCGCTGCCTACTCTTGCCCTGTAGCTGTGGATACAGTGTCTGGAAATAATTTCCCGCAAAGTCATAACGATTCTCAACCATTCAAAATTAAGCGGGAGTTTAGGAAAAGACAATAAAGTTGCCAATAGGTTATAGTACGCCGCTAATGATGTTAATTCTCATTTAAGGTAATCATGAGTAAGAAAGTAGCAGTAATAGAAGGTGAAGAGCTTGCGGCAATCGCCAGAAGTTGCCAGAAACTGGTGAACAGCCATCGAACGTTAACTCTTTCCACTCTTTCTCCGGAAGGAAAACCGGAAATCAGCTACACGCCTTACCTGCGCGGGGAGGATGGTACTTTTTATATATTCATCAGTGAGCTGGCTCATCACACCTCCAATCTGCAGGCCAACCCTTTCTGCTCAATCCTGTTTGCAGCCCCGGAGTCAGAAACCAAAAACCTGTTTGCCCGCGAGCGGGTCTTTTTCCACTGCCAGGCGGAAGTACTGCCAAGAGGAACGGAAAGTTGTAACCACTGGCTGGACCTGATTCAGGAAAAGTTTGGTAACACAGTGGAAGTATTGCGCAACCTGCCGGACTTCCACCTTTTTGCCCTGCAGCCTGAAAATGGACAATATACTGTAGGCTTCGGGAAAGCCTTCAAAATCAATGCGGATGGTTCGTTCAGCCATATCGTTATCGATAAGAAAAAGCAGTAACCACAACATATAATTCCATGAATAAACGCATCTTTTGCCCGGGACCCTTCCCGAAATAAAGAGACGTTAAACTGAGGCGCTAATGACCCAGGAAGCGATAGACAGAGGCTTTATGGCCAAAGCTGTCAAGCTGGCCCGCTCAGGTTGGTATACCACCATGCCTAATCCGAGAGTTGGTTGTGTCATTATCGACACCACCGGTCATATTGTTGGAGAAGGCTGGCATGAACGGGCAGGGGAGCCTCATGCCGAAGTGCATGCACTGCGCATGGCCGGTTCCAAGGCCAGGGGAGCCACGGCGTATGTAACGCTGGAACCCTGCAGCCATTTTGGCAGAACCCCGCCTTGTGCAGAGGCACTCAAAGCAGCCGGCATTGCACGGGTGGTTGCTGCGATACGGGATGTAAATCCTTCAGTCGCTGGTAAAGGCATGGCCATGCTTCAGGAAGCGGGGATCGAAACCCGATCCGGTGTTCTTGAAGAGGAAGCACGAGCCCTGAATGAAGGTTTTTTCAAGCGCATGTCCACTGGCCTGCCCTTGGTGAGAGCTAAACTGGCCATGAGTCTGGATGGAAGAACCGCCATGGCCAGCGGCGAATCCCAGTGGATTACCGGCCCCATGGCTCGCAGCGAAGTGCAAAAACTCAGAGCACAGAGTTGTGCAATTATCACGGGTGTAGGCTCGATCCTTAAAGACAACGCTTCTTTGACCGTTCGCCCCGATGAACTGGGTTTAGCCAATGCGGCAGTGATCTGCAAACGTCAGCCCCTGCGAGTGGTTCTGGACTCCACATTGCAAACCCCTGTTGATGCCAACGTTATTTCAGGCACCGGAAATTGTCTGATCGTTACGACTTCACAAAGCAGCCCGACGAAAAAATCCCAGCTTGAGCAAGCGGGCGCAGAAGTACTGATTCTGGATAGTGCCGCCAACAGCACGGATAACAAAGTGAACCTCCGGGCGCTATTAGCCGAGCTTGGCCGAAGGGAGTGCAATGACGTGCTGCTGGAAACCGGGGCTCAGCTCGCTGGCAGTATGATGGCTGAAAATCTGATTGATGAGTTGGTCGTTTTTATGGCCCCGGTTCTGTTGGGTTCAGAAGCAAGACCACTGCTTCACCTGCCCCTGCACAGTATGGCTGAAAAACAGCAGCTTGTTATCAAAGATATTCGAGCCGTTGGTGATGACTGGAAAATCACTGCACGACCAGTCTTGAAATAGCGCCCGCAAGTCTTTTTCAGGATTAGCAAAATAGTGAACGTTGCTGGAAACAGCTGTTAACCCATGATGAAAAAGGTAGAATGGCGTGCTCACAGCCAAATGACTGTCAATAGCCTTGAGCCATTAGACAGCCTTGAGCCATTAGACAGCCTTGAGCTAAAAAATTGTCCTGAAATAACTTCCCTGTTTTCAGTCCCGTGCTTCGTTCGGACTGAGCTTGTCGAAGTCCGCTGGCACCACCCTTCGACAAGCTCAGGGTGAACGGAAATAGGGAAATAATTCAGGGACAATTCCTAATCGTAAGCCACGAGCCGAGCCCGGGCTAAAAAATTGTGCCGGAAACCACCGGGTACCAGAGGGACATTATGCAGCTGAACTCCATCGAAGAACTTCTAGAGGATATTCGCCTTGGTAAGCCGGTCATACTGATGGATGATGAAGACCGTGAGAACGAAGGTGATTTGATCATCGCTGCGGAAAAAATCACCCCGGAAATGGTTAACTTCATGACCCGTGAGGCAAGAGGACTTCTGTGCCTGACACTGACCGGAGACCGCTGTGATTTCCTCGGTCTGCCTCAAATGGTGGGGGCTGCTGACAACCAGTCCGGATACGGCACTCCATTCACGGTGTCCATTGAGGCCGCTGAAGGTGTGACTACCGGCATTTCTGCGCAGGATCGGGCCAGGACCATTTTGACCGCTGTTGACCCCCTTTCACGCCCGGTGGATATTGTCCAGCCCGGCCACATCTTCCCGCTGCGTGCCAAGCCCGGTGGCGTTCTTAGCCGTGCCGGTCACACTGAAGCAGGCTGTGATCTTGCCCGTCTGGCTGGGTTAACGCCTGCAGCGGCGATTATTGAGATCATGAATGAAGATGGCTCAATGGCCCGACGCCCTGATCTGGAAGCCTTTGCCGAAAAGCACGACCTGAGAATTGGTACGATTGCCGACCTGATCCACTACCGGATTCTTCATGAAAAAACCGTCGAAAAGGTTGAGCAGCGAGTCATCAATACCGATTTTGGCCAGTTCGATCTTTCGGTTTATCAGGACAGTATCAGCGACTGCAAACACCTGGCACTCAGCAAAGGCTATATTACCCCGGACTCTCCGACACTGGTTCGTGTCCATGCCATGGAACCGTTCCGTGACTTTCTGGCGGCCCATAGTGAAGGGACCCGCCCAGGCTGGTCGCTTCATAAGGCCATGGCCAAAGTAGCAGAAGAGGGTTCCGGCGTTGTTGTGCTGCTCGATTCCGGCAGTCATCAGGATCTGGGAGTGGCCCTGGAACGCTTTATCGATGCCAACGAGCGCACGCCTTCTGATGGCATGTCCAGAGCCTATCAAGCCATTGGTACCGGCTCACAGATTCTGCGGGACCTGGGCGTTGGTAAAATGCGCCTGTTGAGTTCACCAATCCGCTTTGCGGCACTTTCCGGATTTGATCTGGAAGTTGTAGAGTATCTGCCATTCGGTGAGTAATCCGATGGTAATGTCCTCTCAGTAGGGTAAAGCAATCACGATGGGCGATATCAGGTCATATAAACTGATCCGATATCGCCCATCTTTATTTAATGCAATAATTGTCTTTGCCATTACCATTGGTTGGTGCACTTTTTGGTCAGTACCCTTTTGGGTGGAACACCGCACTTTGACTGCGTTGCTAACGAATGTGTTAAAAAGCGGTCTCAGGTTAATCTGGAACATGACATTCTCCCCTTTTATAGACATTGGAGGCTTGAGGTGAGTACCTCGGCAATGAATAATCCACAAGGCGCCCCTTTTCAAAAGAAAAGCCCGGACCGGCTCAACCCATCGGCTCGCAGAAGAGCCCGTCAGCTGGCCCTTCAGGCTTTGTATCAGTGGCAAATTGCCAAATCGCCACTGAACCAGATTGAAGCGCAATTCCGCACCGACAATGATTTCAGCAAAGTGGATGACGGCTACTTCAGCGCCATCATTCACGGTGTTCCCAGCCAGGCTAACCAGCTGGATGAAGCGATGACGGCCGTACTGGACCGCTCATTGAATCAGCTTGACCCGGTTGAGCTTTCAGCTCTGCGCATTGGTTGCTTTGAACTGATGAACCGGAAGGATGTGCCTTACCGGGTTGTGATCAATGAAGCGATTGAACTGGTTAAGCGCTTTGGTGCCCAGGATTCCCATCGCTATATTAACGGTATCCTCGATAAGCTGGCACCGCGCCTGCGTTCTGAGGAAGTGAAAGCGTACCGCAAAAAATAGGCAGATTATTGGATATGCTGCTCACGCCATGGTGGGTGTCACATGGTGGTTGTCAGGCACTGCAAACGACTTGACCGTTTAATGGGGATTTATGGCCACGGGTGCAATGGGTGAGTTCGAGCTGATAAAACGCTACTTTGCTCGCCCCGGGATCTCACAGATTCAAGGACAATATACCAGCAGCATTCTTGGCATTGGTGATGATTGTGCACTGTTTGACATCCCCTCACACATGCAGCTGGCCCAGTCACTGGATACGTTGGTGGAAGGGGTCCACTTCCCCGGGGAGTGCGATCCCTTTGCCCTTGGTTACCGGGCCCTGGCGGTTAGCCTCAGTGATCTCGCCGCCATGGGGGCAGAACCGCACAGTTTTACCCTTGGCCTGACCCTGCCCCGGGTTTCTGAGCTCTGGCTGAAGGAGTTCTCTGAAGGTCTTGCTCAGCTAGCCCAGCGATTTAAAGTCCCCCTGATTGGTGGGGATACCACGAAAGGACCACTGACCCTCTCTCTGCAGGTTCAGGGGCTGATCCCCAAAGGGCAGGCGTTATTACGAAGCGGTGCCCGGTCCGGTGATCTTATCTGTATTACCGGCACACTGGGTGATGCAGCCGGGGCTTTGCCTTCTGTTCTGAACGGCGATACACCGGAAACCTGTGGAGATGACAATCTGAAATTCCTGTTAAATCGCTACTGGTATCCATCCCCTCGTCTATTTGCCGGGCAGTGGCTGCGCCAGGCAGGTGCTACCTCAGCCCTGGATATTTCAGATGGATTGCTGGGTGATCTTGGGCATATCCTCGAAGCCAGCAATGTGGGAGCAGAAATTGCGCCCGAGCTGGTACCCCGGTCTGCAGCCCTTGACCAGTTCCATGATCAGGATACTGCCCTCACCCTGGCCCTGACGGGGGGTGACGATTACGAACTCTGTTTTACTATCCCCCGGTCCCTGGCTCAGGCACTGCCGTCGAAATTGTCAGATGGCTGCCGTATTACCTGTATTGGCCAGATCAATGATGAGCCTGGAATAATAAGAGACCCGCAGGGCAAGCTGCTCACCAAAAAAGCCTACACTCATTTTTGATTTCGGAAAGATTATCAAGCCAATGACACTCTCTAGCAAACAAGCGATAACACCAAGAACAACCTGCTGGAAAAATCCTGTTCACTTTCTCGCCTTTGGTTGCGGCAGCGGGTTGGCACCAAAAGCACCAGGCACCTTCGGCACCATTGCGGCAGTTGCCTTTTACCTGCTACTTGAGGGATTGAGTCTCTGGACATACCTGGGGATTGTGTTGGTTGCTTCCGTGGTGGGTTTCTGGTTGTGCGGACGAACCGCAAAAGACTTGGGTGTGCATGATCATCCAGCCATTGTCTGGGATGAATTCTGCGGTTTCTGGCTAACCATGATTGCCGCCCCGGCAGGATGGCAGTGGATTCTGGTGGGCTTTGTACTGTTCAGGTTGTTTGACATCTGGAAACCATGGCCCATCAGCTGGCTGGACAGGAAAGTACATGGTGGTGTTGGCATTATGGTTGATGACCTGGTGGCTGGCGTTTTTGCTTTTGTATCTCTTCAAACCATTCATTATATCTACCGGATGCTTCCTTAAACACGGCAAACGCTCAGAGTATTGCGGCGTGATGCGGATTGCTGCGGATGATGAGTCTATTGACCCTGGTCCGCCTGTAGTTCTCTCGATCTTTCTGCCTTATTACCATACTCGCTAGAAGCCTCACAGACTGATACAATCCGGTCACGAATTACTTAAGGAGCAGTGAGTGTCTGTTCGTTTTGTTGCAGAGTCTCGCTTACCCACGCCCTATGGCGAATTCATCATGTATGGCTTCGAAGACAGTGGTACGGGCAAGGAGCATTTGGCATTAACCATGGGGGATGTCAGTCAGGGGGGGGCGGTACTTGCCAGGGTTCATTCCGAATGTCTGACCGGTGATGCACTGTTCAGCATGCGTTGTGACTGCGGTCCACAACTTCAGGCCGCCCTGGAGCGTATCGCTGAAGAAGGTCGGGGCGTATTGCTTTATCTCCGCCAGGAAGGCCGAGGCATTGGTCTGTTGAACAAGGTTCGTGCCTATCATCTTCAGGACAGTGGCATGGATACGGTTCAGGCTAATGAAGAACTGGGTTTTGAGCCGGACATGCGCAAGTATGATATGTGCAAAACCATGCTTGATCATCTTGGCGTTTCCAGTCTGAAACTGATGACCAACAATCCACGCAAAGTTGAATCTCTCACCAATCTGGGGATTCAGGTTGCCGAAAGGATTCCTCACCAGACCGGTCAAAATCCTCATAACGAGCGTTATCTCGCCACTAAAGTGTGGAAACTGGGGCACATGTATAACATGGGCCTGAACCAATCAAATAAGGGAGCCATCGGACTCCCTTATTTGATCATGCCGTTACTTTTTTCACCACCGGGCGCAGGAGCAAGGAGACAAGCCGATCATTAGGCCCTTTGCACTGCTTCGCCGTTGCAGCGAAGCTGACTGTTGTTCAGGACCAAACTACACCAAAGCTGCATCTGCTCTCTCACCAAGCTGGAATGACTTACGCTCTATCCGCTCCATTCGGTCACGGACCGAACGAACAATACCATCCTTATCCAGTCCACACTGAGCCAACTGTTCCTTATGGCTCGCCGCTTCAATGTAGATATCAGGGATACCGAGGTTCAGAACAGGAACATTGATTTCCTGCCTCTGCAGGTATTCAATAACGCATGAGCCTGCACCGCCGGTAGTACACCCTTCTTCGATGGTCACCAACAGTTCATGGCTGGCAGTCAGCTCTTTGACCAGCGCGTCATCCAGAGGTTTAACAAACCGCATGTTCGCAACCGTTGCATCCAGTGATCAGCAGCTGCCAGAGCATTCCCCAATAATGTGCCAAATACCAGAAGGGCAACCCGACTTCCCTTGCGACGAATTTCACCTTTACCAATAGGCAAAGGTTCAAGATCGGAGCAGATCTCAGCACCGGGGCCCGTTCCACGCGGATAACGAACCGATGCCGGCCCATCATAAAGAAAACCAGTAGACAGCAACTGTCGGGTTTCATTTTCATCACCCGGCGTCATCACCAGCATATCGGGGATACAACGCAGATAGGCAATGTCATAGCATCCGCCATGGGTCGGGCCATCTTCCCCCACCATTCCCGCACGGTCGATGGCAAAAAGCACGTCCAGCTTCTGAACAGCAACATCATGAATCAGTTGATCATAAGCCCGCTGCAGGAATGTGGAGTAGATGGCAACAACGGGCTTGAGGCCTTCACAGGCCATTCCCGCTGCCAGTGTGACAGAGTGTTGTTCAGCAATCGCCGCATCAAAATAACGCTCTGGAAAATGATCGGCAAAACGAATCAGGTCAGAGCCCTCTTTCATCGCTGGCGTGATACCCATCAACCGCTCATCCGCTGCAGCCATATCATACAACCACTGTCCAAAAACATTGGCGTACTTGGGCTTTTTGGGGGCAACGACCTTCGGAGTCTCTGTTGCCCTGAGGCTCCAGTTTGGTGATGGCATGGTAGCCTATAGGGTCCTGCTCGGCCGGATTGAACCCTTTACCCTTCTGAGTCACCACATGCAAAAACTGAGGGCCTTCCAGGTCTCTCATGTTTTTCAATGTATGAATTAACATTGGCAGGTCATGTCCGTCGATAGGGCCGATATAGTTGAAGCCCATCTCTTCAAACAGCGTTCCGGGAATGACCATTCCCTTGACGTGTTCTTCGGTTCTTCTCGCCAGCTCCCAAGCATGAGGAATGACATTCAGAACCTTTTTACTGCCTTCACGAATGTGGTGGTAAGTCCGGCTGGAAAGCACTTTGGCCAGATAGTTGGAGAGCCCGCCAACACTTCTGGAAATAGACATATCGTTATCATTAAGAATCACCAGCATATTGGGCTTTACATCGGCAGCATGATTCATGGCCTCATAAGCCATACCCGCCGTCATGGCCCCGTCACCAATAACTGCAATAGCCCGTCTGTTTTCACCCTTGGCCCGGGCGGCAATTGCCATGCCAAGAGCCGCACTGATAGACGTGCTGGAATGTCCCACGCCAAAAGTATCGAACGCACTTTCCCCTCTTTTGGGGAAGGCAGCAAGGCCATCCTTTTGTCTCAGGGATGACATTCTATCCCTGCGTCCGGTCAGAATTTTATGCGGATAAGCCTGGTGACCCACATCCCAGACCAGACGGTCTTCCGGTGTATTAAACATATAATGAAGCGCAATGGTCAGCTCTACTACGCCAAGACCGGCACCAAAATGCCCTCCTGTCTGCCCAACGGAGTACAATAAAAACTCCCGCAGCTCCCGTGCTAATTGTGGTAGCTGGGATTCTTCAAGTGCGCGAAGTTGTTCCGGATTATTTACCTGGTCCAGTAACGGAGTATCAGGCAGTGTCTTGGGTATCTCGTGAAACATGTGCTCGTAATAACGTCTGGGCTGTTCTGCCGGCTGGCATTGTACACCCAACCTGACAGGAATAGCATCGCACAATCTCGTTGTGCAGCCTAGCCCGTTGAATTGACCAAGAGGCAGGTTGGTTCCCCGAAGAAACCAACAGCGGTTTTAATAGCTTCTTCGAACAATGTAATCGGCGATCTGGCGAAGAAAATCAGCGGAATGGTCAAACCCGGTAAGGGCACTGATCGCAGAATGGTGAAGCTCTTCTGCATAAGCTCTCGCCTGCTCCAGTCCCATCAGAGAAACGTAAGTTGGTTTATTCAGAGCCATATCCGCTCCCTGGTGCTTACCCAGCGTCTCGGTATCAGCAGTAACGTCCAGAATATCGTCACGGACCTGAAAGGCAAGACCGACTGATCTTGCATAATGATCCAATGACTTCAATTCATCATCCTGCAACGGTCTGGCACACAATGCCCCCATACGCACACTGGCCCGAATCAGAGCACCTGTTTTATGGGTGTGCATCAGCTCAAGCTGCTGCCGGTCCAGAACGCTTCCGGTTGCACACTGGTCCATAGCCTGACCGCCCGCCATACCAGCCAATCCCGAAGCCTGACTGAGGGTGGTCACCAGCTGCAATCGTACACTGTCAGTCAGGGTTGATTCAGGACATAAACGGGCATTACCCAACACCTCAAAGGCCTGACTCTGAAGCGTGTCACCGACCAGGATCGCGGTTGCCTCATCGTATGCCTTGTGGCAAGTTGGCTTCCCCCTGCGCAGGTCATCATCATCCATCGCTGGCAAGTCATCATGAACCAGTGAGTAGGCATGAATTAACTCAACAGCACAGGCGGCAGGGTCTGCTTGCTCTCTCATCCCCCCCAATGCATGACAGGCTGCATAGACCAGTGCTGGCCGAACTCTTTTGCCACCATTAAAGACACTGTATCGCATAGCTTCCAGCAGGAGGGGGCTGACCTTGCTTTCATCAGGCAGGACGGTAGACAGTACATTGTCCACCTGTAAACGACACTGCTCAACAAATATTGATAGCGACACAGGGATTGCCATCTTCACTGCCCTCTATCTACTGACGGCTTTTCTGCTGACGGCTCTCCTTTAGCTGAAGGCTCTGTATTTACAGCATCAAATGGCTCTGTGGTCAGCTCACCATTTTGCTCAAGCAGTTTTTCAACTTTCTGCTCAGCATCGGTTAATGCTTTCTGGCAGCTACGAGTCAGTTTAATGCCCTGTTCAAAGGCCTTCAGAGAGTCTTCCAGGCTCATATCGCCGGATTCCATTTTCTGGACTAATGTCTCCAGCTCGGCCAAGGACTGCTCAAAAGCAAAACTCTCAGAATCCACCATATTTTTTGACATGAATGAGCCTGTTAAAGAAAACATTCATAGCACGCTCCCAACGCGCCATGACGAGAATAGTTGGCAAAAACGATTTCCGCACCCGTTTGACAAACCGCTTCAGACCACCCGCAATGATCAAACCATTATCCCGTTGGCCGATATTGAAAGCAATGCTTTGGCAAGATGATGGACTTTGATAATGGCAGAAGATAAATGGAAAGGAGCCTATCACAACTCGAGGCTGGGCCAGATCCTGATGAAAAAAGGGTATATCTCCCGGCAACAGCTGGATGAAGCCATTCACATATCAGCAAGCCATCACCAACGTCTCGGAGAATTCCTGGTAGAACACCGCATGCTTTCACGATGGCAGTTGCGCAGAGCACTTTCCAGGCAGAGTCAGCTTCGTTTATCCGCCTCGCTGTCAATGGCCCTGCTCACTCCGGTTTACAAACTACTTTCGCAAGAAAGTGCAGAGTCAGTTGATGGCACTCTGGAAGCATTGCTCAAGCCTCTTTTGTTAACAGGTTCTGTTGCTACATTTGAGTTCGATCCTGATTTGTCGACGATTGAAATCAAGCACAATGGCCTGATCCGGCTTCGGATCCCCAGCTCCTTCGGGGAACTGAACTTTGATGGTCTTCGATTGACAACCGATGGCACTAAAAATCATCAGGAGTTGTCCCTTGTCGACATTGAGCTTGCTGATGCCAGGTTATTTATTCGAACAATCCATAACAATCTGGATCCTGCCCTGCCTTAAACATAAAAAGGCCGTTAAAAAACGGCCTTCCATGACTCCTGACTATTCAGTGCAACATTAAATATCAGTCATTGGAGTACGTTTTACCTTAGCTTTATCGGCATTTTCTATCGGGCCAGAACTGTGCTCTGTCCATACATCCGCATCCATGGTTTTATCCAGGAACGGGAATTTACGACGATTGAATACCGGCGTTACACCAGAGGCCACCTGGTCATCAAAGTCCTTTAGAACCTGAACAACGATACTCGACAACAGCAGAATAGCAGTCAGGTTAATCAGCGCCATCACCCCCATGGAAGCGTCGGCAAATGCCCACACGGTTGGCAGGCTACTGCTTGCTCCCCAGACCACCATACCCAAAACAGCAATGCGGTAAGCATTGACCAGCCATTTGTTGTCCATGATGAAGCGCAGGTTTGATTCACCGTAATAGTAGTTGGCAATGATCGAGCTGAAAGCAAACAGCAAAATAGCGGCCGCTACCAGATGCTCACCGATCGGTCCCACCTGACTAACCAGAGCCAGCTGCGTCAACTGGATACCTGTCGTGCTGGAACCGTCCATTGCACCGGACATCAGGATGATAGAAGCGGTTGCCGTGCAGACAATGATCGTGTCCATAAATACACCCAGCATTCCCATCAGACCCTGATTGACAGGGTGGTTGGAGTGTGCAGTTGCAGCAGCATTGGGGGCACTACCCATACCCGCTTCATTGGAGAACAAGCCACGCTTGATGCCCTGCTGCATCGCTTGGGATACCGCGTATCCGGCGCCACCACCGACAGCACTCTCAAGGCCAAAAGCACTCTTGATGATCAGGCTGAAGACCGCTGGCAGCTCTGCGATATTCATAAATACCACGACCAGAGCCACACCCAGATAACCAAAGGCCATGATCGGTACGATCATCTCCGCTACTTTGGCAATGGAACGTATGCCTCCAAAGATGATCAGGGCACTCACCATTGCCAGACCGATGCCAATCGCTTGTGTTGGAATCCCGTAGCCAGTGAATGCTGCTGCAATGGAGTTTGACTGCACGCTGTTAAAGGCGAAGCCAAATGCAATAATCAGGGAAATGGAGAAGATAATACCTAACCAGCGCTGCCCCAGAGCTTTCTCAATGTAGTAAGCCGGACCGCCACGATAAGTACCGTCACCGTTATTGGTCTTATAGAGCTGAGCAAGCACATTCTCTGCAAGACTGGTCGACATGCCCAGAACCGCAATCAGCCACATCCAGAAAACAGCACCAGGTCCCCCCATGGTAATGGCGACTGCAACACCGGCTATGTTGCCAGTACCGATGCGCGCAGCAAGACTGGTACAAAACGCCTGAAACGGAGATACATGAGTGGAACAATCGGTCGCACGACTACCCAGCATGGTTTTCATTGCCAGGGTAAACCGGCGAATCTGGACAAAGCGGGTTTTTACCGTGAAAAGCAGACCTGCACCCAAAAGCAGGTACATTAGAATGCTGCCCCATAGCAGACCATTGATGGAGTCTATTAAGTTATTCATAAAATTTCCGGCGCATTATGTATTACTGATTTTTATTTCAAATAAGAATTTATAATAGTAGTGAATAAACTTTGAGTGTTAAGTGTAAATACCTATTAGTCAGGCTGCGTAAATGTTTTAATCGATCCCGCTGAAAATCTTTGAAAACAAGATGTTAGGTACATAATTCGAATCAAATAATAAAGCATGTGAAATACGTACAAACCAGATGTTAAATAGGTAAAGATAGCGTTCAGCACGATTGAAAGACTGAACAAATCTTTAGACTATTTTTACGATAAAATGGAGCATTCCTTAAAAAAAACTAAAAAATGCCAGCATTTCAGCATAACAAACTGTAAAGCAAGTTTTCAGTAAGAAACAAATTTAGTTTGGTTTCCCGGCACACTTCCAGCATACTTCCAGCGCAATCATGGCAAAACAGAGACTAAAACTTTACTAACAAGATTTTGGTTCCTGAAAATCGCCATTACCAACGCTATCAAGTGAATCACCACACTCCGTTTTAGCAACCCAGACATCCTTATCAATAGTTCTATCCAGAAAAGGAAAGCGACTGCGTTTAAACTCGGGGGAAAGCCCTGATCTTGACTGCAAATCATAATCCCGCAATACCAGCATAACCGGACCACTGAGCAACAGAATGATCACAAGATTAATCAATGCCATAAGCCCCATGGCAAGGTCTGCGACCATCCATACCATCTCGAGGGATGCGATTGAACCCAGAAAGACCAAAAATACGACAATGATACGATAAGCCAGCAACAAATGAGGATTGTTTCGAATAAACAAAAGGTTTGACTCACCGTAGTAATAATTGGCAATAACCGATGTAAAACCAAAAAAGACGACAGCAATGGAGATGAACCACTGCCCCCAGCCTCCGACAATACCACCAAGAGCAGCCTGAGTGAGCTGGATGCCATTCAGCGTACTGCCTGCTTCCAGCTGGCCGGATAACAGCACAATGGCAGCAGTTGCTGTACAGATCACCATTGTATCGATAAAGACGCTGACCATGGATACGATGCCCTGGGTCGCCGGATGGTTTGGTTTGGGTGTTGCTGTTGCTGCAGCATTGGGACCACTGCCCATACCGGCTTCATTGGAGAAAAGGCCTCGCTTGATACCCTGCATCATGGCCTGAGACACAGAATAACCGATAGCACCGCCTGTGGCTGAATGCAGACCAAACGCACTTTCAAAGATCAGCGTAATGACAGCAGGCATTTCATCAAAACGCAAAACCACAACACCAAAGGCAATGAGCAGATAAGTCAGGGCCATTGCGGGAACCACTGACTCGGCAAAACGAACAATCGAGTGTATGCCCCTGAAAATGATAAAGGCAGTCACACCGGCAATGACCAGGCCGACCAACATCGGGCTTACCGCCATATGACCAGAAACGGCCTGGGATACCGAGTTAGCATGAACCGCATTAAAGACAAAACCAAAAGTGGTTAACAACAGAACTGAAAAGAGGATACCCAGCCAGCGCAAACCAAGTGCTTTCTCTATATAGTAGGCAGGGCCTCCACGAAAGGTTCCGTCTTTATTATTCGTCTTATAGAGTTGTGCCAACGTGTTTTCAACAAAACTGGATGCCATTCCCAGCAGGGCAACGACCCACATCCAGAATACAGCACCAGGCCCACCAACAAAGATGGCAATGGCAACTCCGGCCAGGTTACCGGTACCTACGTGTGCGGCCAGGCTGGTACACAGGGCCTGAAAAGACGATATTTCATTACTGGATGTCTTGCGCGACCCCAGCATCAGCTTCCATGCGTGAAAAAAATAACGCAACTGAACAAAGCGACTCCTGACAGTGAAGTAAAGACCTGCACTCAGTAGCAAGTAGATCAGTAAGTATTCCCAAATAACGGTAGTAATCTGTGAAAAGATCGTACTCATTTGAGCCCCAATGATTTTTTACACTTCACAAGAATAGCAGAGGATTTTTAATACATAAGGGGGACTTTCCAGAGTAAAAGTTGCCTGAAAAGACAAAAAATAAATACTGTCTCAGGTTACCAACCAATAGCCACATGATGGCACTAATATTTTCCCTGGAATAGGCAAATGAATAACTCAAGTTACGCACCTTGCTGAAAATCAGCCATTATTGGTGGCATGAAAAATGATCTCATAGAACTTTATTCTGACTACCTGTTGTCGTCGTCTGGGAAGACCACTGCAACGGGAGTGTCAGAGCTTTTGGATAATGTCTACAGTCATGACCAATTCACCCGATTGCTTTCAAACAATGAGTTTACCAGTCGTGACTTATGGCTTTACGTTAAACCCGTCGTGCGACAGGTTGAGTGCAGTGATGGGGTTTTGATCTTTGACGATACGATTCAGGAAAAGCAGTTCAGCAAAGAGAATGCCCTGAACACCTGGCATTTTGATCATACAAAAAATCGCACCGTGAAAGGTATAAATCTGCTCAATGCACACTACCATGCCGGAGATGCGTCGATTCCTGTCGCCTATAAATTGATCGAGAAAACCATCCTGTACACCGACTTGAAGACAAAAAAGGTAAGACGATATGCAGAGCAAACCAAAAATGAAATGATGCGGGAGATGCTGATGATTTGCTGCCATAACCAGCTTATGTTCCGCTATGTCCTTGCAGATAGCTGGTTTTGCTCAAACGACAATATGATGTTTATTCGACACGACTGTAATAAACATTTCCTGATGGCGATGAAGTCAAACCGCAAGGTATCCCTCAGTCTGGACGACAAATTACAAGGCCGTTCACAGCGTATAGATACTGTTGATTTTTCAGAAGATAAGCCTGTACAAGGGTGGATAGCAGGTGTCGATTTCCCTGTTCTGCTATACCGTCAGGTCTTTAAAAACAAAGACGGAAGCACAGGCATTCTCTATCTGGTTTGCAGCGATCTTGACTGTGATGCCGAGACTCTCAAGGCAATCTACGAGAAACGGTGGAAAGTCGAGGTCTTCCATAAAACGCTGAAATCGAATGCGTCAATGGCCAAGTCACCGGCGCATACTGTGAGAACACAGAGTAATCATATCTTTCTTTCAATTTACTCAGCCTTCAGGTTGGAAGTATTGTCATTGAAAGTAAATCTGAATCACTTTCAGCTCAGAGCCAAAATCTATATGGCAGGGCTGAAAGCTTCGTTGGGGCAGCTGAGAGAGCTGTTAGCTGCGTAACTTCAGTGAATAACAGCAATAATTAGTTTGCAGTCATGAATGAATAAAAGTGCAGTTCTGGCAAATACTGAATGATCTCTCGTAACTGTTCAGCACCCCCACATAAATCTGGAATTTTCTGATTTTTATACCATCCTCTTAAGCACCATTTTTCCACAATATTCGCCAGCATGATTCCAGAACTACCCGCAACTATGTCGGCTGAGATTCTCTTGAAAGAGAATGCAGAGCTGCGGATGAGAGTTGCCTGTCTGGAAGAGCGATGTCGAGAATTGGAAGAAAAGGTTGGCAAGAACAGTCAAAACAGCAGCAAGCCGCCATCGTCTGATGGTTATCAAAAACCTTGTAAAAACAGTAATTCTCCAGATCATTCTGACGACCTTTCCGCAGATAAAGGTACCGATCCATCGGATGAAAAACCCAATCCTAAAAGTCTGAGACAGTCTTCTGGTAATAAAGCCGGTGGAAAGAAAGGGCATCAGGGCACTTGTCTTAAACAGGTCGATATCCCTGACTATATTGAGTACCTTCCGGTTAAAGAATGCAATAAATGTCAGGCGTCTCTTCTTGATAGTGAGCCGGTCAAATATATTGAACGACAGGTGTTTGAACCAGGGAGACCGGGTGAATTTGAAGTAACGGCCCATAGAGCTGAAGTAAAAATCTGCACTTGTGGTTGTCGGAATCAGGCTGAATTCCCGGAAGGTGTTACCGCTGCCGCACAATATGGCTCAGCCACACAGGCTATGGCCGTCTATCTTAACCAATACCATTTCCTGCCTTTTAAGCGCGTGTCAGAGTATTTTCTCGACTTTAGAGTTTTAAGAGCACAATAGTTCCGGCGCATAATCTGCTAAAAGCAACCATCCCCAATGACGAAATTCGAGATGGTTGCCATGCTCACTTCAGATCATCAAGTAATCCTCAGGGAGCTCGCTTCATATACAACCTTTCTTGCTGGAGCGCTATCATCAACTGCAGTACCAACGTTCTGCGAACTGCTGTTCGGTTGCATGCTTTCAGCCGACGGCTTTGTTACACAGGCGTTGTTAACAATTGATTTTCATTGTGTGTGGAGCAGCTACCACCACTGGCTATCTCAGGGCAAGTGGCAATGGAAGAACTTGGCACGCCACTTGATCCGTCTGGTCTGCTCCAAAGCTCCTGAGAATCAACCTGTGGTCCTGGGGCTTGATGACTGGGTAATCGAACGGTTTTCCGACAAAGCCCCTGCTTGTCGTACACATCATCAACACAGCAAGAAACGCAATCGGCCGACGTACATCTGGGGGCAGTGTTGGGTTTCCCTGGCCATCATATTTGAGCGGGCTGCAGATGAAGTATTTACTGCCATACCGGTGATCTCATTTCCGACACCAGCTTCAGGTAACACCAGCAAACTGAAAATTGCCGTGGCCATGCTCAGGGTGGTACGCAATGAAGTGAAGGATCGAGTGCTACGCCTGCTAACCGATTGCTGGTATATGAACTGGACACTGATAAAGCCAGCTCTGGAAATGAACATAGAAGTTGTTGGTCAGATACCTTCAAATCGGGCCCTCTATGCTTTGCCGCCAGCACCCACCGTAAAGAAGCGAGGGCGCCCAAAAAAGTACGGCATCAAGATGACGACAGAACAGGTTAAGAAACTGCCGGGTAACTGTTCAGCACCCCCACATAAATCTGGAATTTTCTGATTTTTATACCATCCTCTTAAGCACCATTTTTCCACAATATTCGCCAGCATGATTCCAGAACTACCCGCAACTATGTCGGCTGAGATTCTCTTGAAAGAGAATGCAGAGCTGCGGATGAGAGTTGCCTGTCTGGAAGAGCGATGTCGAGAATTGGAAGAAAAGGTTGGCAAGAACAGTCAAAACAGCAGCAAGCCGCCATCGTCTGATGGTTATCAAAAACCTTGTAAAAACAGTAATTCTCCAGATCATTCTGACGACCTTTCCGCAGATAAAGGTACCGATCCATCGGATGAAAAACCCAATCCTAAAAGTCTGAGACAGTCTTCTGGTAATAAAGCCGGTGGAAAGAAAGGGCATCAGGGCACTTGTCTTAAACAGGTCGATATCCCTGACTATATTGAGTACCTTCCGGTTAAAGAATGCAATAAATGTCAGGCGTCTCTTCTTGATAGTGAGCCGGTCAAATATATTGAACGACAGGTGTTTGAACCAGGGAGACCGGGTGAATTTGAAGTAACGGCCCATAGAGCTGAAGTAAAAATCTGCACTTGTGGTTGTCGGAATCAGGCTGAATTCCCGGAAGGTGTTACCGCTGCCGCACAATATGGCTCAGCCACACAGGCTATGGCCGTCTATCTTAACCAATACCATTTCCTGCCTTTTAAGCGCGTGTCAGAGTATTTTAATACTCTCTATAAAATGAGTGTAAGTGCAGGCACTGTCGCCAATTTTGTGGCCAGAACCTATGAAAATCTGGCTTCTACTGAAGAGGTTATTCGTGACGCCTTGCGGGAATCGTCTGTTGCCGGAGCCGATGAAACGGGTATGCGGGCCGAGGGCTCTTTGCACTGGCTACACGTTATGCGGGATGAACAATGGACGCTCTACTACTTGTCTGAAAAGCGAGGTCGTGAGGCCATGGACACGATGGGCATACTGCTAACATTTGCAGGCGTTCTGGTTCATGATCATTGGAAATCCTATTTTGCATATGCGGCAACTCACGTACTTTGCAATGCCCATCACCTGAGGGAGCTTTTGGGTGTTGTTGATAGGGACAGCAATCAACTGGCGTTGCGATTGATGAAGCTACTGAGGCTTTCCTGGCATTACTGCAAGGGCTTTAAGACCATAGGTATGCTACAGATGCCAAGTGTTGTCTGTGAACGAATCGAGAAGATTTATGACCGGTTGCTTCAGCGGGCTCTAATGAAAGAAGTCGTCTATATGGAGAAGCAACGAGAGGAGCTTAAGCGCAAGAAAGTCAAGAATACTAAAGCTTACAATCTCTTCAAACGACTCACTGAGTTCAAGGCTGAGACACTGCGCTTCATGTCAGATTTTACCATTCCCTTCGATAACAATGGCAGTGAACGGGATGTTCGAATGGCCAAGTTAAAGCAGAAAATCTCAGGCTGCTTCAGGAGTGCAGACGGTGGTTCTATGTTTGCACGGATTCGCAGCTATTTGTCGTCTGCCAGAAAACAGGGAATGGACATATATCAATCACTTCATAGAGCTGTTCGGAATTACTGTAATATGCCTTTGCTCAGTGCTGAATAGTTACACTGCCGGAAGAAAAAGCAACAGTATGGATGTACGGCAAATTTCGCAAAATACGTTATCGTACCCTGATCTGTCGCGCCAGATTCCTTAAAGGTCGTGAAGTACGCGTCGTCTGGAGTCGCTTTGAAAATGACAAAGGTCTGACCGAAAGCAGAATATTCATCTCGACCAATCCGGAACTTGAGGGACTGGAGGTGCTTCGTGCCTATTCCCGGAGATGGCCGGTAGAGCCAATGTTTCACCAACTCAAACATGCTTTTGGCTGTTGCCATTTATGGCAGCAGAAATTGCGAACACTGCTTCGATGGATGCATTTGAAAATGGCAGGCTATGCATTATTGCAGTTATTAACCGTTTGTAAAAATCAGGCATGTCTGAATATTTCTCGGATACCCTGGAGAAGCCCGGATACAACCACTGCAGGCATGATGAAAATTGCTCTTTCAGGAATTATTCCGAGGTTCTCTATTCGCAAGGGCTGGAACAGATATAAGCAAAAATATGAGTTCAATTTTCGCGATCTGATCGACCAGTTAATACCGGATAATTCAGAAGCAGCATAACTAAAGGCTTTTAGGCAAAAAACGGAAGTAATAACGAACTTGGAAAAACAGTTCACTGATTTCGGCTTGCTTCACTATAAAAAGCTGACCGAATTATCGTTTTATACAGACTCTAAAGTCGAGTATCAAGAAGAGACGCCTGACATTTATTGCATTCTTTAACCGGAAGGTACTCAATATAGTCAGGGATATCGACCTGTTTAAGACAAGTGCCCTGATGCCCTTTCTTTCCACCGGCTTTATTACCAGAAGACTGTCTCAGACTTTTAGGATTGGGTTTTTCATCCGATGGATCGGTACCTTTATCTGCGGAAAGGTCGTCAGAATGATCTGGAGAATTACTGTTTTTACAAGGTTTTTGATAACCATCAGACGATGGCGGCTTGCTGCTGTTTTGACTGTTCTTGCCAACCTTTTCTTCCAATTCTCGACATCGCTCTTCCAGACAGGCAACTCTCATCCGCAGCTCTGCATTCTCTTTCAAGAGAATCTCAGCCGTAATTTCTCAAAAAGTGCTGGAAGCAGGATAATTTCGGTCAGTCGTCTATCCTCTCACCATGGCTTTTCTAGAACACCAGCAGTTACAACCTGAAGATCTACTGAGATTCATCACTCAGCAGCAAGAGCAGATCATTCAGCTCAAAGAGCAGATAGAATTGCTTGAAGCAGAGATTCGTCGTCTAAAAAAACTGCCCGCAAAGCCTGACATCAAACCAAACACCAAACCTCCCGATGATGACACCGGCAGCCCTGATGGAGATCCATCCGCTCCTGAGGGTAACGATGGAGCCAGCCCAGACACCTCGTCAAAGCAGAAGGTTAAGAAGCCCAACGAGAAAACCAGAAAGCAGCGTAAACAGCCCCGAAAGCCATCGGCGGAAAAATCCATACCCATTGCTGCCACTGATGTTCCGGAGGGATCAATCAGGAATGGAACCACCCCTTTTCATGTTCAGGAACTGACAATACAAACATCCAGTATTGAATATCTTTTAGAGCAATGGGTGACACCCGATGGACAAACCATTACGGCCAAACCGCCAGCCAGCCTTCATGGACATCATTACGGGCCAATGCTGCAGGCCTACGTTCTGCACCAGTATCATGGTTGCTCCGTTACCCAGCCAGAACTGCTGGACTGGCTATGGGACATTGGAATCTCTATTTCCAGCGGGGAACTCAGCCAGCTTCTGACGAAAGGACACGAGCAGTTCCATGCTGAGAAAGATGAGCTGTTGACTACAGGTATTCGCTGTTCAAGTTATATCCAGACAGACGACACGGGAACAAGGCATAAGGGGAAGAACGGTTACTGCACCATCATCAATAACGAGTCCTTTGCCTGGTTCGAGAGCACAGACAGCAAAAGCCGGGAAAATTTCGTAAGCCTACTGCACCGCCCATGGTCAACTTACACGTTCACCGACGATGCCTTGATCTATCTGGAAAAACTGGATTACCCCAAAAAGTGGCTACGCGTTCTTAATCCATACAGAGGCGTCACCTTCCTGAGCCATGAAGCCTGGGAAGAATGTATGAAAGACCTGAGACTAACTGGTAGACGGCGCCAGCAGGCCAGTGAAGCCATGATTTATGGCAGCCTGATACAGCATGGAGCAGGACATCTTACCACCTTCAGTGATGGGGCAAGGCAGTTCGACGTTTTCAAACACAGCCAGTGCTGGATACATGCAGAGCGAGGGCTGGCAAAAGTTCATCCGGTCAATGATCAGCAGGCCATGGCTCAGAAATGGCTTCGGACATGGTTCTGGGCCATTTACGATGACCTTAAAGACTTCAAGACAGAGCCAACTGAAAAAAAGGCAATAAAAGTACGACAGGGGTTCCAGGCGCTGATCCAAACCCAAACGTGCAGTGGGCTTCTTCAGGATGCTCTGTCAGGGTTGGCTGTAATCAAGGAAGAGCTATTACTGGTTCTGGATGACCCGAGCTTACCGCTGCACAACAACCTGAGCGAGAGTCAGATACGAGAATATGTTAAACGACGAAAGATCAGTAGTGGGACGCGAAGCGATTTGGGGCGGCAATGTCGCGACACCTTTGCCAGCCTGAAAAAAACGTGTCGCCTGTATGGTCTCTCTTTTTGGGATTATCTGAAAAGCCGACTAATGGGCGATGGGTTATTTCCGAGATTGAGTAACCTGATTGAGGAGGCTTCACGTCATCTTCCGTGTGGTGCTGCCAGCAGTTTTTGAGAAATTACTCTCAGCCGACATAGTTGCGGGTAGTTCTGGAATCATGCTGGCGAATATTGTGGAAAAATGGTGCTTAAGAGGATGGTATAAAAATCAGAAAATTCCAGATTTATGTGGGGGTGCTGAACAGTTACAAAATCCTTATCTTTACTGACAATGGCAAGCCCACAGCTGCGTTATTTTGCCAGAGACCGTGATGAAGCGATTCTCCGTTTTGCCCGGTTTGTTGCCGAGGGCGTTGGCGTTAATATCTGGGAGCATCTTAAACAGCAGATCTATCTGGGCGACGATAATTTCATCAATGAACAGTTGGCCTATAAACCCAAAGGGAAGGCTGCTCTCTCTGAAGTGCCCCATAAGCAGAGGCGGAAAACAGCACCACCACTGAGCTACTTTCTGGCATCAGCCAATCATCGTGATGAGGCTATTATTTCTGCTTATCAATCGGGTGGCTATAGCCTTACCGAGATCGCTGATTATGTTGGCCTGCACTATACAACCGTCAGCCGGATAGTGCGTAAACCCATTGGTGACGTCCTAAAAAAAACTATAGGTAAAAGGCTGATTGCCACTGTTTTGTGTTGAATTTCTGGTGATTATTGAAAGCAATAAATGCCATTTCGGGTCCAGACCAAGGGCAGGAGCAACAGCTACTCACCTGCCTTTTTAAGCAGTTGGGCAATGAGTGCTTTTGAATATCGGTAATTATGCAGTTGCAACTTTTCAACGACACTTTTTACCGATGGAATAACACCCGTTTTTTTAGCTTTCAGCAGCACTGCCAGGTTACCGGTAACCGGAATGTCAAGACTTCTGACTGTTGAGCGACCAGACTTTTCATCAATCAGTAAAACAGACTGATACATCAGGGCCAGGAGCCTGTCCGAGAATAGCGCCCGTAGCGAGGATGGCAGAAGATTGAGGATAAAAATTTCGTTTTGTGAGGTGAATAGCGGGGCTATTTGCCGAACAAAACGGAATTTTTAGACCAATTTGCTGCCACCGCAGTAGGGCAGTCTATTCTCGGACAGGCTCCTAGCTTAATGGCTTGAGCCTCCCCGGGATCAAGCAAACGACTCAAACTCCTGATCATCTCATCGGTTTCAGGAATATCCGGGTGCACATGGATGACTCCTTCTTTGGCTGACTTTTGTATCTCAGCAAAACCCGGAGCACCCTCTTTTGCCAGACATTCATTCAACACCTGTTGAGGTACCCACACTTCACCGCACAGGTCAGACAAATGGATAAACAAACCTGAATATCGCCAGTGCAATTAATGGGCTGCTATCGGCAATGATCTGTGCAGTGCCTGAGGGCTTATCTGAGGTTTTCAAGGTCACTGTCCAGATCCTCAGGGTCATGATGAACGACAGGAATACCCTGTGTCCCCAGCATCTGGATAAAATCAGCAAGGGAAAGACGGGCTATCCTGGCTCCTTTATCAAGAGTTACCACGTCATTTCGAAATAAATGAATGGCCAGATTGAGCGCTACTCCCTGCTCCAGCAGTTCTTCTGTAAACACCATGCCCTGAATAAAGACTGTGCCAATCACCGTTCGACCGTGCATCCTGTGCCGAGCCGAAGGGCGCTCAGGGTGAACGGAGATAGTACATATCAAACTCATCGAAATGATGTACCAGTGCAAAAACCGGGGTCATATATGGTCTTTCATTGTCCATCATTATTAAAACTGCACATAACTTCCTCTGCGAACCCGTTAATTTCATCAACATGGTTTTCTATAACAGATTTGAGAATAGCTATGTTCAATTTTTGGTACTCATGGACAGCTATATTCCTGAACCCCACCATTTTTATCATACTGACTGTGAGTGGGGCTGATACCAGTCCATGATCGTTTAGTAGCTGGAAAGATTCTCTGGCATTCTGGGGGATTCCCAATTTTTTCAGTTTGATAACGTAGTTCGCCATATCCTGGGCGGCCTGGCACGCTCTCTGAATATTCAGAATTATAGAATCCTGCTGAGTGTAATTTGTGGCCAGTTCCGACTCATGACCTTTGTATTCTTCATTAATACGGGCAATACAACGCTGAATGATTGAGTATTTGTTAAGAATAATGTCATTCATTACGCAGCCTTCTTTTTAAGTCGTCCAGGATTTCCCGTCTATCGTATTGTAGTTGCTGGTACAACGACATAACCTGGAGTTCGAATAAGTCACAAGTCAGGGTATCTTGCTGCCACAGCCAGAGTCCTGTGTTGATCACTTCATGCTGTAGTACAGTGGTTGCTGCGCGTAAATCTATCAGGTCAATATTGGTATTCACCTGGCTGGCTAGTGTCTGGGCGTTTTCCCATAGTTCAACCGGGTCAGCCATACCATCAATCAAAATACCCAAGTCTATGTCACTTTCTTTATTGGCTGTGCCGTTGGCATGGCTCCCAAAGAGCAGTATACCTTGTAACAAGTCACCATAAGCTTGCCTGAGAAATGATACGATGACTGCCTTGCACAGTGGTTCCATTGGTGTGATATTAGCTCTATCGGTAATGATTCAGGCAGCGTAACTTTTTTGCCGGGTTTTTCCAAGAGATATCGGGATCAGGGCGAGGGGAAAGGTTTTCATCCAACAGCAGCATCAGGCTGCACCATCAATACTGTTTGCTGCAAAGAGCAAGGCTGCCTTGATCTCTATTGCTTTCAGGTTGGGGTGTTCGCCCAGAATTTCTTCATTACTCATGCCTTCAGCCAGAAAAAACGGGTCAGGTCTTTCATCGTGCATAATTGATTTATTGGATGTTCTGGAAATGAATGCATTTGATTTAATGAACAGCACCGGGCCAACACCAACACTTTCCTGAAAGCAACGCTACCGCCCACCACCTTTTCGCACCATGTTGGAACAGCGAGCCGTTAGCTTATAGAGGTCATGCGACAGCAGACTGCCAGACATAAACCTGCAGACCTTCCTCCAGGAAGGCTAATGGTATTGGTTTTAGCCTGCCTTTTTCAAATCCATGCACAATCAATGCAGTACATTATAAACGATATTGCAATAAGAACAATCCCTTGTTATAGCTTTTTATTTTTAAGTATTTTTCGCGCAAATAGTGACCAGACGCGAATGAAAGCTACTCATTTCGCGTAGTCTTTATGGCTTTAATGGAATATTTTTTCAGCCCCGCGGCGGCAACAGGGATTCTTTCGACCACGGAGACCATAAAGAGTGAATCAGGTAGAACCTCACGCTTCAGGGTCTTTATGCGAAATACTTGCGGTTGATGTCCTGAATCTTGGCCTCAGCTATCTTCTTTGGGGTATTTAGCGAAACAACCAGAATAAATTTCATATGGTTAGCTACTTACGCCTCGTTCCCACGCTCCGGAGGGTGTCGCAAAATCCTCGTTCCCACGCAGAGCGTGGGAACGAGATGTCCGGAGTGTTCGGAGGGTTTTGCGACAACCTCTCCGCGTGGGAACGAGATGTCCGGAGTGTCCGCAGGGTTTTGCGACAACCTCTAAACCTGGGAAATCTGAATGAGCAGGGCACTTTCTGGCTGCATGACTGGCATCATCAAACCTACTTGCTCCAGTAAGGCGGCACTCATTATGGCAGGCTCGGTCATCCAGGGTGGGCACTGTTTCATATAAATATTGGAAGAACTGTTTTCCAATACCCGTACTTTGTAGTCTTTTGTCTGGTTCAGACCGGGAATCGGCAATGGTGCTGACATTGCATATTCCGGCATATCCATCTGGGCAAACATCACCACCGCTTCCCGCTGGTCAAGGCTGACTACGCCCCAAGCTTGGGATTCCCTGTGCGCCGTGTCATACCGGAAGAAATCCCCTGTATACAACAACTGACGTAAGGATTTGTACAGCGAAATGTACCTGGCAAAACCGCGCTTCTCTTCTTCACAAGCCCTTACCGGGTCCAGTTCAACCCCCATATGGCCAAATAGGGCAGTTATACCTCGGAAGTCGGCATTGTGCTGGCGCCCGGTGGTATGACACAGTTTTGCCCCAATATGCGCACCGGTAATTTCCAGTGGAAAGAAGTAGCTGGCGCCGCGCTGGATGGTTTGCCGTTCAAGGGCATCGTTACAGTCGGAGGCCCAGAATCGCTGGGTGCGCTTGAGAATTTCAAAGTCCACACGGCCTCCGCCGCCGGAGCAGGTTTCAATTTCTACCATCGGGTGTCGCCTGCGCACCTCATCCACCAGACGGTAATATGCCTCAACATGACCATGAAAAGCTGCACGACAGTTGTTGGTTGGTTGCACCAGCTCCCGGTTCATATCCCACTTGATATAACGGATATCGTACCCGGTCAGCATGTTGTCCAAACGATCCAGCACATAATCGAACGCTTCCGGTATTTGCAGGTTCAGCACATATTGGTTGCGAATGGTGACCTGTTCGTAGCCTTCGGTGTGCAGCATCCATTCAGGATGGGCGCGGTAAAGATCGGAATCCGGGCTGATCATTTCCGGCTCAAACCAGAGTCCGAACTCCATACCGTGCTCTTTGACACAATTAATGATGGGTTGCAGGCCATTCGGGTATTTTTTTTCATCCAGATACCAGTCACCCAGAGCAGCTTTATCATCGTTGCGGCTCCGGAACCAGCCATCGTCAATGATAAAGCGTTCTACACCAATCTCAGCAGAAGAGCGCACCATCTTCATAATGTACTCAGGATCGTGGTTAAAATAGATGCCTTCCCACGTATTCAGATGCACCGGGCGTACCTTTTGTGGTTCCGGGAAACGAACAATTTCATTGCGCACATGGCGATGGAAGTTCTGACTGATACCATTGAGTCCTTTATTACTGTAGGTGCTATATAGCGTCGGGGTACGATAGGACTCGCCGGGAATCAGTTCCACTTCACCAGGCATCAACAGTTCACCGGCCTGAAGATAACGACGACCGTCGCTCATTGCCTCGGCGTGGAAACGGTGATTGGCACTCCAGGCCAGATGAAAGCCATACACTTTACCAGCGGTTTCACTGAAGTTTGCCTGACCAATCATAATGCCGGGAAAGTGTTCATGGGATGTACGACCACGGCGGTTCTCCAGAATAAAGCCGCTACGATCCAGTTTCTTCCGCTCAGTCTGGAATTCATGGGTCCAGCGACCATGGAAGTACATAATCTCCCTGGCTATGGTTGGCAATAACAGTGTGTTGGTCAACTTATGCAGCTGATAATTACTGTTGCCTTCGTTGGTCAACTCAAGGTGGGTCGACAGAACATGGGACTTCAGGTTCAGGGATAGATGAATATCCAGTTTCAGTGCTGCCAGCCGGTCACGGCACAGAAAAGAGACCTGCTGTCCATTCAGCACGGTTTCTTCCAGTGTGAATTCCGGCGACCAGTTATCACCATTTCGACAGCCTTCCAGTCCCGGTGCTGTAAAGAGACCGCGGGCATGTTCCGGACAAAGGGATACGACAGTGTCTGTATCAATACGGGCCTGAGGCACCGGATGATGGTTGGCGGCAAAGAAGGTATCCAGATCGGTTCCTTCCGGTAAGCGTTTACCCCAGTAAAGCATCTCAGGGAGCGTCTTATCCGCTTTGATGACCAGACTGGTGGTCTCGGTATGCAAATGAAGTAGTTTATTCATGGCAACCTATGTTTCAGGAGCAGTGTAATATAGATAAAAGCCACATACCCTGAATTCAGGGCATGTGTGGTAATAGAGCAACAGGGAGTATCAGGCAGGGTTCAGGACAAGGCTATATTCCTGACTGAGCCGATCGTCCAAACGATAGGTTTTCTTGTAGATCACCGCACTGAGTATCACCAATACCGCAGGAATCAGGATCATCAGCACCTTCAGGCCGGTAATGGTGTCCGGTGACTGCACCTCGTTAGGTACATAACCAATCAGTGTCAGGCCAAAGCCAATCAGAAACCCGGCCATGGCACCGGCACCTTTCACCAGCATGGTCTGGACGGAGAAAATAATGCTTTCACTGCGCAGGCCGGTTTTCTTCTCCCCATAATCCACCACGTCTGCCAGCATTACCGTGGACAGACCATTAAACAGGCCGTTACCAAACTTCAGGGCAGCACCGGCCATACCGACCAGCACAGTGCTTTCAGGTGCAATAACACTGGAGCCGAACAATACGAGGCTGCATATAATCGGGAATCCGCAAGCCAGTGGCCACATAAAACGACGGTCAACGACTTTGGCAATCCACGGGAACAGGAAGATACCGGAGAACTCGGCAATACCAGCCACCAGGGAAAACATCGGGAACAGTTCGGCCTTACCGATGGCGTAGGTAAAGTAATAAATGGCAAAACCGCCAATCAGCTGAATGGCAATATTAAACGACAAGACAAAACCAATCAGGGATTTGAGTTGATCGTTGTTACCAATAATGCTCCTGACGTCTGCAACACCGAATTTTTCGCCAGAAATTTTTGTTTCCACCTTTTCCCTGACCTGGAAGAAGGTAATCAGGGCGCTGGCAATAAAGGAGATAATGATACCGATACACAGGTAGAAGAAACCGCTGCCGTTATTTCCATCGCCCAACAGGCCAATGGCATGGAGACCATAGGTTCCCATGACCGTCCACGCAATGCTGGCAAAAATACGAGGCCAGACCACAAGGTGTTCACGCTCCTCACGCTTCGAGGAAAGTGACGGAATCATGGACCAGTAGGGAATATCCATGATGGTGTACGTTACCCCCCAGAGAATATAGGTGATTGCAGCGTAAACGTAAGCGGCCATACCGGCAAAGTTGTGGGCACTGAATACCATCAGCAGAACAACTGAATTCGCCGCTGTACCGATCAGTATCCATGGGCGGAACTTACCGAACCGGGAGCGGGTATTATCGACAATCATCCCCATCATCGGATCAGTGAACGCATCGATAATTCTGGCCACCAGGAACAGCCCACCGACAAAAGCCGCAGACAGACCGACAACGTCGGTATAGTAATACATCAAAAAGATGTAAATGATCGAGCAGGCAAAGTCTTTGCCCAAGGCTCCAAGTCCATAGGACGCTTTGGTCTTCAGCGTAATGTGCTGACTATCGGTTTGTGCATTCATATCGGCTACTTCTACTAGTTGTTATGATAAAACCGGACGGCCGGGTAGCACCCAGCCGACATCAATGACAAACAAATGATTAAGACAGGGCAAACTGCCAACGGTATTCACCATTGGCTAGCAGATATTCCGGCCGCACACTCGGAGTCCAGGAATCGTCGCCACCAATACCCATATGAAAGCCATCCAGATAGACGTAAACACCCTCACCGGTTTCCAGCTCGTTGGTATGGGTTGCTTTGGCCAGGGCTTGCTGACCGTAGCGACTGACACTGAAGTGAAACTGTCCGGAAATATTGGCTGAACCAATATTCAGATGCCGTGTATCACAGCGCAGACCATTTTCACTTGGGAAGATATACGGCGTGTGCATATTTTCCATATTTAACGACCATCGACCAATATCCGCACTGCGACAGCGATCCGGATAGTTTTCGTGAGGGCCACGGCCAAACCAGCTGACCACCTCCGGTTGTTCCTGCAGTTGCAGGCATGCACCGATGCGAGGCATTGGCGGCATGTCGCCATCAATCATCACCTCAACGGCAATATTCAACTCGCCAGCGGCGCTGAAGCGGTACGTCCAGATACTGCGAATCACTGTCTGCTCAGGGCGTTCCGGATGGGCGTAACCCTGGTGTGCCACTATCATGCCCTGCTCTGTGTCACATTCAACTAAAAGACAGCGATGTTGCAGGTTCGAGAGGCCAGCTTTTTCCCAGCGGGGCATCCAGGCGTTTGGATCCGGACGGTCCACTTCACTGACACCAATATCGTTATCCAGTGGCGCTCGGAAAAAGTTATCCGTCAGCGGTGCCAGCAGTTGCTCATTACCAGCTTTCAGCCAGCTCACCAGTTGTCCGCTGCGTCGGTCAATACTCCAGCGATTACTGCCAGCCGAGACTGAGAAGTGCCTGTCTGACTCGATAATGCTGGCTACTTTCTGAAGGCGAGGTGCAGCCGTTTGAGCAGAAAGAGAAGGTTTCAGCATGAATTGATAGCGTGCGACCTCATGACCAGCTTCAGACCAGTTGGTCGCTTTCGGCTGGATAATGGCCAGGTTCAGTCGGGGTTGTTTACCGGACATGACCAGCAACTGTTCAGACAGGGTCAGCAGGTCGGTCGCGCCCGGTGCAATGGCCAGGGTGATTTCTCCGCCAGTCAGAACCCTGTCATCACCCATTACCTGCCACAGCAACTGATGGTTATCGGTCGAGGTAAAACAGGCTTCACTGGTCACTTTGATGGCTAATGGCTGAGTCGACACTAGCTCAAAGGTGAACGGTTGCTGTACCCGTTTTGCTTCAAACAGTGCCGGGTGTGGGGTTTTGTCCGGAAAAACCAGGCCATTAATGCAGAACTGACGGTCATTGATGACATCCCCAAAGTCGCCACCATATGCCCAGAAGTGTTGACCGTTGTCGTCAAATTTATCCAGTCCCTGATCTACCCAATCCCAGATAAAACCGCCCTGCAAACGGGGGTGGGTTCTGAATGCATCCCAGTACTCCCCAAAGCCACCCAGGCTATTGCCCATAGCGTGGGCATACTCGCAGAGAATAATCGGACGGGTTTCGTTGGGCATACCGATCCATTTGGTCAGTGCCCACTTATTCTTACCCAGGAACTGCTGTGGCTGATCCTGATGGGTTCGTCCGTACATCGGGCAGATAATATCCGTTGCCGGTGTGTCGGAGCAGCCACCTTCATACTGCACCGGACGGGATGGGTCTGTCCGTTTGGTCCACTGGTACATGGCGTCGTGGGCCGCTCCGTGGCCAGATTCATTGCCAAGGGACCAAATGATGATGGACGGGTGGTTAAAGTCCCGGCTCACCATGCGCATCATACGTTCAAGGAAAGCGTTGGCCCACAACGGGTCATCTGCCAGCTTGCGCATCGGGATCATGCCATGGGTTTCGATATTGGCCTCATCCACCACGTACAGCCCCAGGCGATCACAAAGCTGATAGAACGCAGGTTGATGCGGGTAGTGTGAGCAGCGCACCGCATTGAAGTTGTGCTGCTTCATCAGTATCAGATGTTGACGAAGATCCTCTGCGGTTTCAAAGTGCCCGGTTGTCGGGTTGTGCTCATGCTTGTTAACACCCCGAATCATCAGCGGCTTGCCGTTCAACTGCAGCTGACCATCCCTGATTTCTACCTTACGGAAACCAACGTCGTATGCTTCACTTTCAAGATCCATACCGGTCTGCGAATCGAACAGCATGACCGTCAAACGATAAAGGTTTGGCGCTTCAGCACTCCATTTAGCTGGATTGCTGACCGTCATATTGATGAACGTACGATTATCGTATCCACCGCGCTCATCCATCGGTGCTGTGCCAATGGCAGATGTGGTGCTGGCTACCACGTCGTCGCCAGAGTACAGAGTGCTACGAATCTTCAACCCCGCAGCATTTTCGGTATCAACCACGATGCTCAGAGTGCCATGCTCATAACGATCATCCAGCCCCGGAGTAATGCGGACGTCACTCAACCGGTGTGCAGGCTTATTCAGGAGACGTACGGAGCGATAGATACCGCTCAGCCACCACATATCCTGATCCTCCATGTAACTGCCATCGGACCAGCGCAACACCATAACACACAGTTTATTGTTGCCAGTGTGCAGGTAAGGGGTCAGGTCAAACTCGGCAGCCAGTCGGCTGTCCTGCGAATAACCTGCGGGTTGACCATTACACCAAAGATAAAAAGCACTGTTGACGCCATCAAAAATCACCCGTGTCTGACTGTCGTCTGACCATTCGGACGGCAGGGTAAACACAGTTGAGTAACAGCCGGTAGGGTTTTCCGCCGGGACATAAGGGGGATTGCAGACAAATGGATATTTAACGTTGGTATAAATCGGCCGGTCATGGCCATGCAATTGCCAGTTAGCGGGAACCGGGATGGTTTGTGCCGGATCGGAGCCATCCCGTGCAAACGTTTCAGGCACCAGTTCCGGCCTATCATAGAGCGCAAATGCCCAGTCGCCGTCCAGACTCAACACCGATGAGCTCAACGTCTCATATCGTGCATCTGTTTCACTGCGCCAGCTGCTCATGGGCGTGTGCGCTGGCAACCGGTTTCGTGAGTTGATTTGCGGGCTTTCCCAGTCACGTTGCATGGAATTGTTCATCAATTACCTGTTACTACTGTCTTTTTTCCGGAGTTACAGAACATTTCATCGTTGGAGAAAACACGGACGAGAGTTTTCCAGAATTTTCAAATTTCAACAGAAGCATGATAACGGCTAAGTTACCGTTAATGGTTGGAAGCACCAATGTTCAGTAATTCTGCTGATCAACCGGCCAACAGTTAATTTTTTTGCTGCCGTCAGTTCTCGCCTCCAGGCCAGATAATGGGGAAGGTAACGAGTTGCAACCCCTTGGAATACGCCGCCAATCCAGCGTTTTAAATGACTGTGATAAGAATTTACAGTCTGGATGTGGTAGATGCCTTCAACAACATGTTGACCTGCTGATGTCACCAGCTCCTTGAAGACAAATCCAAGCTTGTCAGCAAGTTTTTCGTGAGCGAGGTGTGCATCCGCACAGACCGTGGCCTGTATCGATATGCGGCCATTTAAATGCCTGCACAATTCATTAGCACTTTCGTTTTCTAATACACCGTCAACGGTATTTCGATTACGGTCCCGAGCCACCATTACCGGGACTTTTCGGGCTTTGTTGGGATCATTACCCCGCTTTCGGGTTGGCCGTGGAAGGCCTTCTCTTTGCCCTTTGAAGGATTCACGGAAAAATGTTTCATCAAGCTCAGTAATGCCACAAAGCTCTTCTGCTTGATCATTATTAATCACTTCAAGAAAGCGGTGACGCCAGCGGAACGCAGTTTTCAAGTCAATGGCATTCTCAGCAGCAGCTGGTCGCAAGACCATAGAGTGAGTCATACCTGCGAGGTACTTGTTCCATTTTTCAGGGTGCCTGAGCCTTGCCAAAGGCGTTCCACTAAAGGCGTTAAACGTTGAGTCGCAAGTCTTGCAGTGGTAGCGCTGTCGGCCATTTCGTATGCCCCAGCGACCAACGCTATGGCTTTTGCATTTGGGGCACCTGGGGTTTTCGGCAAATTGGGCAAGTATGCTCTTTTCTACGTCAGGTGTTGCATTATCGTTATTGGGTATAGATTCACTGTAAACAGGTTCAGAGTCAGTGGTTTCTACTACCTCGGTAACCTCTATTTGAGTACTAAGGAGCGAGTTGTTAAGAATGTCTCGCTGTTCACTGGTTAATGTTGAAATGGAATCAATAAAATTCTGGAAGAGTTCAGATTGCATATCACTCCCCTACAACGTAGATTTTATGGGAGTTTAGCTGATTCAACCATTAACGGTAACTTAGCCCATGATAACGGTGAACAGGCTTACAAATATTGATCCAGCTCAACACCCATGTAACAGTTACACGACTCAGTAAAAATCACTATTGGCTATTTTTTCAAATTGAACGATCCAGAACACTGCTGCGCTCCACAAACGTTGGCATCATGACTTGCCCCGCAATATTTTCCCCGCTGCCCCGGCTCAGGCTGATAGCCAGCCTTGTTGCCTGCTGCGCCATCACGGAAATGGGATAGCGCACCGTCGACAGTTTTGGATGCAGGTAACGGGCAATAACCAGATCGTCGTAGCCAACCACAGAAACATCCTGCGGGCATGTCAGCCCATTTTCCTGGAGACCGAACAGTACGCCTGCTGCCATTACATCGTTGTAGGTCACAATTGCTGTTAGTGGCAAACCGTTTGCCAGCAGATCGTAGACACCCAGTCGGCCTCCGTCTTCAGAAGGTGGACAGGCAACGATATAGCGATGATCCAAATCAATATTGGCTTCCGCCAGGGCCATCCGATGCCCCTGGAGTCGATTGTGTGAATCATCAATGAATTGCTCCGAGCATAAATAGGCAATATGTCGATGGCCTTTTTGTACAAGGTAGCGGGAAGCAAGGTAACCACCGTGAACATTATCAAGGGCAATGCAACGGTGGGCTATGGACTCAATGTAACGGTTAATCAGAACAAATCCCGGAATCCGGCTGGCAAAATCCACCAGAACATCATCGGAAAGCCATTTACTGTGGACAATGGCGCATTCACAACGGCCTATCAGCCTTTCAATGGCCTGGTACTCTGACTGCTCACTGTAATGACCATTATGGATCAACAGTTGTTTATCATGGACTCTGGCTATCTGATCAATGCCTTTTAGCATTTGTCCGAAAAAAGGCTCTGAAACGTCCGAGACAACAGCACCAATTGTGGTTGCTGACTGTCTGCCAATCACCGGACGATACCCTAACTTGCGAATAGCCTGCCAGACACGCTGCACGACTTCTTCGCTGGTTTTGGCAGAACGGTTCACGACCCGGGAAACCGTTGCCGTTGAAACATCGGCCTCTTTAGCTAGTTCTCGTCCAAAAACACAACCAATTGAAAACTGTAGATTTTATCCTGAAAAATTAAGTGGAGCCCTACTGCTATCTGGCGACTAAACTTCCCAAGAGCAAGAAACATAAGGGATTGCCAAAAACAGAGGACTCCAAATGCGCAAAAAACGCAACCCGCAGTGTAGTATGGAACTCCATTACGTACCTCATGAAATCTGCTCCCAGCTTTCCGGTATCTCGCAATGGCTTGACGCCCATCCACAGTTCAATGACTGGATTTATGAGGACTTAAGTTCTGGTGATAAACAGAACACTGGGCGGAACGGACTATCAGCAGAATCCGTTCTTCGTGCGGCACTCCTGAAACAGTATTTGAATTGTGATTATGACTACTTGTCGTTTGTTTTGATGGACTCCATGCTCTTTCGAGACTTTTGTCGCCTCGAACCAAACCAGCGCCCCAGTCGCTCCAGTTTGCATGGGCTCATCAGCCTTCTTACTGCATCTACATGGGAACGGATTAATAACTGTCAGCTAATGACCGCTAAAGATCAGGGTATTGAAAAAGGGCGCACTGTGGCTATTGACAGCACAGTCACCGAATCGGATATCAAACCTCCTTGCGACAGTGATCTTTTAGCCAGTTCCGTTAAAGAAATTTGTCGGCTGCTGGAACGGGGACAAACACTGACAGCGACACCGCTTTATGAATATACCCATCACAACCGAGCCGTAAAAGATGCGGCCAGAAAATGCATCTACGCTGGCAAAGAAGAGCGGCATCAGCATTATAAAAAACTGCTGCAGTTGACCCGAAAATCCCGGAAGGTACTTATCGAAGCTACTGTCACGCTAGCAAACGCCCGTCAGCAGGGGCAGTGTCTCCTGGCTGATGATGCCGACAAGTGGCAGGCCGATGTGGATCACCTGTTACCCCTGGTGGATGCAATAGTCTCCCAGACAGAGCGCAGGGTCTTTAAGGGTGAAAAGGTGCCAGCCCAGGAAAAAGTGGTTAGCCTGTATGAACCCCATACGGATATCATCGTAAAAGACAGGCGGCAAGTACAGTATGGCCATAAACTGAACCTGGTTCAGGGAAAAAGTCGATTGATCCTGGACCTGGTTATTGAGGAAGGTAACCAGCGGATTCGGACCAATTCATTCCGATGATGGAAAGACAAAAAGAAATTTATGGTCGTGTACCTCGCCAGACAAGCGGTGACGGCGGATACGCGTGTCGCGCTAATTTGGAAAAAGCCAAGGCCATGGGAATCAGCGATGTAGCTTTTAATAAGAAGCGCGGACTTGAAGTCGAAGAGATGACTAAAAGTCAGTATGTGTATAAAACGCTCTTTCGCTTCCGGGCAGGTATTGAAGCGGGAATTTCGTGGCTAAAGAGATGTTTTGGGCTATCACGTTGCCACTGCAAGGGTTCTGAGCGTTTTGATTCTCATTGCTGGTTATCGGTGGTCTGTTACAACCTGGTGATTCTGGCCAGACACCCGGCACCATCCTGATAGCCACCTCCACGCTACATGAAAGTACCTTTCCAGCATGGTGGGAGGATGTTTTCTGCCTGCTTTTCGCGTTTTTCTCCAATATCCGTCCCAGATTAGAGAAAAAAAGGGAAGAGTTTTTGCGGCTCTCTGGAATTTCAGGAAATATCAAAACGCACGTACAATCTAATTATGATTGCCTGATGCGTTTTTGGACGAGAACTAGCTACGTCTTTTATGGAAACCATCGGCAATTCAATTACATCTGAAACTTGGAAGGCTATATCGTATGCGCAGAAACAGGAAGGGAAAAGTCAATTAAGCGGCTGTCGCGCGTGCCCTGAAACGATTAACATCCGCCGGTTTCAGTGCCGCAACCATCAAATATCACAACCGTCCACACCTATCGACAACAGCTCGGCAACAGCACCCGAGCCTCCCGGATCTTCAATACCAGCCGGATGCCTGATACAGTTTGCTGACAAATTACACTTTTATGGCGGTGCTGAATCCGTCATTATAGTGTTCCCTTTAGCCCAGGAGCCTGACCGAGAATAGACTGCCCTACTGCGGTGGCAGCAAATTGGTCTAACAAGTCGGAAATTTTTAGCAAATAGAACCACTATTCACTAAAAATTTCCGACTTTTTATCCTCAATTTTCTGCCATCCTCGCTACGGGCGCTATTCTCGGTCAGGCTCCCAGGCTGCTGGGTGTTGGTTTTCAGGGGCGTCTCAGGCTAGTGGTGACACTGCTTTATTACTTTTCCGAGATGCCCGGAGTTATGCGGGCAAGGCAGTCGATGACAGCAGAAAACAGTAATATTTCTGACCAGAGCAACCATGAACAGGAAATGCAGCTGGCAACTGAACAGGATGGCTCCGCCATGAGTCAATCGCTTCCGGAAGAGGCCAGGAAAATTCTTGAGAGGCTGCACAGTCGGCCTGATAGTGACGTAATGAATTCGGAGGCGCTGCGCCTGGTACGAATTATCTGGCCCGGCGCGTTCAATGTTTCAGATCCCCGGCCCCTCAAGATCGGTATTCACAAAGAGATGGCAGAAGCAAAGTTGCTGCCGGCATATATTATTCCTGTAGCACTGCGATTTTTTACGTCCATGGATCGCTATCTTGAAAAAATCAAGCCTGGCGCTATCCGGATTAACCTTCAGGAGCAGGCGGCAGGTCGAGTAAAACTCCGCGAAGCAGTCGATGCAGAAATCAAGCTGTATACCAGGAGCAATGACTTTATCCCTATGCGGGATCTGGTCATTATCAAGAAGGTTCGTCTGCTTTCTGTGAATAAGCGGTCTTGAGATAGATAATCTGTGCTGAGTCGGTATTTTTTATAAGAAAAGTACTTACTCATAGCGCATTAAAACGACTTCCCTCCCTCTCTGTAATCGCTATAATCGGCCTGATATTGAGGGAGTAGCCTGCCCCGGCCATTTTCGGCTGACCGGTGTATACATCAACATGCATTGACCTTTTGGTCATGGTGTATACGATGTTTGCTAACGAGCAACATTTGGCCAGACTCAGATGATGGATACCAGCAAGAGGGCCTGGTGTCTGTTATCTGATTGCCATGCCCTCAGTGATTCCTGCTCATGATTTCCATTCTCCAATTTATTCTGGCAGTTGCTGTCGGTTTTGCTTTGCTTTGCTGGAGTGCAAATCGTCTCGTTGAAGTGGCATCTACCCTGGCATTTCGTCTGGGCATGCCTCTGTTGACCATTGGTGTTACCGTGGTTGCTTTTGGTACTTCTGCTCCTGAGTTAATGGTCTCTTCCGTTGCGGCATTTAATGGCTCCGGCGGGATCGCCATTGGCAATGTGGTTGGCTCAAATATCGTCAACATCGGCCTGATTCTGGCGATAGGTGGACTGATTGCTCCTCTGGTCGTTAAGGCACGTATTGTCTATCGCGAACTCTCTATCCTGCTGATTACGACCGTAGCTGCTGCTGTGATGTTAATGGACGGTAGATTAAGCCTGTTGGATGGGATTATTTTTTCCGCTGCATTTTTTACCTACAGCTGCTATTTGCTGAAGTCTTCAACCGGACAGGAAGCCGAGCAGGATATCCCCGTGCTACCGATCAGTACTCCCCGGGCCTTTGCAGAGTCTTTGATTATGCTGTTGCTGCTTGTGCTGGGTTCTCAGCTCCTGGTCTGGGGCGCTAAAGGTATTGCCTTGGCGATGGGAGTCAATGAGCTGATTATTGGCTTGACGCTGGTAGCTTTTGGCACCAGCCTTCCTGAACTGGCGGCAGTGGTGGTCAGTGCCCGGAAAGGACTGCACGATATGACAGTGGCTACGGTTATTGGATCTAATATCTTTAGTAACTGTTCAGCACCCCCACATAAATCTGGAATTTTCTGATTTTTATACCATCCTCTTAAGCACCATTTTTCCACAATATTCGCCAGCATGATTCCAGAACTACCCGCAACTATGTCGGCTGAGATTCTCTTGAAAGAGAATGCAGAGCTGCGGATGAGAGTTGCCTGTCTGGAAGAGCGATGTCGAGAATTGGAAGAAAAGGTTGGCAAGAACAGTCAAAACAGCAGCAAGCCGCCATCGTCTGATGGTTATCAAAAACCTTGTAAAAACAGTAATTCTCCAGATCATTCTGACGACCTTTCCGCAGATAAAGGTACCGATCCATCGGATGAAAAACCCAATCCTAAAAGTCTGAGACAGTCTTCTGGTAATAAAGCCGGTGGAAAGAAAGGGCATCAGGGCACTTGTCTTAAACAGGTCGATATCCCTGACTATATTGAGTACCTTCCGGTTAAAGAATGCAATAAATGTCAGGCGTCTCTTCTTGATAGTGAGCCGGTCAAATATATTGAACGACAGGTGTTTGAACCAGGGAGACCGGGTGAATTTGAAGTAACGGCCCATAGAGCTGAAGTAAAAATCTGCACTTGTGGTTGTCGGAATCAGGCTGAATTCCCGGAAGGTGTTACCGCTGCCGCACAATATGGCTCAGCCACACAGGCTATGGCCGTCTATCTTAACCAATACCATTTCCTGCCTTTTAAGCGCGTGTCAGAGTATTTTAATACTCTCTATAAAATGAGTGTAAGTGCAGGCACTGTCGCCAATTTTGTGGCCAGAACCTATGAAAATCTGGCTTCTACTGAAGAGGTTATTCGTGACGCCTTGCGGGAATCGTCTGTTGCCGGAGCCGATGAAACGGGTATGCGGGCCGAGGGCTCTTTGCACTGGCTACACGTTATGCGGGATGAACAATGGACGCTCTACTACTTGTCTGAAAAGCGAGGTCGTGAGGCCATGGACACGATGGGCATACTGCTAACATTTGCAGGCGTTCTGGTTCATGATCATTGGAAATCCTATTTTGCATATGCGGCAACTCACGTACTTTGCAATGCCCATCACCTGAGGGAGCTTTTGGGTGTTGTTGATAGGGACAGCAATCAACTGGCGTTGCGATTGATGAAGCTACTGAGGCTTTCCTGGCATTACTGCAAGGGCTTTAAGACCATAGGTATGCTACAGATGCCAAGTGTTGTCTGTGAACGAATCGAGAAGATTTATGACCGGTTGCTTCAGCGGGCTCTAATGAAAGAAGTCGTCTATATGGAGAAGCAACGAGAGGAGCTTAAGCGCAAGAAAGTCAAGAATACTAAACTTACAATCTCTTCAAACGACTCACTGAGTTCAAGGCTGAGACACTGCGCTTCATGTCAGATTTTACCATTCCCTTCGATAACAATGGCAGTGAGCGGGATGTTCGAATGGCCAAGTTAAAGCAGAAAATCTCAGGCTGCTTCAGGAGTGCAGACGGTGGTTCTATGTTTGCACGGATTCGCAGCTATTTGTCGTCTGCCAGAAAACAGGGAATGGACATATATCAATCACTTCATAGAGCTGTTCGGAATTACTGTAATATGCCTTTGCTCAGTGCTGAATAGTTACATCTTTTTTTGGGATGTCGCCATTTACCTACTGCTGATTGGATATTTTCAGCGGTTTAATTCCACATACTTATAGTTAAGGAGAGATTAAGAAGTTTGCCTTCATGGAGGAAGATATGTTGTATTCTCCTAAGGGGGAGTAGTATGTCGCAGGATTTCTATTATTTGTAGTAATAATATTCTCCCTACCGATGTCCACCTCCTCTGCTGCCAATACATCAGGAGGGTATTCCGTTGGCAACCTGCTTCTGTTCAGATATTTGGAAACAGTCACTCGCATTGATCATCAGTTCGATACCAACCTGCTGGCACTGATTGACTCTGGCGCAACTACCTCTTCGATGGACGTTATCGATATTACTCACGAAACTATTGGTAATAACCGGTACTGGGTAAGGTTCAAGATCTTGATAGGCGGCTAAGTTACCGTTAATGGTTGAATCAGCTAAACTCCCATAAAATCTACGTTGTAGGGGAGTGATATGCAATCTGAACTCTTCCAGAATTTTATTGATTCCATTTCAACATTAACCAGTGAACAGCGAGACATTCTTAACAACTCGCTCCTTAGTACTCAAATAGAGGTTACCGAGGTAGTAGAAACCACTGACTCTGAACCTGTTTACAGTGAATCTATACCCAATAACGATAATGCAACACCTGACGTAGAAAAGAGCATACTTGCCCAATTTGCCGAAAACCCCAGGTGCCCCAAATGCAAAAGCCATAGCGTTGGTCGCTGGGGCATACGAAATGGCCGACAGCGCTACCACTGCAAGACTTGCGACTCAACGTTTAACGCCTTTAGTGGAACGCCTTTGGCAAGGCTCAGGCACCCTGAAAAATGGAACAAGTACCTCGCAGGTATGACTCACTCTATGGTCTTGCGACCAGCTGCTGCTGAGAATGCCATTGACTTGAAAACTGCGTTCCGCTGGCGTCACCGCTTTCTTGAAGTGATTAATAATGATCAAGCAGAAGAGCTTTGTGGCATTACTGAGCTTGATGAAACATTTTTCCGTGAATCCTTCAAAGGGCAAAGAGAAGGCCTTCCACGGCCAACCCGAAAGCGGGGTAATGATCCCAACAAAGCCCGAAAAGTCCCGGTAATGGTGGCTCGGGACCGTAATCGAAATACCGTTGACGGTGTATTAGAAAACGAAAGTGCTAATGAATTGTGCAGGCATTTAAATGGCCGCATATCGATACAGGCCACGGTCTGTGCGGATGCACACCTCGCTCACGAAAAACTTGCTGACAAGCTTGGATTTGTCTTCAAGGAGCTGGTGACATCAGCAGGTCAACATGTTGTTGAAGGCATCTACCACATCCAGACTGTAAATTCTTATCACAGTCATTTAAAACGCTGGATTGGCGGCGTATTCCAAGGGGTTGCAACTCGTTACCTTCCCCATTATCTGGCCTGGAGGCGAGAACTGACGGCAGCAAAAAAATTAACTGTTGGCCGGTTGATCAGCAGAATTACTGAACATTGGTGCTTCCAACCATTAACGGTAACTTAGCCTTGATAGGCCGTGATGGCCAAGGGCGAAAAGTTACCTTGCTCAAACCTGTTAAGCGTTATATCCATGTATTAACCCATAACGGTAAACCACAAAAACGGCCAGTAATCGAAACTACTATTAAATTTGGGAGTATAAAAACGACCACCGAGTTCAGCCTTACTTCACGATCCAACTTTCCCCAGAGTATATTGTTGGGCAGAAATACTCTGAATGATCTGGCTGTAATTGATACGTCCAGAAAGTTCATATTGAAAGGCTGCCCGAAAGAAAAAAAGTTGTTTCTCTCGACTGAATTTATTGCACATGTAAATGGGAAAGAGAGCATCTTGTCCCGCCAATAACAGTGGTATGCCTTAATTGATAAAGTATCGCCATGGTTTACAGATAACCTGATATGTTTTGTACATTCGTAGAATTTTTTTGGTTTTGCTCTACTGCATGGCATACGGAAAAATTATTTATAGGGCAGGCTTAATATGGCTATCAGTTTCGAAAAAGTGTTAGGCGTACATCCACAGGCACTGGCATTCCGGGGGGTAAGGGCTGAAGTTCTGGCCGGTAATCTTGCCAATGTTGATACGCCGGGGTTCAAGGCTCGGGATATCGAATTTTCTGCTGTGTTGAATCATCAATTGCATCAGCCAGAAGGTGCGGAAGCAGCTCAGCAGGCCTTAAACCTGACGGCGGATACCCAGTCGTTGATGTATAGAATTCCCCACCAACAAAGCAGTGACGGCAATACCGTTGAGCTTGGGGTCGAGCAGTCATCGTTTGCCCGTAACTCCCTGGATTTTCAAACCAGCCTGACATTTGTCAGAAAAAAACTGAGCGGACTTGAGTTGGCGATCAGGGGAGGTATGTAGCATGTCACTGAATAACCTCTACGCAATTTCCGGTTCAGCGCTTAATGCGCAAACGGTCAGGTTGAACAGTATCGCCAGTAACCTGGCCAATATGTCCAGTGCCGGCAGCTCTCCGGAAGCTGCATACCGGCCATTGCGGCCTGTTTTTTCTACGGTGTATGACCAGCTTCAGAATGGTGGGCAGTCTGCCCAGGTCACCGTAGACGAAGTGTTCAGAATGCCCCCCAGTGATAAGAATCGCCGTTATGAGCCGGGCAGTCCCTTGGCGGATGAGTCTGGCTATGTGTATTACCCGGACATTAATGTCATTCAGGAGATGGCAGATATGTTATCTGCTACACGCAGTTATCAGAGCAGTATGGAAGTGATGGTCAGCGCCAGAAAGTTACAGCAAAAGCTGTTGTCACTGGCTGAGTAATGAATGATTCAGATAACCCATGGATAAGTGTTAAAGGTGCTATGTGACAGGGATCAGTCCGGTAAATAATGCTCCAGGTTCGTCAGTTCAACCGTCTTCAAGCTCCCTGCAGGTGGATCAGAATCAGTTCATCGAGCTCTTTGTAGCCCAGCTGAATAACCAGGATCCTTTAGCGCCCCTGGACACCAACCAGATGCTGACACAGCTTTCCCAGATATCGTCGGTAGAGAGCCTCAACTCCATTGATGATCGTATTGATGGGCTTATCAGCTCACTCCAGCAGTCACAAATGTTAGGGGCCTCACAGCTGGTGGGTAAAGATATAAAAGTCAATACCAATCGAGTTGAGCTTGACCAATCAGGTAGTGTAACGGGTGAAGCGCAAATACCGGTAGCGGCCAATGATGTATTGATCCGGGCCTATGATATCAATGGTGTACAGGTTGCCTCACAGTCTTTGGGATCCCATGGCAGTGGGAAAGTCAGCTTTACCCTTGATGATATCAGCCCGGGACAATACACCATAACCGCCACGGCGGTCAGTGGTGACGAGGCTTATGCAGCAGGCGTTACGCTTGGTGGGCGCGTATCCGGTGTTGAAGCCACTGGCGCAGGAACCTATTTGAAACTGGCTAACCTTGGTACCTATCCACTGTCATCGGTTCAGGCCATCTCGGAATAAATAGCGCTACTCAGCAATGGAGATGTTGAAACCATTTATGGAAACAACGATCAGGGAGGATAAACATGTCTTTTAAAATAGGGCTCAGTGGACTCAATGCTGCCCAGCAGGATCTTCAGGTTGTCAGTAATAATATTGCCAATACCAATACTGTAGGATTTAAAAGCTCCAGGGCAGAGTTCGCTGATGTTTATGCTTCTTCGGTAGCCGGTGGCAACAGTCAGGTTGCGGGTGTTCAGGTGGCAGACATCAGTCAACAGTTTGCCCAGGGAAGTATTACCTATACTGAGAATGCCCTGGACATGGCCATTAACGGTCAGGGCTTTTTCATGGTGAGCAACAATGGTGAGCTTTCCTATTCGAGGGCGGGTTATTTCTCACTGGATGCCAATAACTATCTGGTCAATAACCAGGGAATGAACCTGCAAGGTTATTCTGCTGATGCTTCAGGCAATATTCTGGCAGGAACCCAGACGGATTTAAGAATTAGTCAAAGCACCATGCCAGCCCAGGCAACCAGTCAGGTGAGTAGCGCAGCAAACCTTGATGCCCGGGCATCATTGCTTGCCGGAACGATTGATACCAGTGATCCAGGGACGTTTAACTCAACCATGGCGTTTGATGTGAATGACAGTCTTGGTGCGTCACATACCGTCAGTCTTTATTTTGCCAAAACGGCGGATAATACCTGGCAGGTAGACCTCTACTTTGACAATGCTTCCACCGCTGATCTCAGCCAGAGTATCACCTTTAATAGCGATGGCAGTCTGGCAACACCGGCTGGTGGCTCGATAACGCTGGGTATTACAGCTGGAGACTCCCGTCTTGCCGGGGCTGGTGCCATGAACATGGATATTGATATTTCAAGATTTTCCCAGCTGGGTGCAGACTTTTCTGTCAATCAGGTCGCACAGAATGGCTACCCCCCCGGTTCTCTGACCGGCATTCAGATTACCCAGGAAGGTATCTTGCAGGCGTTGTACTCCAATGGTCAGACCCAGACGCAGGGGCAGGTTGTATTGGCTGACTTTCCTAACGACAGTGGACTTATTCCCATGGGTGACAGTTTATGGCAGTCCAGCTTCGCATCAGGAAACCCATTAGTTGGCACTCCTGGCTCAGGTATTATGGGCTCTCTGGAATCGGGTGCTTTGGAACAGTCAAATGTCGATATCTCTTCACAGCTGGTAAGACTGATTGAGGCTCAGAGTAATTATCAGGCCAATGCTAAAACCATAGAAACCAGCAATAACCTGACTCAGACCTTGATGAATATCATCTGACGGACACATTGATTACCTATGGATAAGGTGCTTTATATCAGCTCGGCCGGGGCAAACCTGGCCATGCGGGCCCAGCAGGTTCATGCCAATAATCTCGCCAATAGCAGTACACCCGGTTTCCGGCGTGACTTTGTCAGCAGTCTGGCTGTTGAGCTTCAGGGCGATGGCCTTGGTAGCCGGGTAATGCCTGTTGCCCGAGGCCTTGGCAGCAGTTTTGATGCGGGCATTATGGAAACTACCGGCAGGAATCTGGATGTCGCCATTAACGGGGATGGCTGGCTAAGTGTCGAAACCGCAGCTGGTACCGAGGGCTATACCCGTTCAGGGCAGCTTCAGGTTACTCCGGATGGACAGCTGGTTATTGCCGGAGGGTTAGCGGTGGTGGGTGAAGCAGGTGCCATACAGTTGCCGGAATTTCAATCTATCGATATTGGTATAGACGGCACAATAACGATAATTCCCCCCGGAGGGGCCAATGAACCGGTTCTAGTAGGGCGGCTGAAGCTGGTTAACCCGGAGCCGGGCGAACTGCAGAAGTCCGCAGATGGGTTGTTTGTTGCCACTGCTGGGGATGAACTGGATGCCGACCCAGAGGTTCGCCTCAGAACAGGCTACCTGGAATCGAGTAATGTTAATGCGCTCAATGAAATGGTGTCGTTTCTCTCATTGAGCCGCCAGTTTGAAGCGCAGATGAAAATCATGAAGGCTGCCGGTGATATGGCCTCCTCAGGTGACCGTTTGGTCAGAGATCAATAGTCGTCTGATACATAAAAGACAGGATAGGGAGATCTGAAATGAATCCATCATTATGGGTCAGTAAAACCGGGCTGGCAGCCCAGGAAAAGCAGATGTCGATCATTTCCAATAACCTGGCCAATGTGAATACTGTCGGGTTTAAAAGGGACAGAGCGACATTTGAGGATCTTTTTTATCATATTCAGCGCCAGCCGGGAGCGCTGAATGATCAGGATAATGAGCTGCCTTCCGGTCTGCAGGTTGGCACTGGGGTCAAAATGACCGGAACTCAGAAAGTATTTACCCCGGGCAATTATGAGACAACCAGCCAGGCGCTGGATCTTGCCATTGTGGGCAATGGTTTTTTTCAATTTGTGCAGCCAGACGGAACCCCTGTTTACTCAAGGAATGGGCAGTTCCAGATTGATGCCGATGGTCAGATCGTTAATGGTAATGGTTTGCCCCTGGAGCCGGGTATTACCATCCCTGCCGATGCTACCGGTATCACCATCAGTGATGACGGCATTGTGATGGTGAAACAACAGGGTGTGATAGATCCCCTGGAAGTTGGCCAGATAACGTTGGTTAACTTTGTCAATCCGGCAGGGCTGCTGGCACAGGGTGGCAACCTTTATCAGCAGACTACCGCCAGCGGTGACCCCATAGAGGCGTTGCCTGGTCAGGAAGGCCTGGGTTTGTTAAAGCAATTTACCCTGGAAACGTCCAATGTCAGTACCGTGGAAGAACTGGTGAATATGATTTCAGTGCAACGGGCTTATGAGATGAACTCAAAAGTTATCGCGGCAGCGGATGAAATGATGCAGTTTGTTAATCAGACACTCTGATCTGGCTTTCAAGGCGCTGTAAAAAGAGGAAGGAGTCTTTATATGAAAGGGTGGTTGCTATTACTGTCTCTGATTCTGGCTGGCTGTCAGCATCAGCCTGTAAAACCACCTGCCAGCCCGGAAACGACCGTTGAAAGCCGACACATTCAAAAGGCAAATACGAAGGCTACCAGTGAAGCGTTGCCTCAATCTGAAATTCCACCAACTGGCAGCCTGTTCAATGCCCGTTACAGCAGCCTTATGGTTTCTGACCGAAGAGCCTATCGTCTTGGCGATATTCTGACCATTGAGCTGGAAGGTACCACCAATATCAGTATGGGCGGCGGAAGCAGCACCAATAAAAGTGCGACAGTGTCCATTCCTGACCCAACGCTGCTGGGACGAAGCAGTGCCTCCATTCTTGGCAGTGGCTGGTCACTGGCCTCGGATATTCAACCAACAAGGGAGTATGGTGGCACCACGAGCTCCAGTAGAAATAACCGACTGGAAGGCAGTGTGGCCGTTAAGGTGGTTGAAGTGCTGCACAATGGCACCTTGCGTATCGAAGGGAATAAGTGGCTGACGATTAACTCAGGCCGGGAGCAGATACGAATCAGTGGATTGGTCCGTCCGGAAGATATCAGCACGGATAACAAAGTCTCTTCTGAACGTATAGCGGAGGCCAGGGTGGACTATGTTGCTTTGGGCGATAATGCCAATGCCCATGAGCCAGGATGGTTCACAAAAATGCTGAACAGTCCATTATTTCCATTTTAAAGAGTTTCCATATTAAGGGATTTCACTTCAGGGAGACGGTATGACAGGGAACAAAAGTCATTACTATTTGAGTAGCGTCTTCTTTTTTCTATGCCTGACCATTACGGTTGTGGGAACTTCTCCATTAGCCCATGGTCGTCGGCTTCTGGATATGGTTGACGTTGAAGGTGTGCGGAGTAATCAGCTGATAGGCTATGGCCTGGTGGTTGGTCTTGACGGCACCGGAGATAAGTCAGCGTTTACCAAACAATCCCTGGTAAATATGCTCAGGGAGTTTGGACTGACGATCTCTACCGTCGATGTTAATTCAAAAAATGTAGCTGCGGTGACGGTACACGCAACGTTGCCAGCCTTTTCCCGCCCGGGGCAGAAACTGGATGTTACTGTCTCATCCATTGGCGATGCCAAGAGTCTCAGAGGGGGGACTTTATTGTTTACCCCACTGAAAGGCGCTGATAACCAGATTTATGCCATTGCCCAGGGCAGCCTTATTGTCGGTGGTGTTTCTGCCGAAGGTTTGTCGGGGCGTGCGGATAATCCTGGGGCCGGGAGCAAAGTTCAAATCAACAGTACAAATGCCGGCCGTATCCCCGGCGGAGCATTAATCGAGAAAGCGGTTCAGACGCCCTTTAATTATGGTAATCATCTGGTGCTTAATCTGAAGGAGCCCGGATTCACCTCGGCACGACGTATTGTCAAAGCCATCAATAATTATTTTGGACCAGGTGTTGCTTCCGCGACCAATGGCGTGTCGATAAAAGTTTCAGCCCCTGTGGACAGTAGCCAGCGCGTTGCGTTTATGTCCATGCTTGAGCAGATCAATGTGGAGTCTGCCAGCCCGGCCGCCCGGATCGTGTTTAACTCACGGACAGGAACGGTGGTCATGGGTGAAAACGTTCGGGTCCGACCCGCTGCTGTAAGTCATGGCAATCTGGTGGTTCGTGTCAGGCAGACGGCAACGGCGAGTCAGCCCGGTGCATTCGCTGATGGTGGCTCCACCGAAGTCATTCTAAACAGTGATGTTGCCATTGAGGAAGAGGCATCGGCGATATACCTGGTGCCAGAAGGCGTGTCGTTATCAGAAGTGGTTGCGGCAATTAATGGGGTTGGCGCGACACCAACAGACCTGATGTCAATTCTGGAAGCCTTGAAGGCTGCGGGGGCTCTGGAAGCAGAGTTGATCGTGATTTAAGCCTTGCCGACTGCTTTCAATAATCAGAGAAGGAACTCAAATGCTCTCAGGTATAAAACCATCGTTTGATATGTCTATATCTGCCAATTCGCCAGCTGAAAAGGTTGAGGACATTGAGTCTGCGGCCAAGGCGTTTGAATCCTTGTTTGTCAATGAATTGCTGAAAAGTATGCGTAAAGCAAATGAAGTCATGATGGCAGGCAGTGATCTGCCCATGATGAGTAAAGACACTCAGTTCTTCCACTCCATGTTTGATTCTCAGTTAGCAGAACATTTGAGTGCAAACGGGGGGCTTGGTATTGCCCAGGCCTTGATCAGGCAGTTGGGTGATTGAGAGCCTTCAGCAGGTCTTGAGCAGGTCTTGAGCAGTTAAAGGGGCTCAAGAACCCGCTTTCAACGGTCGATGGCCTCCCAGAGCAGAAGATAAAATTCCGGAAGCCACCATGAGTTTGACTCAAATTGCCACCTCAGGATTACTGGCCAGTCAGAAAGCACTGAATGTTGCCAGTAATAATATCGCTAATGCCGAGACTGAAGGGTATAGCCGACAGACGGTCCAATACAGCCCTACCTATACGTTATACCCCGGGACAGGCGCTCTTGGCACAGGAGTAAGTGCCAGTGCCGTTAACCGCATCACCAGCAGTTTTCTGACTGCCCAGATGTGGGAGAGTCAGTCTATTGCCAGTGATAGTAATACCCATGCCCAGTACCTTAACGATCTTGATCAATGGCTGGGCAATGACAATACGTCGTTATCGAAGGGTTTTGAGCAATTTTTTTCAGCATTGAATGGCAGTTCTGTTGACCCCTATGCGTCAAGTGCACGACAGGTGGTTCTGGCTGAGGGTGTTGGGCTCGCCGAACGTTTTAACACCCTTTATGCCCAGCTACAAGGTCAGGCGACCATGATCGGCCAGCAACTGAATGCGGCAGCGGATCAGGCCAATGGTTTGCTGGCTAACATTGCGGCATTCAATGATCAGCTGCGTTCTTTATCCACAGGTAACCAGCCTGCCAATGAAATACTGGATCAGAGAGACCAGGCCATTCGGGATTTGTCCGGGCTGGTATCGGTTAATGTACTGGAGCAGCCAGATGGCTCATACAGTCTGTATATGAAATCTGGCCAGCCTCTTATTCTGGGTAATCAATTCAATGCGCTCAGCGTCAATGGTCAGGTAGATGCCGCCAATGGATTTCAATTACAGCTCAATACCGACAATTCTGAAATTCCGATTACGGGTGATCCCGGAGGCGTTATAGGAGGGCTGATTACTTATCAGTCAGAAGAGCTTGTTCAGGCACGCAATGAGCTGGGGCGTCTGGCAGTGCTGGTTTCCAGTGAAATTAATGATCAATTGCAGGCCGGAGAGGACTTGAATGGCAATTCGGGTGCTGCATTATTCAATGACCTTAAGACACCCGTTGGGGCAGTGATGGCGATGGATATATCATCGACAGCAATTTCTGCGTTAACGATTGTTAATGCCAATCAGTTGCAGGCCAGTGAATATGACTTCCGGGTAGATAACTCCGGTAATTACAGTCTGGTGCGCAGATACGACGGTGCTCAGGTTGCTTCTGGTATCTTGTCTGGTTCTGGCACTGATATTATTGCTTTTGATGGTGTTGAAATCAGTGTTGACGGGGCTGCAACAGACCAGCTTTATCGTTTATCACCGGTGCGCTACGGTGCCAGAGAGATCCAGACTTCCCTGACAGATCCGGCTGCTTTGGCATTTTCAGCGCCTGCCGGTGGAGTTGGGGATAACAGTAACCTGCTTGAGCTGTTGGCCATTCAGTCCAAAGGATTGCTCAATAATGGCCAGAGCACATTGATGACTGCCTATTCAGGGTTTGTGGGTGATATCGCCGTGCAAACGGCACGGATTAAAACAGAGGCTGATGGTGGGCAGGCCTTGCTAAGTCAGGCGGAAGCGGCTGTCAGTACCTACAGTGGCGTTAATCTGGATGAAGAAGCGGCCAGTATTCTTCGTTTCCAACAGCTTTACAGTGCCAATGCCCGAGTGATATCTGTGGCGCGTACAACCTTTGATGCCTTGCTGGCAATGTTCTGAACGAACTCTGCTCTTTAAAAAGCATTGACGGGGAAAAGCATTCCAGGGAGAAGGAAGCATGAGGATAAGTACGGGTAATTTCAATAGAGTGATGCTTCAGGTCATGCAGCAAACTATGACTGACCTGGCAAAAACTTCAGATCAGCTGTCAACCGGTAAACGAATTCTTCAGCCTTCAGATGATGCCATTGATACCGTAAAGATTTTACATCTTAATAATGAACTGACGGCTATTGGTCAATTTGAAAATAATATCAGTTCCGTTACTGGCTGGCTTCAGCAGCAGGACGCACTTTACAGTGGAATGAATGATTTGCTGCTCAGAGCAAGAGATTTGCTGCTACAAGCGTCCAATGGTACACAGAGTAATGCTGACCTCAAGTCATTTGCCACAGAGCTAGGCTCTTTGAATGAATCGCTGCTCAGTCTTGCCAATTATCAGACGGCAGATGGTCAGTATCTGTTTTCTGGTACGACGACAAACCAGCAACCGGTGGTTCAATCCGTTGGCGATTATGCCTACAACGGCAATAACCAGTATCGTCAGGTCGCCATCAGTGGCTCTGCACAGGTTCAGATTACTCAGCCCGGCAACGAACTGTTCTTTGATAACTCTGCTACCCCGCCCCTGGACAGTATTTTTGATGCGTTAACGACCGCAGTGTCTGAACTGAATAATCCAGTCAATCTGCCAACGGTTCTTGCCGATACCATTGTCTGGGTTGATGCAACCATGGAGCGCATTGGCAGCGCACAAACTCGCAGTGGCAGTGACCTGAACCTGGTGGATCGGGTTTCAGAAAGTCACGCGGATATTCGCCTTTTTGCCGAACAGTTGAAATCAGGCATTGAAAATATTGATATGGTTGAAGCGACAACCCGGTTAAATCAGCAGCAGTTGATTCTGTCTGCCAGCCAGCAGGTATATGCCAGCATCAAGCGGCTATCTCTGTTCAACTACTTTGCCTGATAGCCTTCGGTAAACCGGATTTGATCCAAAGGTCATAATCCCCGGTAATTTAAGATTTTCAATACTCTTGCCGATGTTTGTACAGAACGTTTTCGGGAGAGTGCAGTTATGTCCAGCATAAAAGGCCCAGGTGGAAAAAAGGCGGGAGCAGTCAATAGCTCAAAGGTTCGTGTAGAAAAAAGTGCCGCTGTAGACCGTTCTCCCCGGGTAGCCGAAGACCGTTTAAATGTAAGCGCCTCGGCCCAGCAAATTGATGAGCTTTTCCAGCAGCTGGCTGACTTGGATGATGTCAATGCAGCCAGAATCAGAAGTGTTCGCGAGTCAATTAAAAAGGGCAACTTTCCCATTGATTATCAGCGGCTCGCTGACAAAATTCTGGAACTTTCTGATGAACTCAACTCAGAGAATGACGACTGATTCAAAAAGTGCTGGTGATGCCTCAGCCCTCCAACCATCCGGTGTTGATAGTGGATTAGAAGACCTTTGTCAGAAAATGCTGGGTAATATTCAGGATGCCCTGGCGCTGTCGAGAAAGCTGGAGCGAGTTCTGGAGTCAGTTCATCAGAAAATGCTGGAACGTAATATTACGGCCCTTGAACACTCTCTGGAAACGCAGGTTCAACTGCTGAATATGCTGCAAATGAACGGGGCTCTTCGGGAGCACTATCTTAAGCACTTTGGCCTCAGTCCCGATCAGCAGGGAATGTCACATTTCTTTTTGCTGGTGAATCGGCAACAGCCAAATACGACAACCGTTAACGGAACGACACTGGATAAATACTGGAACCAATTAGAGGGATCAGCGAACCGTTGTCAGCAGATCAACAGTGCTAATGGACGATTGCTGGCCAGGTTGTCGGCAAGTACGCGAAAAATCATTGCGTTAACTTTTTCTGAGCAGACAGCCGCTACTTATGATCAGAATGGCCTGACCGTTAATTCAATGGCTGAATAATGAAGCATATCTTACATGGGATTGTGTTAAGCCTGTTGTTTCAGGCTTTTTTTATTCTCGCGGATGATGTGTATCCTCATGATCTTTCTGATACCCGGTGGCATCATTCCGGTAATCGCTTCTTCTGTTCGCTGAAAAACCGCGTACACGGTTTGGGTGATGTCAGTTTGACCGCTGAAGCAGGCGACAGGGAAACGCTTTCTATCGTCCCTGACCCATTCTCGGATAATGACAGGCACGTCACTGTTTCACTGGCATCGTCACCCTGGCAGGCGGTGACGGAAGACAGGGTTGTTGCCCATGCCCAACTTTATGAGGGTGACCCGCTTAGCATTCATCTCAATACATTGACCCTGATGAAAGCTTTCCAGCAGGGAAAACAGTTGAAATTGCAGATTACAACTGAGACCAGCAAAGATGTGGTTATTCAGGTTACTCCGCTGGAGGTTCAGCCGGTTGCTGAGCAGTTTTATCGCTGTATGGATGATTTACTTTTTCTCAGCTTTGAGGAGGCTGAGCATAATACTCTCTACTACTCATCGGGGAAGTTGCGCCTGGATTCCGGGCAGCGTGAACTGCTCACACATATTGCCGACTATGTTATGGCCGACCCGTCTGTTCAGCAAATAACCATTGATGCGCATACGGACTCTTATGGCCCTGAACTGGCTAACCGGGCGTTGTCTAAAAAAAGAAGTGAGACGGTTGCCGCAAGCCTGAAGCAGATGGGTGTTTCCGGGGATAAGATCTTAATGCGCTTTCATGGCGAGCGATATCCTGTGGCAGATAACCGGACAAAAGCCGGTCGTGATAAAAACAGGCGTGTCGAGATTTGGTTAAAGCGATAAATCATAACGACAACCTTCCTAAACTCTGTCAATACTCCGTCGATATCCTAAATATTCTGGAATCGTAGTTTATTCATGGGCCTTTTGAGCCTGATTCCAGATGCTATTGCGAAATGTGCAAGGGAATGCAAATGGATATCAAAGGATTACCCTCTGATGTTATCAGTCCTGTGCTGGCTGAGCGCACATCGTCAGCTCTACCTTCAGGGCATGCCTCCGGCAGTGAGCTACCGGAATTCTCACATGTGTTGAAAACTGCCATGGATAAAGTCAATGAACTGCAACAGACCGCCTCTGCGAAAATGCATGAGGTGGATACCGGTGCGTCCCAGGATCTTCTTGGAACCATGATTTCTACCCAAAAGGCCAGTATCTCTTTTCAGGCACTGCTACAGGTCAGAAACAAGGCAGTAGCAGCCTATGAAGAAATCATGCGTATGCAAATTTAATCTTTAGGTAAAGGCAGAATAAGCCATGGCAGAAACGGTAGCTGATAGCCCACCGGAGGCCTCTGGTCAGGAAGAGCAAGTCAAAGCATCCTGGCAGGTATATCTGGAGAGGGCACGATCATTTATTCAGGATAATCGTGGCTATCAAACCATCATGATGGTCATGCTGGCCGCTGGTATAGCGTTGCTGGTGGTGTTCTGGCTCTGGTCTCAGTCTGCGGATTACCAACCGCTATACGGTAATCAGGAATTATACGATGTCGCCAGCATTGTTGAAGTCCTCGACCGGGAAGGTATGGAATATAAGCTTCACCCGGAGTCTGGCCAGGTATTGGTCGATGCCGGCCGACTCAGTGAAGCCAGAATGAAGCTTTCCGTTGCGGGCGTTCAGGCAAGGTCCCCTGAAGGCCTTGATGCGTTGAATCAACAGGAGCTTGGCACCAGCCAGTTTGTTGAGGGGGTTCGATTCCTCAGAGGGCTGGAGGGTGAACTTGCCCAAACCATTATCAGTCTGAAACCGGTCAAAAACGCACGGATTCACCTGGCCATTCCCAAGAGAAGCAGCTTTATCCGGCGTCAGGAAAAACCATCGGCATCTGTTTTTGTAAGTCTTTATGCGGGTTACCGGCTGAGCTCTGAACAGATAGAAGGCATTATCAATCTGGTCGCTACCAGTGTCGCCAATATGAATAGAGAGGATGTGTCGGTCATTGATCAAAGTGGCAAGCTGCTCTCTTCAGAGGTTCTGCTGAATAACAGTGCTCTGGGAGAGGTCTCAAGGCAGTTTGATTTCAAGCAACAGGTGGAATCCCGTTACCAGGAAAGAATCAGTCATTTGCTGGAGCCACTGGTAGGCCCGGGAAATTATCGGGCCCAGGTAACGGCCAGCGTTGACTTTGAAAAAGTTATTCAGACCGTTGAACAGTTTGACCCCGGTACCGCCGTGTTGCGCAGCGAGCAGGGTAAAGAGCGGATCAATACCGGTGGTCAGGCAAGAGGTGTTCCCGGTACGTTGAGTAATCAGCCGCCGGAAGAGACCGGCCCTGAGGGTGATACTGAAACCAGTACCCAGTCTGAGTTTGTGCGTAATTATGAGGTCGACAAGGTGGTACGACAGGTTTCCAATCAGCAGGGTCGGATCGACAAGCTCAGTATAGCGGTGGTTTTTAACGAGAAGCCCGATCAGGCGCTGGGAACGGTGAGTTGGGATCAGGCCAGACTGGAGAGTATCCGTCAGTTGATCATTGATGCCACCGGTCTGGATCAGGCAAGAGGTGATCAGATCAGTATTCACACGGCACCGTTTGTGCCTGTGGCAAGTGTTGCTCCGGAGCCCCTTGCCTGGTGGCAGCAACCTCAGGCGTTGTACTACGTCAAATATGGTAGCGGCACGTTACTGGCGGTTATGGTGCTGATGTTTCTTATTCGTCCATTAATGAAGCAGCTGACCGTTAATCTGGAGCCTCCTAAAGAGTCTTTACCGGCACTGGTTGAAGGTGGTGCACAGGACAGTCAGGAAGGAGAAGAAAATGAGCGCCGTATTCTGTTTGACGAAACGTTCAATTTGCTCCCTCCTGAACTGGCAGACTTTGAAACCCAGATAACTCATATGAGAAAACTGTCGACCAAGCAGCCTGAGCGGGTTGCCCAGGTCATTAAATTATGGATGAGCAGCTATGACTGATTCGACAGCACTGGCTTTACGACAGCCGACGACCAGAGATATTGCTATTTTACTGCTGAGCCTGGGTGAGAAAGGTGCAGCCAAGGTAATGGGGCATCTCAGCCAGAGAGAGGTTCGCCAGATCAGTGCTTCAATGGCCGCCATGGCACCACTGAAACGTGACCAGGTGCAGGAAGTTCTGGAACTTTTCTTTCACACCTATCGTTATGACAGCGGTTTAACCGGTTCATCCCGGGGGTATCTGGATAAGACGTTGAAGCTGGCCCTGGGAGATAAAGAAGCAAAGGGGGTGATGGACTCCATTTTTGGTGATGAAGATAACTCTCTGGAAACCATGAAGTTAATGGACTCAGCAACCATTACCGAGTTGATTGCGGGTGAACACCCTCAGTTGCAGGCTGTCGTTCTGACCTATCTTGAACCAGAACAGGCCGCTGAAGTATTGCAGCGATTGCCGGTCGCCTCTCATCAGGATCTCTTGTCCAGGGTCGCAAGACTTGAAGAACTCCACCCTTCCATTTTGCAAGAACTGAACCGGATGTTTGATGACAATATTGGCCGACTGGGCACCAGCCATAACACCACGGTCAGTGGCCTACGACAGGTTGCCGATATTATGAACCGGATGGGGGAAACTACTGTTAAAAATGTCCTGGGCTTCTTTAAAGAGCAGGATAAGAAGCTGGCAGAAAAAATTGAACAACAGATGTTTGTTTTCGAGCACATTGTCCGTCTGGATGAGGATGTATTGCGCAGAATTATCAGTGATGTCAGTCAGGATATTCTGGCGTTGGCGCTTAAGGGCGTGGCTCAGGATGTGATGGATGCCATTCTGGCTACCATGACCAAACGTACTGCAAAGTTTCTTCTGGAAGATATTGAAAACCTCGGTTCTGTCCGTGCCAGCCAGGTGCAGGGCGCAAGGAATGATGTTCTGCGCATCGCTCGGCAGCTGGCGGCCAGTGGCGAAATTGAGCTGAGCTTCAATGATGATGAAGAGATGATCGAGTAATTGCCAAGAGGCTACCATGAAAAACAGAAACAGGATCTGGCAGCCTGAGACAGCAGCCTATAAACGGTTTCAGTTTCCCGTGCATGATCGTAAGTCCATTCAGGAGCACAATGGCGCAGTTTCTACTGAAAGCGAAGCAGGCCCATTTAAAGAAAAAAGTTACCAGACTCACGCTATCAAGCCAGAACCCGCTATCCATAATTCAAATAACGTGCAGAGCTTAGACGCCAACGAAAAAGCGCTGGCAGACAATAATGCTGCAAAGGTACAACATGTTGCAGAGTTGCAAAAAGTTGAGAAGCAAAGCTATCAACGGGGTTATGAAGAAGGAAGGCGTCTGGGGTTTGAGGAAGCCTCCAATAAAGTAGCCAGTCAGGCGCAGCAGGTTTCTGAACAACATAAAGCCTTTCTTGAGAACCTTCATAAAGAACTGGCATCACTTCAGACTGAGCACCTTAAAAATCGTGAACAACTGTCTGTCTGGCTTGGGCAGGTGGTGGAAGAAGTATGCCGTCAGGTGGTTCGTAAGGAGGTCAGTACGCAACAGGGACAAATTGTCGAGATTATTCGCCAGACACTGGATCTTATACCTGAGAGTGATGAGTACTCGATTCTTGTTTGCGGGCAGGATGCAGAGCTTCTCAGAGAGGTGAAACCTGATTTTGGTATTCCATGGCAACTGTCAGTCAGTCATGAGCTGACTCCCGGAGACTGTCGTATTGTTGCCAGTGATGGAGAGGCCGATGCCCGGCTGGAGAGCAGGCTGATGCAATGTCTGGATATTATCCGGGAATCTCTGCCTGCAGACCTGGAGGTGGTCTCTTCATGACGGGGCTGACAATGGATGGTGATAACCTGATCAATCGCTTGCGTTGCGTTCCCGTGGCCACCGTCACTGGCAAGATCGCCTCAATCAATGGCTTATTGCTTGAGGCGACAGGTATCAAATTACCTGTTGGCCAGCTGTGTCGTATTCGCTCACGATCGGGGGGGGAGTTTGACGCAGAAGTGGTTGGATTTAATAAAAATCAGTCTTTCCTTATGTCATTGTCTAATCATCAGGATGGCCTGGCTCCGGGTGACCTGATTATTCCGGCAGCAGCGAATAAAAGTATACCGATCGACAGTGGACTCATTGGACGTGTGATAGACGCCATGGGGCAACCATTGGATAACCGGCCACTGGTTGTCAACGAGCGGATACCTGCTTTGCCTCACCCTATCAATCCAATGCATAGAAGAGCTGTTGATACCCCGCAGTACGTTGGGATCAGGGCAATTGATGGACTGTTAACTTTAGGCCAGGGGCAGAGAGTTGGACTGTTAGCGGGGAGTGGTGTCGGTAAGAGTACATTACTTGGCATGATGACCAGAAACACTCAGGCGGATGTAACGGTGGTCGGGCTTATCGGTGAGCGCTCCAGGGAAGTGAAAGAGTTTGTTGAAAATACCCTGGGAGCAGAGGGGATGGCCCGCACCATCGTGGTTGCTGCGCCGGGTGATGAATCTCCGGTCAGAAGAATTCGTGCAGCTTCCTATTGTCATCGCATTGCAGAGTACTTCCGGGATCAGGGAAAGTCAGTCTTACTGCTGATGGACTCATTAACCCGATATGCCCAGGCGCATCGAGAGGTTGCACTGGCCATGGGGGAAGCGCCTGCCTCACGGGGATTTCCTCCTTCGGTATTCAGTAAAATTCCCATTTTGCTGGAACGCTCTGGCACAGGCTCAGGCAATGGCGCTATTACTGCCGTCTATACCGTTCTGGCGGATGGCGATGACCTGATGGATCCTATAGTAGACAGTGCTCGTTCGGTACTGGATGGGCATATTGTATTGAGTCGGGAACTTGCCGAAAAAGGGCATTACCCGGCCATTGATTTGGACAAATCGATAAGTCGGGTGATGCCCCAGGTGGTGGATGAACGTCACCGGGAAAATGCCGGTCACTTTCGTCGCTACTATGCCAGGTATAACCAATTTCAGGAGCTTATGGCCATTGGTGCCTATCAGGCGGGAGCTGATCTTGAGCTGGATCGTGCCATTGAGCTGCGGCCGTCCATGGAGCAGTTTCTTCAACAGAGCCGCTTTGAACAGGTGAACCCGGAAGATAGCACCCAGCTGCTTAATCGCATGATGTTAAGAAAGGAAGTGTTGACCCATGGCTGATGAGCAGCAGCTTAAGAGTCTCTGCAAAGCGATGGATTGCCAAACCAGACGGCTGCAACAAAAGGTTGCTGTGGCACAAACCGAAGTATTGGCGCTTGATCAGCAGAAACAGCTGATCACTGGTTCTCAACGCAGCAGTGCCCTGAATTTTGGCCATACCGTTAATGCCTTGTCATGCTGGAATCGAAATCAGTTCTCCGCTTTGGTTAACGACGTTTTATTATTACTGGATCAGAAACTAGCCGCGAAGCAGCAGAACTTTGAGCAATTGGAAACCAGCCTTGAAGAGCAGAAGAAAAAAACTCGGGTGCTGGAGCATCTTTCCCATAAGGAACACATCAAAAACAGAAAACGAGCAGATCAACTGATGAAACGTGAGTTGGAAGAAGTCTTACAACGATATTGATACTGGTTTTCCCATAAATAGATGATTGTGATAGCCTGATTGCTGAATGAGCAAAAGCAGGGATCGCATATGTCATTCAGAAAACCGCTTCTGTCCGGTATTTTCACCTCATTACTTTTTGCCCCATTGCTATTTGGCAGCACGCCTCTTTCCGCAGCCCGGCCGTCGATTGAAGAGACCATTAATGATCAGGTTGCCAACTATTTAGATAAGTCTCTTGGCGACTTCCTGCAAGCCTACCCTGATGCCAGCCAATCGATAACGGTAAGACCATTAAAAAAGATCCCCGGACATTGTCAGCAGACTCTGAGGGTTTCCAGACGGTCTGATCATCGTCCACCTGTTGGCCAGTTAAGGCTGAACGTTGAGTGCCCCGGGCAATGGCGACATTATGTGACTGCCGATGTAGATGTTCAGGTTCCTGCGGTTCATGTTCGTAAGGCGTTATCCCGTGGAGATATCATCACTGAAGATGCTTTGCAGCTTCTGAGTGTTTCCTGGGAGAAATTGAGAGGAGAGTTTTTCCAGAAGCCTGAACAGGTATCCGGGCGACAGCTGAGGCGCTCACTGTCAATAGGTAGTCTGGTTTCCGGGAGTGCCCTGGTTCCTGATTATCTGGTTCAGAAGGGGCAAGTGGTCACCATACTGGCGGGGCGTGACAACCTGTATGTTGCCATGGCCGGTATTGCGCTGGAAAGTGGCTTAATGTCTGAGACTATCCGGGTTCGCAATCGCTCCTCAGGAAAGGTGGTGGATGCCCGGGTGATCGCAGAAAATAAAGTCCAGACCGGGTTGTAATATATTTGGATGCTTTTCAGTATGTCATCAGGAAAAATCCGCACATGAAATGGCTAATCATCTGCTGATTAGCTTTTTCTGCAGCGAAATATCAAATCAGCAGATGATTAAATATACGCTTCATTGACTACGTTCATCTGCTGCTTATTTTCTTTTAATTTCATCAGGGATAGATAATGGGAAGAGAGATAGTAAATGCACTGGCACCGGATCAGCTCAGAAAAAACAGCTGGTATCCGGATTATATTCATCTGATGGGGCAGCTATTAACCTGGTGCTACTTGAGTGAGCATGGTCTGCTCAATGAAGAGATACGGTTTAACGGGGATATCTACAATACTGCTGACCAATCATTGATGGCAGGAATAATTTCAGCAGGTCTGTCAGGCGTTTCAGCCTTTCGAAGTGATCCTGTCTGGAATTCAGCGTGGTCAAATTACCAACACTATCTCCAGATTATTCCTTCTTCAGAACTTGAACGACTAACGGCTTCTCTTGCTACAGCAAGGCGACATGGGCTTATCAGGTATGATGAGCTGCCGGATATTCTTTATGGTAAATATCTACAAGTTCGGCCATCCCTGCCCACGGAGGTTAGAGATCTGATGGTCAACCTGTTACCAAAAGACCTTCAGCACAATATTTATCTTTCTGGCGACGGAGCCTTTGGCTTCATGCCTTTACTGAAAGGCCAAAGTATACAGCTGTTCTCTGAACACCCCCAGCCTGAGACAATGCCCTCTCTTATTTCTTTACTGAGTAGCCATGTGACTCTGCAAGAAGGCGACCCGGTCTTGAATCCGGCTTTTTTCCAACATGGCAGGCTTAAAAAATTTTCTTACGGTGTCGGTGTTTTATTGCATGATCACTGCTATAAGGTGAATGAAGTCAGGGATCTATTTGGCCGGTTTTCTTCGGGCATACGTCAGAAGGAAATATTGTTTGTTACTCATATGCTTCACCAATGCAGTGGCTCAATGGTTCTGGTGATCCCTGGTCGTTTTCTCCTGAAAAATACCGCTGAAAGCCGAAACTTCCGGAAAAAATTGATTAAGGATGGACGTCTTTCCGGAGTTATCCGTTTACCTTCCGGTTTATTACCAGGGCGGGCACAGCCCTTGTTTGTTCTTGTTTTTGGGGGGGATACGTCCAATACAATTTGCTTTATCAACAGTGATAACGATTATTTTAAGGCCGTCGCGGTGAAAAGGCGTGGAGAAGCAAAGTATCGATTAAATAGCCCGGATGTGATTGTCGAAGAAATCCGGGATCCCGGAAATACCAGAGTCAGTTATCAGGTAAATTGCACTGATTTATTGAGTGCTGGCGATACCAATTTCCCACTGGATCCGGGCCATTATTTGGGAGCCAATCGTTCCGTGGTTTTTCGTTCCACCGGAGCGGTTTCAGCATTGGACGATGGGTTTGAAATTATTCGGGCCCAGGCGTTGAGAGGTGTGGAGCATCAGCAGGATATCCGGATATTCATGGAAGTGACTGTCAATGATATAAACGATGCCGGATTAGTTGAAGCACCAAAACGTGCTGTTCAGATTGGTCCTGACAAATTGCAAAGAGCGAAAGGGCAGACATTACAAGCTGGCGATATATTGCTGGCGATAAAGGGGCAGGCGGGAAAACTGGCATTAGTTCCAGAGTTATGTGGCAATAACTGGGTTGCTGGCCAGTCCTTTGTTATCTTACGACAAAAGCCTGGTAATGGGCTCCATAGCCCGGTTGTCCTGTTTCGATTTCTGAAGTCTGAGACGGGCCAGAAACTGATTGATTCCATACGTACAGATAATAATGTGCCATTTATCCACAGTCAGGATTTAAAGCAATTACCGGTACCTTGCTGGTCCGACCTGGAGCAGGAGCAGGCCTGTCAGGCCCACGAGGAAGTGTTAAAACTCTATGCCAGGATGAAATTTTTCCGGGAAAAGGCTGAGCTGATTGAGCGGGCAATACTAAAAGAAGTTTTTGATTACCACTGATCGTACGTCATGACACAGGGAAAGATAATTTAAGAATATACGTGCAGCTTTTCATTCTTTATGTCTAGGACTTACGCATTGACAACAGGCTCTAAAATTTGATAATGCCAAAAAACAGATGTCTTCAGGGATGAAAGTGAGAACTACCACTCGACCGACCACTGCACGATGCACTCTTGCAAAATACATTGGCTTTTTGATTAGTGAGCCAAAATCATCAACATGCACAAGACTGGCCGAGGTTACCGACTTTTCTCACGATAGCGCAAACCGCTTTCTTAAGCGTGAAAACTATCAGCCCAAAGATATGTACGATGAAGCAGTCAAAAGTTTAAACCCTATTGGCGGCACCCTGAGCGTTGATGACAGCGTGCTCGACAAACCTTATAGCTACTCCGTGGCACTGGTTGGCCACTTTTGGTCGGGTAAACATCACCGAGTGGTTAAGGGAGTTAACCTCATCACCCTTTATTACACCGACGTATCCGGGCGCCATATGCCGGTGAATTACAGGATATACGACAAATCGGAAGACAAGACAAAAAACGACTACTTCCGTGAAATGTTGATTGAAGTGCTGGTATGGGGGCTGAAGCCAGCGTTCGTTACCGGTGACTCCTGGTACAGCTGCACGACTAACCTGAAGACGATTAAAAACCATCAGACTGGGTTTATGTTTGCCGTTGAGAAAAACAGGACAGTATCACTGGAAAAAGGTAAATGGCAGCAGGTTCAACACCTCGACATCCCCGACAATGGTCTGGATGTATGGCTCAAAGACTTCGGTAAGATCCGGTTGTTCAGGACGATGCTAAAAGACCAGCGTCGCCACTACGTGGTTTACTTGCCAGAGGAAGTCCCTTTTGAACGCAATGACTTCAAGCAGATCCATGACCAGCACTGGCAGATCGAACAGTTTCACAGGGCGATCAAGCAGGTTTGCCATATTGAGCACTTTCAGGTTCGCAGCGAACGACCCGTCAGAAACCATATATTTGCTGCAATTTTAGCTTTTGTTTATCTCCAGAAAATGCAGATAGAGCAGGAGTTTACGAATATTTATCAGCACCAACGGGGGCTGTTTAAAGAGACAATAGGCGCTTTCATTGAGAGTTTTGCAAAGGGGAAGGATCACCTCCTACCAAAATTTATCGGTGTCATCAATGCGTAAGTCCTAATGTCTATAACCCGGTAAAGAAATAATAGAACCTCTCCAGTATTACCGGTGGAGCAGGCATCATGACGGCTTGTTCTCCAGATTATCAACTAAATTCGGTTTCATAACCGCTCCGAACAAGCAAAGACCCACATCATCATTCGAAATAATGATATTAATACGTCAACTGACTTTCAATTATCGGTTGATGGCTAACCCGGTTTCCACTGGACGTCTGGCAGTTTGAGAAGTCGATCCGGCATCGGTGCTGTATTGACTGCAGCCCGACCTAGCCTTGAGATCATTGAAGGCATATCAAAACGCCGGTTAAACCGATAGTTGAACTCTGATAGATAACGGCCCAGATGCTTGGGGTCGAGCTTATGGTAAGTACCGGTAATCGCTGTTTTCACGTTTCCCAGCATGGTATTTACCCAGGTGAACAACTCATTCTCCATGGATGCATGCCCACCACCGGTAATGATGGCTGTGTGCTGGCATCCGGCATCTTCAATACCCCGGAAACAGGACAAGCCATCGCTGACGGCCCGGACACCCTTTTTCAGGGCATGTTCTGCCCACTCCTGAATGGTTTTTCGCCGGAAGTTATCAACGGCATTGAACTTCATGTAGATAGGGTGGTTATCAGCATCTGTCTGAACTGCGGCCACGAAGGGGGCTTTGTTCTCTGAGCCTCTGCCCCGGCGGCCTCCGTGGCGCTCTCCGCCCCAATAGGCGTCATCAATCTGAACAAAACCACTCAACTGCCAGCTGTTATCTCTTTCCATCATGACCTGCATGAGTTTGTGTTTCATGCGCAATGCGGCATTGTAGGAAATGCCAAGTTGTCGATGAAGCGTCAGGCAAGAAATCCCCGCTTTATTCTGGGTGACGAGATAGATACCCAGAAACCAGGTAGCTAGTTCTCGTCCAAAAACACAACCAATTGAAAACTGTAGATTTTATCCTGAAAAATTAAGTGGAGCCCTACTGCTATCTGGCGACTAAACTTCCCAAGAGCAAGAAACATAAGGGATTGCCAAAAACAGAGGACTCCAAATGCGCAAAAAACGCAACCCGCAGTGTAGTATGGAACTCCATTACGTACCTCATGAAATCTGCTCCCAGCTTTCCGGTATCTCGCAATGGCTTGACGCCCATCCACAGTTCAATGACTGGATTTATGAGGACTTAAGTTCTGGTGATAAACAGAACACTGGGCGGAACGGACTATCAGCAGAATCCGTTCTTCGTGCGGCACTCCTGAAACAGTATTTGAATTGTGATTATGACTACTTGTCGTTTGTTTTGATGGACTCCATGCTCTTTCGAGACTTTTGTCGCCTCGAACCAAACCAGCGCCCCAGTCGCTCCAGTTTGCATGGGCTCATCAGCCTTCTTACTGCATCTACATGGGAACGGATTAATAACTGTCAGCTAATGACCGCTAAAGATCAGGGTATTGAAAAAGGGCGCACTGTGGCTATTGACAGCACAGTCACCGAATCGGATATCAAACCTCCTTGCGACAGTGATCTTTTAGCCAGTTCCGTTAAAGAAATTTGTCGGCTGCTGGAACGGGGACAAACACTGACAGCGACACCGCTTTATGAATATACCCATCACAACCGAGCCGTAAAAGATGCGGCCAGAAAATGCATCTACGCTGGCAAAGAAGAGCGGCATCAGCATTATAAAAAACTGCTGCAGTTGACCCGAAAATCCCGGAAGGTACTTATCGAAGCTACTGTCACGCTAGCAAACGCCCGTCAGCAGGGGCAGTGTCTCCTGGCTGATGATGCCGACAAGTGGCAGGCCGATGTGGATCACCTGTTACCCCTGGTGGATGCAATAGTCTCCCAGACAGAGCGCAGGGTCTTTAAGGGTGAAAAGGTGCCAGCCCAGGAAAAAGTGGTTAGCCTGTATGAACCCCATACGGATATCATCGTAAAAGACAGGCGGCAAGTACAGTATGGCCATAAACTGAACCTGGTTCAGGGAAAAAGTCGATTGATCCTGGACCTGGTTATTGAGGAAGGTAACCCAGCGGATTCGGACCAATTCATTCCGATGATGGAAAGACAAAAAGAAATTTATGGTCGTGTACCTCGCCAGACAAGCGGTGACGGCGGATACGCGTGTCGCGCTAATTTGGAAAAAGCCAAGGCCATGGGAATCAGCGATGTAGCTTTTAATAAGAAGCGCGGACTTGAAGTCGAAGAGATGACTAAAAGTCAGTATGTGTATAAAACGCTCTTTCGCTTCCGGGCAGGTATTGAAGCGGGAATTTCGTGGCTAAAGAGATGTTTTGGGCTATCACGTTGCCACTGCAAGGGTTCTGAGCGTTTTGATTCTCATTGCTGGTTATCGGTGGTCTGTTACAACCTGGTGATTCTGGCCAGACACCCGGCACCATCCTGATAGCCACCTCCACGCTACATGAAAGTACCTTTCCAGCATGGTGGGAGGATGTTTTCTGCCTGCTTTTCGCGTTTTTCTCCAATATCCGTCCCAGATTAGAGAAAAAAAGGGAAGAGTTTTTGCGGCTCTCTGGAATTTCAGGAAATATCAAAACGCACGTACAATCTAATTATGATTGCCTGATGCGTTTTTGGACGAGAACTAGCTAGAGGCAGCTTTGTTGAGTCAAAGATAGTGTTACTGGTAAGCGAGGTTTGGCAACGGCAGCAATTGCACTGGAATTCAGCTTTCCGGTGAAGCTTGCAGAAACTGCGGGAGCCACACTTCGGGCATTGGAAGCCATCTGGCCAGCGCCAAGAGGACAGCGCGTTCTCACACTGCTCTTCACTGCCGTAATTAGCCAGAAATTGCATAATGCCAAGGCCTTTTTGGAACTGAATGGTGTTTTTACACATCAGTTTTACCTCCAAAACACATGACTATCGACGTTTATTATAGCAGCTGGCTCACGACGTAGGGTCGGTGGTAATCAGGAAGAAGTTTGATGATTATTTATTATTCTGGCGTCCGTTTTTTAAAAGTCATTTAAAAAAAGCTGGATGCCATTGTTCCCATAATCATTGCCCAGCCATCCACCAGAACAAACAGCATTAATTTAAATGGTAGAGAGATCATCTGTGGTGACAGCATAATCATACCCATTGCCATCAAAACACTGGCTACCACAAGGTCAATGACCAGAAAGGGGATATAGATAATAAAACCGATCTGGAAAGCGGTTTTCAGTTCGCTGGTCACAAAAGCAGGTATTGCAATGGATAATGGCGTATCCGTCAAATTTACCGGTATGTCCTGTTTGGCGATACCGAAAAACAGTTCAAGATCCGTTTCTCTGGTTTGCTTCAACATAAAGTCTTTGATTGGCAAGCTTGCCTGGGCAAATGCTTCGAGCAAGGTCTTGCTATCTTCCAGATAGGGAACCACTGCCACGGCGTAAATGTCTTCAAATAATGGGGTCATGATCAGTATTGTCAACGCCAGTGTAATGCCCAGCAACACTTGATTAGGCGGTGTTTGCTGTAAACCCAGTGCTTGCCTGAGAATAGCCAGAACGATGATGATCCGGGTAAACGAGGTCATCATCAATAATGCTGCCGGGATAAAGCTGAGTAATGTCATCAGAATCAGGATCTGAAGACTGGCACTGTACTCCGTTGAATCCCCGTTGTTGGTTACCGTAATCAGTGGCAGGCCTGACTCGGCAAAACTGTCAGCAGCAAAAAAGCAAAAGAAGGCTGATAATGCAAACGTCATCAGCCTGTATTTATTGTTGTTGTTTTTCATTCAGGAAATATGCTTCAGTCTTTCTGATTCACTGACCACATCCAGGAAACGAATGCCGTATTTATCATGAATAACCACGACCTCGGCATAGGCAATGAGCTTGCCATTCACCATCACTTCCAACGGCTCTGATGCCTCTTTTTCCAGTTCAACAATAGAGCCTTTGTTCAGGCGCATCAAATCACCGATATTAATTTTAGTGCTGCCCAGTTCCAGCGAGAGGGTGACGGGAATATCCAGAATCATCCCCAGGTCACTCATGGCCTGGGGGAGATTTGCTGTCTCTTCAACGGGCTGGGTGGATTGTTCAGATTCCAGGCTGTCCTGGAAGCTCATGCTGTCATTTGGGGTAACGCTGTCGTCTTGTTCGTTACTCATGGATTTCCTTCTCCTCGTGCTGGTACACCTCTACTTCTTCGTTATGCAATTTTTTGGTGATCTTGATGGCCAGACTGTTTTGCACGGTACATACCGACGCTTTATAGCAGGGTACGCCTGCAACTTTGACGGTAACATTGGGGGGGACATCGGCCTGAATGATCTGGCCGGGCTTGAGTCGCATCACATCCCTGAGGCTGATATCAACTTCACACAGACGTGAGGACATTTCCAGTGGAGCCTGCATCAGTCCCATCAGCATATTACGTTGCCAGAGAGGATCCTGTTCAGCAAATTTAAATGCCTGAAGCTTTTCTCTGACCGGCTCCAGTGCCTGATAGGGCATGACAATATGGAATGCGCAGGATTGACTGCCCAGCTGCAGCGTAAATTGGCTAAGGAGAATAATTTCCGTGTCAGATCGAAACAGTGTTGAAATTGGGCTGTTGTAATTATCAGCCAGCTTGATTTTAAACGAGAGTATACTTCCCCAGGCTTCTGTCTGTTTATCGGCGGCGGCTTTCAGAACCCTCTGTAGAATTCTGACTTCAGCTGTCGTCAGTTCATTTCGTTTTGGATTTACACTTTCTCCGGATCCACTGAAGAAAATATCAACCAGTGAGAATAACATCGGGGACTCAATGGCCATAAAGCCAGAGCATTTCAGAGTGGTTGATTTATAGATATGTTTGATATCGGGTGTTGATTCATTAGCAAGGTAATCGCCTACCTGTAATGAGTCAACGCTGTCAAAATGCACATCAACATTACACCGGAAAATACTGCTGATGGCGTGCCGGAACAGCTGTGAAAAACGCTGGTTGATCAACTCAAGGGTGGGCAGTAAATCATGAATTTTATAATCCGGGTTGGTCAGATCATAGGTTTCCAGATCCTTGAACTCGGAAGAAGAGTGTACCTTCTGTACTTTTGCAGCACCTGACAGCCCCCGGCTGTTCAGTGATGATTTTGACTTCCTGTCCATGAAAAATCCTGTCCACAGGGAACGCTAATCGAACATTAAGCGCAAGCTTTGTCAGCTTTTTTTATGAAATAGCCTAATTCACGATACCGTTATCATGCCTTAAAAACAAACAACTTTTCTTTTATGTTTTCTTTTAAGGGCATGGTTTTACCCGACTTTGCCCACAACAATGACTTCTTTATTTTCAGGGATTTCATTAAACGACAATACATGCATGCCATCGGTACACAGTCTTGCATAGCGGGCCATGGCCGGGCGAATGGTATCGTTTACCAGCATGATTGGAGGCTTTCCTTCAGCGATCAACTTATCAGCAACAACGGGTAGCTGCTGTTGAAGCTGTTCAGCAATGCCCGGCTCCAGTGGCAGGGAGTCCGGTGAGAAATGGCTGTTTTTTACTGCCTGTTGAAAACTCTGCATGATGACCTGCTCCAGCTCTGGACTCATGGTAACCGCAGGCAGCGTCTGCTGATGACCGATCAGGTTCTGTACAATAGCCCGGCGCAGGGCGACCCGGACTTCAGCAGTGAGCTGCCAGGTTTCCTTGTTATTTTCCGAGGACTCCAACAGCGTAGAGCCGATTGTACGAATATCACTGACCGGTACATCTTCCATCAATAATTCCCTGAGTACCTTGGAAAAGATACTGATGGAAATTTTTTTGGGAATTAACTCATCGGCCAGTTTCGGGGAGTAATGACGCAGCTTATCCACCAGCTGCTCCACTTCATCGTGACCAAGCAGTTCACTGGCATGTTCATCAATGATTTTATTCAGATGGGTTGCCATGACACTGGCGGGATCAACGACGGTATAGCCCAGTCCTGATGCATGATCTCTGTCGTGTGGTTCAATCCAGAGTGCATCCAGCTGGTAAGCAGGATCTTTGGTTGGGGAACCATTAAGTTCCCCAAATACCTCACCAGGGTTGATAGCTAATAACTTTCCAGGGTCAACCTGACCTTCAGCGACGGTGACTCCCTTTAATTCAATGGTATAACTATCGGGTTTCAGGCTTAAGTTGTCTTTGATATGAACACTGGGAACCAGAAAGCCCAGCTGGCGGGACTGGCTTTTGCGGATACCCTTGATCTGGGTTAGCAGCTGGCCACCCTGTTTTTCGTCAGCCAGGGTAATAAGCCTGAAGCCAAGTTCCATCTTCAACGTATCTACCGGCGGAATATCCCCCCAGGACCAGGGGGTATCCGGCGAGCTTTGCTCCTGCTGCTCTTTGGTATTGTCCGGTTCTGCGGGGGGGGAGTTTTTGCTGAGCCACCAGAATAACAGTAAGACCAATGCACCCAGGCCCACAAAAGGAATAAATGGCATTCCGGGAACCAGCCCCATGACGATCAGGATAACACCCGTCAGCATCATGGCTTTGGGGGACGACAGCATCTGTTCCGATACCTGGTCTCCCATATCGGCGGATTCTGAAACCCGGGTGACCATCATGGCTGCAGCTGTCGATAACAAGAGTGAGGGTATTTGGGCGACCAGACCATCACCAATGGTCAACAGTGAGTAGACAGTAAAGGCCTCACCGGCACTGAGCCCCTGCCCAAGCGTACCGATCAGCATGCCGCCAATAATATTGATGGCCAGAATCAGCAGCCCTGCCACCGCATCGCCACGGACAAATTTACTGGCACCGTCCATGGAACCGTAGAAATCTGCCTCCCGTCGTACACTCTCCCGTCGGTCATGGGCTTTTTGCTGGTCAATGATGCCAGCATTCAAATCGGCATCAATGGCCATCTGCTTGCCAGGAAGAGCATCCAGAGTGAAACGGGCGGTGACTTCTGATATTCGGCCGGCCCCTTTGGTGACCACGACAAAGTTGATAATGACCAGAATGGCAAATACCACCAGGCCGACCACATAGTTGTTGCCAATAACCACTTCACCAAAAGATTGAATCACTTTACCGGCAGCATCCGGGCCAGTATGACCGTTCAGTAAAACGACACGGGTTGATGCAACATTCAGTGCAAGACGGAGTAAGGTAGATACCAGCAGAATGGTTGGGAAAACCGCAAAATCCAGTGGCCTGAGCGTGTAAACACTGACCAGTAGAACCAGCAGGGAGAGGGCTATATTAAAGGTGAAAAAAGCATCCAGCATAAAAGGCGGCATGGGGAGTGTTACCATGCCGAGGGTCATTAGCACGATCAATGGAATGCCAATACGCAGTCCATTGGTTTTGCCCGATAATTCTCCCAGCAGACGTTGAGCTTCCCTGATCATTGTCTGGTCCTTGTTATAAAGCCTGTTTATCCCTGCTTATCCCACTTTTCCTGAAAAGCCCGGGGAACCTCTGGTTCCGGCATTTCTGGCCTTGTGGGCATTCTTCCAGCCTGATAGTCATTCAGGTGCTTGATGTAAGCCAGTATCTTAGCAACAGCTATGTACAGCTCGTCGGCTATTTCCTGGTTTAGTCCTGTCGTGTGATAAACCACCCGGGCCAGAACCGGTGATTGAATCACCGGGCGATTATATTCCCTGGCTACTGCACAAATTCTTAGGGCAACCTGATCAACGCCTTTGGCCACCAGATAGGGCGCTTTTGCCCGGTTCTGGTCGTAGCGAATAGCCACGGCAAAGTGTGTCGGGTTGGTGATGATCACATCGGCTCCCGGTACCGCCTGCATCATACGTCGTCCGGCAATTTCCTGCTGCTTTTCCTTCAAGCGGGAGCGAACTTCAGGCTGCCCCTCCAGCTCTTTCATTTCATCACGCATTTCTTTATGTGTCATGCGTAACTTGCGTAAGTGGCTCCATTGCTGAAATGGAATATCGATGATGCAGATAATCACCAGCGCCAGAGTCATCATCGCAATAGCCTTAACCAGGTAACCTGCTCCCAGGTAAAGGGCAGTGGTAATAGATAACTGGTTAATGGTCATTAATTCGGTAAAAAACCACTGGGCAGTGAGCCAGAGACAAAAGCCAAGCAAGAGTAGTTTGGCTATGGACTTGACCACTTCCATCAGTGAGCGGGCAGAAAACATCCGCTGCAGTCCTTTCAGCGGGCTGATGCGTTCGCCTTTAAACTGCAGCAGTTTATTGCTGAACAGCCAGCCTCCCAGTGCCAGAGAAGCACCAACGGTGGCCAGGGTGATCAGCAGGAAAAAAGGCATCAGCCCGGAGAACCCTTCGGTCAGGCTGTTAATCAAATGGCTTTTCAGCCAGTTTTCCTGACGAAGCACGGCCTTATCAAAGGTGAAACTGGTGCGCATAACGCTCTGCAACTGCTGGCTGATCAGGTTGCCGCTAAACCACATAGCCAGCAAGGTACCGCCAATCAGTGCGGTAGTCACCAGCTCCCGGGAGCGGGGAACCTGACCTTCTTCCCGGCTTTTCTGGATTTTTCGTTCGGAAGGCTCTTCGGTGCGTTCTTCCTGTTGGGGTTCATCGGCCATTCTTGAGAACCCTCATTTATATCAGCAGGCTGGAAAGAGCTTCCAGCCCTGCTTCAGTGAATCGAACAAATATTCCTGAAAACTGACTGCTGACCAGCATTAAAATAATCAGCCCACCCAGCATGGTCAGCGGGAAGCCGAGGCTGAAAATATTGAACTGTGGTGCCGAGCGGTTCATTACGCCAAAGGTAAACGAGACAATCAGCAGGGAAATAATGGCAGGCACCACCATCAACAGGGCACTGGCAAACATCCATGAAACCAGGCCCGGCAATTGTTCCAGAACGATTCGGGAGAGGTCAATGGGGGCAACCGGCAGTATGTTGAAGCTCTCAATGATGATGGTAATGGCCACAAGATGCCCGTCCATAGCCAGAAACATCAGGAAACTCAACAGTTGAAACAGCTGACTGATGATCGGAATCTGAACACCGTTGATCGGATCGATCATCACCGACATGCCCAACCCCATCTGCATGGAAACCAGCTCACCTGCTGAGGTAAAGATGGCAAAATAAATTTGCAGGATTAATCCCATGGCAAAGCCGATGGCCAATTGTTGCAGAGTAATCAGCAGAGCAGCTCCTGATATAGGCTCAACGGCAGGAACAGCGGGTAGTAATGGTGCTATCAGAAAGGAAATGGCCAATGCCATCAGCAGGCGTATTCTGGGGGCAACCACCTGACTGCTGACCATGGGCATGGTCATCAACAGCGCGGCAACCCGAAACAGGGGCCAGAGGTACTGACCAAGCCAGCCGGTCAGCTCGCTGAAGGTAAACCCGATCATCAGGCCAGCAGCTCCGGGACCAGCTCATAAAGTCGGATAAACAGATCCATAAACTCCTGAATCAGCCAGTTGCCTGCCAGGCCAATGGTGATCAGGGTGGCCAGCAGTCGTGGCAGAAAGCTCAGTGTCTGTTCATTGATCTGGGTGGCGGCCTGAATGGTGCTGATCACCAGGCCCACCAGCATGCCGGGGAGAATGATAACTGACACCATGATAACGATCAGGGTCAGCGCGTCTTTGAAAAGGTCTGCCACAACTTCCGGTGTCATGGGGTCTCCTTGTTCTGTTCCGGGTTGTTGGCCCGTTTATTTATATAAAGATATATAAAATCATTTTTTTAATCTAAAAACGACTGAAAAAAATCATTAATTTGTTTAAGTGGTTTCAGGTGGTCACCGAATAGGGGGGTTCAGCGTTTCTTAAAACTATAAAGAACAGAAATATTGCTGAAGTTTCATAGCGAATATCCATGGATGGAGAAATAAACAATGGCAATGACCGTAAACACTAATTCATTTTCGTTGAATGCCCAGCGTCAGCTGATGAAGTCTGAAAGTGGCTTGCAAACCACCATGCAAAGACTTTCTTCCGGTGTCCGTATTAATAGTGCGAAAGACGATGCTGCTGGTCTGCAGATATCTAACCGTCTGGAGGTTCAATCCCGTGGCCTTGCTGTCGCGATCCGAAATGCTAACGATGGTATCTCTCTGGCGCAGACTGCAGAAGGTGCGTTGAATGAGTCTACTGCGATTTTGCAGAGAATGAGGGATTTGGCTCTGCAGGCTTCTAACGGTTCAAATGAGGGTGATGAGCGGGCAGCATTGAATCAGGAAGTGACTGCTCTTAAGGCTGAGCTGGATAGAATCTCCAATACCACCTCATTCGGTGGCGTAAATCTGCTGGATGGCAGCTTTCAGAACAGAAGTTTCCAGCTGGGTTCTACCGCTTCAGCTAACGATAAAATCAGCTTCAGTATTGCTTCTGCAGCATCTGCTGACTTGGGAAGTGGTAGTGGGGTTACTGCTGGGACTAAAATCGCGAGTCTTGATGCAGGTGATATAACGCACGGAAGTAGAGCTGCTGAAGCTTTGACTGTCTCTGTTAATGGTGGAACTAACACTCAGGCAATCAACATAGCTACTACTGATACGGCCAGTGATATTGCATCAAAGTTGAATGCTGTCTTTGAATCTGAAGTTGCTCAAGGGCGTATTAATGAGGGAGATTTAGCTGCCATCGTTGATTCCAAAGGTGGTGTTACTGTCGTTAGAGGTGCTGGCTTTGGTACTCCGGGTGATTTTACCTTGGCAACCAGTTTAACTACAGCTGGTGATCTTGGAGTAATGGGTGAAGCAACTACTTCTGCAAACTTAGCAGGTGCTGACAATGGTTCAGCTGATAATGTTAATGGCATTGACCTGACGACTGCTACTGGAGCTGATAACGCTGTCAGTATCATCGATCAGGCTCTGAAAGAGATTGATTCTGAGCGCGCCAATCTCGGTTCCATCCAGAACCGTCTTACTTCCACCATCAATAACCTGGCCAATATCAAAGAAAACGTAACGGCTTCCAAGAGTCGTATTCTGGATACTGACTTTGCTGCCGAAACTGCCAATCTGAGTAAATACCAGGTTATGCAGCAGGCCGGTACTGCGGTATTGGCTCAGGCCAATGCCATTCCGCAGAACGTGCTGTCACTGCTGCGTTAAGGCCAAACCAACAGAGTCGGTTAAACATCAACGGGAGCTTCGGCTCCCGTTCTTTGCTGTTTAACTTTTAACCGGCAAGCCGATACGAACCAGATGAAGAATTAATCAGAGGCTGATTATGTTCAGTGTCTCAGGTCTTTATTCCGGGCTGGATGTGAACTCCATGGTGAATGCGCTGGTGAATGCCGAGCGGGCACCGATTGAAGCCCGGCTGAATCGCAGTGAACAGGCTTATACCGTGGAACTGACGGCAGTAGCCCAGCTGAAATCGTCACTGCAGTCATTTCAAACGGGGCTGGAAAAACTGAATTCAGTGGAAGGTTTCAGTCCACGTTCTGCCAATATCAGTGATGATTCGGTGATCGGCGCTTCTGTTACCAGTGTTGCCGCAGAAGGTGTTTATACTTTCACCGTGGATCAACTGGCCAGCCGCCATCAGTTAAGCTCCGCTGCCATTGCTGAGGGTGAAACCATTGGCACGGGTACCGGCAGTTTTACCGTTAATGGTGAAACTTTTGCCATTTCCCTGGATGCCGGTAATGACACACTCACCGATTTACGGGATGCCATTAACAATGCAACTGATAATGCCACCGTTCAGGCGACGCTGATCAATGATAATGGTCAGCAGAGATTGATGCTGGCGAGCCGCGAGAGTGGTGCAGATTACGCCATTAACGCGGATTTCAGTGGCTTGACCGGTGGCACCGTTGCCCTTGGGGCAATGACCGAGCTTCAGGCCGCCCAGAATGCCAGTATTCGATTTGGCAGCGGTGCATCCGCTATCACTATCACTTCTGCCGATAACACCTTTGAAAATCTGGTGGATGGCGTTTCGGTCAATGTTAAATCCATTTCAACCACTCCGGTCACTTTGGATATTTCTCTGGATAAGGCTGATGTCAGATCATCGATTGAATCCTTTGTTTCCACCTGGAATAGCCTGAAATCCACCTTTGATCAATTGACCGACGTTAACGGTGTGAATGCCGGTATATTGACTGGCGATGCCCAGACACGACTGCTGGAATCCCGGTTGCGTAAAGAACTCAGTAGTCTGGTCGGTGAAGACGGGGATGTATTTCGCACCCTCAGTGACATGGGTTTAAAAACTACCCGTACAGGAGAACTGGAAGTCGATGGCAGTCGTCTGGATAAAGCGCTGAACAACCATTTTGACGAGCTGGCTGTGGTGCTGGCTGGTGATAATGGCCTGATGTCCCGGCTGAACCAGCGGTTGGATAGCTATCTTGGCAGTAATGGTTCCCTGGCTGCCAGAGAAGATCGAATTAATGAGGCGGTCAAAGACATCAGTGATGACCGGGAAGATCTTGAGCTTCGTCTGGAGCGGGTACAGTCCTACTACCAGCAACAATTCCTCGCCATGGAAAACCTGCTGGCCTCTTTAAACGGTACCAGTCAGTGGCTGACCAACAATCTGACATCCATCAACAACAGCAATAACCAGTAAATACGGAGCATTTATGAAGCGGGCAGGGATTAACGCCTATCAACAGCAGCAACGGGCTTCGGTGGAAGTGGCAAAGCCCGAGCAGCTGGTAGCAACACTGTTTAATAAATTGATGGAGACACTGGCAAAAGCCCGTCATTACATGGAAGAAAAAGACCTGGGTAAAAAGGTTGATCGAATTAATTTATCCATGGATATCCTGCTGGTGCTCGAACAATCCCTGGATCATGAGAAAGGCGGTGAACTGGCGGATAATTTACAGGGACTTTATCAGTACTGCATCAAACGACTGACCGAAGCCAATGCCAGTAACGATGTGACGATGATTGATGAGGTCGCTGGATTAATGGGAGAGATCCGGGAGGGCTGGCAGTCGGTTGTCAACGGTACTGTTGAGAGCAGTGCGGTAGCCAGTGTGGAGTAGTGATGAAGGATCATAGCCTCTCTGTTACTGATTATGTCAATAAGCTGAGATCCTTTGAACTGGCACTTGAGGCATCACTTGAGGCAAAAGACTGGGATCGTATGATGGCGGTTAATCAGGAGCTACAGGTTTTTTTTCAACAGCTTTCTGATGCCGGTTTAACCGATCAGCCCGGGATTCAGGAGGCTCTCGCCAGAGTACAGGTGTTGTGCAGTGCCCTGATACAGGTGTGTGTTCGACACCGGGCTGACACTTTGTCAGTGATCAAAAAAAATCGAAACGATAGCTCAGCACTTTCCAGCTATCAACGAGCCAGCAGTCTTCGAGGGCCGTGATGGAAGCAGTCCAGCATTTGTCCGTTTCGAACCTGCCGATGCAGGGAGTACTGCAGCCTCAGGCTTCCGGTGATCAACATCCTTTGTTTCATCAGATCTATCAACAAATTGATGTTTCTGGAAAAAAAGACGCTTTGATAGACGTTCCTCCTGCCTTTTCCGAGCCGTTGATGTCCTTGAATAGGGAATTTGATGAGTCGTCAGAGCCTTATGGTGGTCAGCCCTTCTTTACTGCAGGTTCTTACACTCCAGCGGTAATGAATCTCAACGAGGTATCTGATGCTGGTGTCGTTTTGTCAGGTATTGGCCTGTCAGTTTCGGCACAAATGGTTTTGCCAGGAGATGATTCTGTTCGAGTAGAGACGGTAAGCCAATATCAGGTATCTCCAGAGGCTGCAAAATTGACTGATGGCCGAAATGAACGACACAGGGTTATAACTGACATCAGCAATCAAACAATGTTGCCAGGCAATAACTCAAGGTCATTACCTCAGACACTATCGAGAGACTCTGAGAGCGAGCCATCATCCATTGATAGAAAGTACTTTGCCGGGGATTGGAAAACACTGACCGGCAACCATGGAGCAGCGCTGCCGGATGATGCTTTCATCGAAGCTGGGCAGCAGCAAGTTTTTGTTAATAAGGTAGCTAATCCCGTCAGACCGGAAGTTCATTTACTTATTGATCAGGTAAAGGGTGGGGATCAGGCAAGTCTCAATCAGAACCTGGTTACAGGAACCGAACCCGTTCAGGGGAATCAGGTTTCTCATGCTGTAAAAGTGAATGCGTCTGCTCCGGGTGAATTCAGTGCTGCAACTACTCAACAGCAATTCGTTGTCGGTTCCCATCGAGAAGTGATGCTTCCTCAGTCCCATTTTCCTCAGCGCCTGGGCACTGAACTGATCCAGATCCTTAGAAAAGGAGAGTCTGGACTGGAGATCCGGCTTGACCCACCAGAACTTGGACGTTTATCGCTGACTGTATCCCTGGATGCAGAATCGCTCTCCCTTCAGGTGACTGCGTCTTCAGCCACTACCCGGGACCTGCTACTTAACCAGTCTGAACGGCTGAGACAGGTTTTAGCCGAACAGCATGTGGATTTATCAGAATTATCAGTCGATGTTCATTCCGGCCAGGGAGGGCAGGCCGGGAGGCACCAGGCGGCAAACATGGCCGCTTCAGAAACCCTGCTGCAAGCCGATTGGGGGAGTGACAATGTGGAGTATTTATCAGGTGCGCAGCTGTTTCGCTCCAGGGGAGGGCGATTGCTGGATCATTTTGTTTGATTGCCCTTGCTTTTTATCTCAGGGGCTTAATGGTGGCAGGGAGGCATGATGGCTGAAGAGACGGAGCAGGCGGAAGCAGCAGTGGAAAAGAAATCAGGCAAGGGGCTTATGATCATTCTTATTTTTTTGATCCTTTTGCTTATTGCTGTTGCCGGGGGAGCCGCCTGGATGTTCATGCAACAGAAGAGTGAAGATCCGGACGAGCTGGCAGTGCCTCACTTCATGCAAATGGAACCATTTATCATCTCGCTCAAGAGTGAAGCCCGTCCCCATTACCTGCAGATTAAATTGTCATTGATGAGCCGGGATCCTGAGGCATTGAAACAGTTGGAAACCTACCGCCCTATGATCCGCAATGAAATTATCCGG